>NZ_SMRO01000009.1 GCF_004359985.1 Paraburkholderia flava | reverse complement strand
GAGCACACCAGGATCGCGCCGTCCATCTGCGCCGCACCCGTGATCATGTTCTTCACGTAGTCGGCGTGGCCCGGGCAGTCCACGTGGGCGTAGTGGCGGTTCGCCGTTTCGTATTCCACGTGCGCCGTGTTGATCGTGATGCCGCGCGCCTTTTCTTCCGGCGCCGCGTCGATCTGGTCGTACGCCTTCGCTTCGCCGCCGAACTTCGCGGTCAGCACCGTCGTGATCGCCGCCGTCAGCGTGGTCTTGCCGTGGTCAACGTGTCCGATCGTCCCCACGTTCACGTGCGGCTTCGTCCGCTCAAATTTACCCTTGGCCATTTTCGACTCCTAGAGGATTTCCGTACGTTGCGCCGGGCGCAAACAATCACTGGCTACTTTGCTGGTGCCCATGGGCAGGATCGAACTGCCGACCTCTCCCTTACCAAGGGAGTGCTCTACCACTGAGCCACATGGGCGCTACATCTTGAAACTGGAGCGGGTGAAGGGAATCGAACCCTCGTCATAAGCTTGGAAGGCTTCTGCTCTACCATTGAGCTACACCCGCAAGGATTCGTCGATTCCCAACAACTACGCCTGCATTCTGGTGGAGGAGGTTGGATTCGAACCAACGTAGGCGTAAGCCAACAGATTTACAGTCTGCCCCCTTTAGCCACTCGGGCACCCCTCCGCAGAGAACTGATGATTATGGGGGAGCAACAGCACCCTGTCAAGGGCAAGCTTTGCTCCAAAGCTCATCGAACTCTCACTTAACATCCACAAACACAAAGCCCCCAACCGGGGTTGAAGCGGTTGGGGGCTTTGAGCTGAAGCATAAGGAGCCTGACGATTACCTACTTTCACACGGGCAATCCGCACTATCATCGGCGTGGAGTCGTTTCACGGTCCTGTTCGGGATGGGAAGGGGTGGTACCGACACGCTATGGTCATCAGGCATGACTTGTTGTCGTGTTGAGGGATACTCAACACAACCAATCGGGAAGAAGTAGCTGAGAGGATGCCTCTCGTGTGGGTTGTGATGGTTGAGGCACAACACTGATCTCAACCGTGCGTCTGCCTGAGACCCTGCGCTGTGCGCAGGGTGGGGCATCCCTGAAGTGC
>NZ_SMRO01000008.1 GCF_004359985.1 Paraburkholderia flava | reverse complement strand
TCCAGCAGGATGCGCCACGACACGCCATCCACTACCAGGTGGTGGATCACCAGCAGCAACCGTGTGCTGCCGTCCTCTATCCGCATCAGTACCGCGCGCAGTAATGGGCCCTTTGTCAGGTCGAGGCTGCGCTGGGCGGCTTCGCTGTGTGCCTCGATCTGTGCAGCGTCTTTGGCCTCGCGAATCCACAGCAGGTCGGGTTGTGTCTGGGTTCCTGTTTCTGTCTGTGCGTACGCCTGCACCCACCGGCCTGCTGCATCCTGCGTGAAGCGCAGCCGCAGTGCGTCGTGGTGGTTTATTAGCGCGTGCAGTGCCTGCTCCAGCACCTGCGCATCGATCGCTTCGCTGCTCCTGAGCAGCACCGCCTGGTTCCAGTGGTGACGCTGCTGCTGCACCTGCTCGAAGAACTGCGCCTGGATCGGCAGCAGCGGCACTTCGCCCTGTGCGGTGTGGTTCTGCGCTACCTGTTCCTGCACGCGCTGCACCACGCCCGCCAGTTGACTCACCGTCTGCCGCTCGAACAGCTGTCTCGGGGTCACCTTCCAGCCCGCGCGCCTCGCCCGCTCCACGATCTGCAGGCTCAGGATCGAGTCGCCTCCCAGTTCGAAGAAGTTCGCGTGACGGCTGATGCGCTCTACCCGCAGTACGCTCTCCCATACCTGTGCCAGTGCCGTTTCCACTTCACCCTGCGGGGCTTCGTGTTCCTGTTCCTGTGCGCGCTCCGGCGCCGGTAGTGCACGCCGCTCCACCTTCCCGTTCGGCGAGAGCGGCAGCTTCTCCAGTTCCACCCACACCGACGGCACCATGTACTCCGGCAGCTTCGCCTTCAGCCCTGTCTCCAGGGTGCGTGGCTCCAGCGTCGCACCTGCGCGGGCTGTCACGTAGCCGACGAGCCGTGCTCCGCCCGGGCCCATCTGCGTCACCACCACCGCTTCGCCGACGCCTTCCAGCGTCTGCAGTGCCGCCTCGATCTCGCCCAGCTCGATACGGAATCCGCGCACCTTCACCTGGTGATCCAGTCTCCCCAGGTATTCCAGTGCACCATCCGTGCGCCAGCGGGCCAGATCGCCCGTGCGGTACAGCCGGCTTCCTGTGATGAACGGGTCCGGCACGAAGCGCTCTGCCGTCAGTGCTGCGCGTTTCAGGTACCCGCGCGCGAGTCCTGCGCCGCCCAGGTACAGTTCACCCGCGACGCCCACCGGTACCCGGTTCATCGAGGCGTCCAGCACGTGTGTGGTCACGTTGCCAATCGGCCGGCCGATCGGGACCGTTGCGTCGCCTGCGCGACACGTCCAGTGCGTGACGTCGATTGCGGCTTCCGTCGGGCCGTACAGGTTGTACAGTTGCACGTGCGGCAGACGCTCGAGCGTGCGGTCCTGCAGGGTGGCCGGCAACGCCTCGCCGCTGCAGATCACGCGGCGCAGGCTGGTACATGTCGTTTCTTCGTCCAGCGATGAGACGAACGCCTGCAGCATCGGCGGCACGAAGTGCAGGGTGCTCACCTGGTGGCGGTCGATCAGTTCTACCAGCCGTGCGGGCTCGCGGTGGTCGCCTGGAGCGGCTACCGCCAGACGGGCGCCCGTCATCAGCGGCCAGAAGAATTCCCATACCGAGACGTCGAAGCTGAACGGGGTCTTCTGCAGCACGGTATCCGTTGCGTCCAGACCGTACGCCTGCTGCATCCATGCGAGGCGGTTGTACAGCGCGCCGTGGCGGTTCGCTGCGCCCTTCGGGCGGCCCGTTGAGCCCGACGTGTAGATCACGTACGCGAGCTGTTCCGGGTGGACCGTCGCGGCAGGCAGCGTTGACGGTTCCGCTGACGTGTCCAGCGTGTCCAGTTCTACTACTGCGCAGCGGCCTGCCACGTGGGCGTCAAACCGTTCGCGCAATGCGTGCTGTGTGAGCAGCAGTGCGATGCCGCTGTCCTCGCACATGTACGCGAGGCGTTCGGCCGGGTACTCCGGGTCTAGCGGTACGTACGCGCCACCCGCCTTCAGGATCGCCAGCAGGCCCACCACCATCTCCACCGAGCGTTCTACGCCGATGCCGACCCGCACTTCGGGGCCTACGCCCCGCCCGATCAGGAAATGCGCTAGACGGTTCGCACGTGACTCCAGTTCCGCGTACGTCAACACTGCTTCGCCGTACACCAGCGCCACTGCCGATGGATGACGCAGCGCCTCACGGCTGAACAGCTCATGCACACCAGCAAACGGCTCGTAACGCGATGGCGATGCGCTCCA
>NZ_SMRO01000007.1 GCF_004359985.1 Paraburkholderia flava | reverse complement strand
CGTTCGGCCGGGTACTCCGGGTCTAGCGGTACGTACGCGCCACCCGCCTTCAGGATCGCCAGCAGGCCCACCACCATCTCCACCGAGCGTTCTACGCCGATGCCGACCCGCACTTCGGGGCCTACGCCCCGCCCGATCAGGAAATGCGCTAGACGGTTCGCACGTGACTCCAGTTCCGCGTACGTCAACACTGCTTCGCCGTACACCAGCGCCACTGCCGATGGATGACGCAGCGCCTCACGGCTGAACAGCTCATGCACACCAGCAAACGGCTCGTAACGCGATGGCGATGCGCTCCACACAGACAGTTGCGCAAGCTCATCCTCGTCGATGAACTCGATCCCGGCGACAGCCCGCTCAGGTGCGTCGCACAGTCCGACCAGCAGCGCTTCGTAATGCCGCCCCAACCTCGCAATCGTTTCGGCGTGGTACAGCGAACTGTCGTAGCGTGCGGTACAGGTCACCGCATCGGCAGCGATACGAACATCGAAGCTCAGATCGAAGCGCGCCGCGGGACTTTCGAAATCGACGATCTCGACATCGAGCCCTTCGAGCGACAACGCGCCCGCAGCAGATGCCCCCTGCACATTGAACAGCGTCTGGAACAGCGGATGACGATCGGCTTCGCGACGCACGCCCAGCGCATCGACGACCGCAGCGAGCGTCACGCCGTTGTGATCGAGCGCGGCGCGCGTGTCGCTGCGAACTGCATCCAAAAGCGCGCGTCCCGTCATCGACGGATGAAGGCGCGCGCGATACACCTGCGTATCGACAAACAGACCGATCAGCTCTTCGCACTCTTCGCGAAGACGACCGCTGGTCGGCACGCCGATGCAGAAATCGTCGCGGCCGGAATGGCGCGACAACAGCAACTGCCACGCGGCCATCAACGCGACGAACGACGTGCAGCGTTCGGCCTTGCAGCGCGCGCGCACCGCCGCGACGGTCGAGTCCTTCAGCGTGAACGTATGCGTGTGCGCCGTGCGTTCCGATGCAGCGGTACGCACGAAATCGGCGGGCAGTTCGAAAACATCCTGCCGCGCGCCTAGGTAGCCGGTCCACCATGCGAGATCGGCACGACCCTTGTCGCTCGTGCGCTCCGCGCGTTGCCATCCGGCGAAATCGGCGTACTGCCAGGTCAACGCGGGACGCGCAGTCGATGCTTCATTGCGCACGATCGCACCGTACGCATCAGCGAGTTCGCGCGCGAAGATCGCGTTCGATCCGCCATCCGACACGAGGTGATGCACGACGACGGACAGCACATGCCAGTCCGCCGACATTCTGAAAATGCACAGACGTGCCGCGCCATCTGCGGCAAGATCGAACGGCTGCTGTCTTTCATGCGCGAGCGCAGCGGAAAGCGCAGCATCGCGCTCGCCGTCCACATGCACCGACAGATCGCTCATCGGCACACGCACATCGAAATGCGATCCGGCGACCTGAAGCGGCTGCCCGTCGCGCTCGATAAAACACGTGCGTAACACGGCCTGCCGCGCACGCACAACATTTAATGCCTGCTCGAGCGCGGCAACGTCGAGCGGACCGCGCAGATGAAACGCACGCGCGAGGTGATACGCGGTCGACAGCGGCTCGAGCCGCTGCATGAACCACAGCCCTTCCTGCGCAGGAGACAGCGGCAATGACACGGCCTCTCCGCCGTGTCCGTTCAGAGGTTGAGTCGCCAGAACTTGCATTGCCGCACTGTCTCCAGGTGAATTACCACTGATACTTCAGACCCGCCAGCACGAGGCGCCCCTGGCCCCAGTAGCACGACAGACCGCTGTCGCACGACGCGATGTAGCGACGGTCGAGCAGGTTGCTCGCGTTGAGCGAGCCGGTCCAGCCACGCAGGTACGTGAACGCGCGGCCGAGGTCGTAGCGCAGCGACAGATCGACGAGCGTTGCAGACGACGTCATGAACGTGTTCGTCTGATCGCCATACGAACCGCCGATGTAGCGCAGCCCCACGCCCGTCTGCAAGCCGGACAGCGGACCGCTCGTCATCGTGTAATCCGCCCACAGCGAAGCCGTGTTGCGCGGAATGCCGGTCGGCACCTTGTTCAGGTTCGACGTATTGCTCTTCGTGTTCAGCAGGTTCGTGTACGTGTAGCTCGCGATCAGCTGCAGGTTGTTGGTCAGGCTCGCGTGCCCTTCCACCTCGATCCCCTGCGAGCGCACCTCGCCCGTCTGCACCTGGAAACGGTTGTCGGTCGGATCGAGGGTCAACACGTTTTTCTGCGTCAGGTGAAACGCCGACACAGTGACGAAGCTGTTGTAGCCGGTCGGCTGGAACTTCACGCCGACTTCGTACTGTTCGCCGAACGTCGGCGCGAAGGCCTGGCCCGTCTTGCTCGTGCCGAGCGCCGGCTGGAACGACTTCGAATAGCTGAAGTACGGCGCAATGCCGCTATCGAACTTGTAGAGACCGCCCGCGCGCCACGTGAACGCGCGATTGAACTGGCTCGACTTCGCGCCCGTCTTGTAGGACGTCGAGTCTTCGTCGGTCCAGTCCTCACGCACGCCGAGCAGGAACGACCAGCGGCCGATGTCGATCTGGTCCTGCGCATACGTGCCCAGCTGCTTGACGCTCTGCGCATTCGACGTCCCGAACATGAACGTCGGGTACGGCACCGCCGCGCCGTACTGCGGGTTCGTAATACTCAGCGGCGACGCGTCGCCGGGCGAGCCGTAGAAGTAATGGTTGAACTGGATGTTCTGATAGTCGAGACCGAACGTGACGTTGTGCGAGACCGGCCCCGTGCCGAATTTCGCGGTGGCCTGGTTGTCGACGGTGTGCGAATTGACCATCCCGTAGTTCAGATACGACTCGCGCTCGAGCTGCGTACCGTTACTGCCGGCCAGGTAGCCGAGATCGTCGGCGACGTACTTGACCGTCTGGCTGTTATGCAGGAAGCGATAGCTCTGCTTGAACGACCAGATGTCGTTCAGACGGTGATCGAGTTGATAACCGATCGACTCCTGGGTCTTGTGGAAGCTGTCGAAGTCCGGTTCGCCCGGATAGAAGCTGCGCGGCAGCTGGAACACACCGGGCTTGACTGTACCCACCGCTGGCACCGAGTTGTAGATGCCCGCTTCGGGATCGTTCTGGTAGTTCGCGAACACCGTCAGCGTGGTGTCCTTCGTCGGACGCCACGTGATGGTCGGCGCGATCGAGAAGCGCTGGCGGTTCACGTAGTCGGTCTGCGTGCCGGTGTTGAAACCGTCGGCGGTCACGCGGTACAGCAGCTTGCCGTCCTTATCGACCGGACCGCTGAAATCGAAGAAGCCCTGGACGCGTCCGTAGCTGCCCGTCTGGATGCCGATCTCGTGCAGCGGTTCGGCGGTCGGCATCTTGCTCACGAGATTCACCGTGCCGCCCGGCGACCCTTGCCCGTACAGCACCGAAGCCGGACCGTGCAGCAGTTCGATGCGCTCGAACATGTACGGATCGAAGCTCGTCACGTTGTAGCCGAACCCGCCGCTCGGGCCGGGCGTGCGCAGGCCGTTCCAGAATTCGTCGACGAGGAAGCCGCGCGCGTACAGGTATTCGAGCGAATCGGTGTTGGTGCCGCGCTGTTCCGGGTTGATGCCCGACGTGTAGCGCAACGCTTCCGCGACGCTTTGCACGCCCTGCACGTCCATCTGGTCGCGCGTGACAACCGACAACGCCTGCGGCGTCTTGATGATCGCCGTGTCGCTCTTGGTGCCGGTCGTGCTCTGCTTCGCGACGTAGCCGATCACGGGGCCGGTGCCCGTTTCCGCCGGACGTTCGCTGCGCACCACCACCGCCGGCAATTGCTGGCCTGCACCTGCATCCGTCGCGGATGCGGCACTCGATGCGGGTGCGGGCACCGCAGCCTGCGTACCTGCATTGCTCTGCGCATAGGCCGAGGTTGTCAGGCAGATTGCCGCCGCAACCGGCGCAAGGCGCCAAAGAGGAGTTTCACTTCGGCGTGTCTGATTGCGGTCTGTGCCGCCTTGCGTCGATTGTCGTTGTGCCATGGTCTCTAAGGTGGTGTGTGATGAAACTTGCGAATGAGAATGATTTGCAATTATAACGACGCGCGATTCATTTTGGGAACTTTTAGAGACGCGTATCAGGCGGTTTGCAGAAAACGTGTCAGTCCGCCAACAGTCGGATGGTCGAAGACGTCGCCGGGCGTGATTTCGCGATTCAGCGTGCGGCGGATGCGCGCCACGAGCTTGATGACGAGCAGCGAATCGCCGCCCAGTTCGAAAAAGTCGTCGTCGTTGCCGACCGCGTTCTCGTCGACTTCGAGCAGCGTGGCGAACAGACTGCGCAGGCCGGTCTCAAGCGCCGGCTCCTGTGGGTGGGGAGTGTGTTGTTCCATGTCGCGAGGGTGTGTGCTAGAAAATCGGTGTGAAAAATGCCGCGCTTATTTGCGCGGCACAGGACCGCTGTGTGAGATGTCGTCAGGCGTTCGCGTGCTGTGCGAACTGCGCGCGATCGACCAGTTCGCTCATCGCGACGACGATCTTGCGTGGCCCCGAATACGGATCGCGTGCATGCGCGACGAGCATGTTGTCGAGCATCAGCACGTCGCCGGCCTGCCACGCGAAGCGCACCGCGCAGCGTTCGTACGCCGCGCCGATCAGCGCGATCGCCTCGTCGCCGATGTCGCTGCCGTCGCCGAAATACGCGTGCCGCGGCATGCGCTTGAGGCCGACCATGTCGATCAGGTCCATCCGCACGTCGGGGTCAAGACACGCGACGTGATGCAACTGCACCTGGTTGAAGAACGAACGCTCGCCGGTCAGCGGATGCACGATCACGGCGGGGCACACGGTGCGCGTCTGCAGTTCGTCGTTCGGCAGCCATTCGTACTGCACGCCGGCGGCATCGCAGCGCGCTTCGACCGCGCGGCGATCGTCGGTATCGAAGAATTCGCGCCACGGCACGTCGAGACCGCGTGTGAACGTGCGGACGTACATCAGTTGCTTGCGCTCGAACGTGTCGACGAGTTGCGCCGGCAGCTCGCGCAGCATCGCGCGGCAATCGACGATCGGCGTCGCCCCGCCCACCGTCGAAGGCAGTTCGCAGAAGAAGAACTGTCGTCGCGGCCAGCGCGGCAGATGCGAGCTTTCGTTGTGGTACAGGATCATCTGCCGCTCGGGGTACGGCGTGGAGCGATACGTGTTGCGGCCGCCCTCCTTCTTCGGCAGATCGCCGTATTCGCCGTACAGTCCCGGCGAAACCGCTTCGGCGAACGCTTCGAAAGCCTCCGGGCCGCCGACGCCGAAGTCGCGGAACAGGATCGCACCGTGCTGCGCGAGCCACGCTTCCAGCGTGTCGCGATGCGCGTCGATCCAGCCCGGCAGATCGTCGATCGGCGCGGTGGGTTTCAGCACGAGCGGCAGGCCGCCTTCTGCGCCGAAGAACGAGATCTGGACGGAAATATCGGTAATCGGAGTGGCGTTCATGTTGGCTTGCTTCGGTTCATTGCGGAATGGCCGCGTGTAGCGCATCGGACGTCTGCACGGGCAGCCGGGGTTCGGTCGTGGAAACGGGCAACTTATCGATCAACGCGGCGGGTAATACGTCGAGCGCGACATCCGGCGCCGCCGACACGCGATCGAGCAACTCGCGCCACTGCGCGAACCATTGCTCGACCGTCGCACGCTCGAAGAGCGCCGACGCATACACCCACTCCACTTCATAGCCGCCGTCGACCGGTTCGACGAACAGCGCCATGTCGAACTTCGACTGCGTCGTCGGTGAACGCAGCAGTTCGATCGACAGATCGGGCACCGTCGTATTGGTATGCGGCAGATCGCGCAGCACGAACAGCAGTTGCAGCAGCGGATTCGCATCGCGACGGCGCGCGACGGCAAGCGCATCGACGATCCGGTCGAACGGCAGCGCGCGATGTTCGAGCGCGTCCCATGTCGACTGCTTCGCCGCGTCGAGCCATGCGTTGAAACTCGCGACGTTCGCGCGATCGTCCGCGATGCGCGAGCGCACCGGCAGCACGTTGACAAAGAAGCCGATCAGCGCTTCGAGTTCGGTGCGATCGCGTCCGGCCACATCAGTGCCGACGAGCAGATCCGTCTGGCCCGTCACGCGATGCAGGAACAGCTGGAAACTCGCGAGCAGCACCGCGAACGGCGTCATCCCGCGCGCGGCAGCGAGCGCCCTGACCCGCTCGCCGGTTGTGCCCGGCAACACGAGTTGCACCGCGCTGCCTGCGTGCGATGCGATCGCCGGACGTGGCCGGTCTGTCGGCAGTGCAAGGCGATGCGGCGCATCCGCCAGGTACGTGCGCCAGAACGTCTGCTCGTCGCGCAGCTTCGGCGGCTTCAACTGCTCGCGTTGCCACACCGCGTAGTCGGCGTACTGAACCGGCAACGCACGCAATGCCGGCTCGCTGCCGGCACGTCGCGCGGCATACACCGCGCAAAGCTCGTCGATCAGCACGTGCACCGACGCGCCATCTGCAACGATGTGATGCAGCGCGAGCACCAGCACATGATGCTGTGCATCGAACCTGACGAGCGACGCGCGCAGCAACGGTGCGACTGCGAGATCGAACGGCGTTTGCGACGCGTCGTCCAGCATGCGCGCGACCGTTGCTTCGCGCTGCGATGCATCGAGCGTCGAGCAATCGACGAGCGGCATCGGTACGTCGAGCGTCGCGGCAATCGCGAGCACCGGGTCGCCGTCGTGCTCGCCAAATGAAGAGCGCAGCACTTCGTGCCGTTCGACCAGCGCGGCGAGACTTGCATGCAGCAGCGCGGTATCGAGCGGGCCGCGCAGGTCGAGACCCGCCGCCATGTTGTACGACGCAAGCGCACCGCCCGCGAGTTGATCGACGACCCAGATGCGTTGCTGTGTGAGCGATAAAGGCAGCGACATACCGAGCTGTCGCGGCACCGCGCGCAACGGCGCGTGATCGATGCCGGACGTCGCATCGTTCAACTGCTCGATCCGCGCGGCAAGCGCCTGCAAGGTCGGCGCGACAAACACCGCGCGCAGCGGGATATCGACCGGCCACGCGGCACGCACGCGCGACAGCATCCGCATCGCCGCAAGCGAGTGGCCGCCGAGCGCGAAGAAGTTGTCGTCGCGTGCGATGGACGTCTCGCCTACCTGAGCGGCGAGCCCAAGCACGTCGACCCAGATTCGTGCGAGCGTCGTTTCCGTTTCACCTTGCGGCGCGCTACGTACACGCTTCGCCGCCTTGACCGGCACGCGCGCGAGTTCGACCAGCGCCTGGCGGTCGAGCTTGCCATTGCGGTTGCGCGGCAATGCGCCAAGCACGCGCAGCGTCGACGGCACCATGTAGTCGGGTAGCAGCGCCGCGATCTGCTGTTTCAGCACGACGGTATCGAGCGTGCAGTCCGGCAGCGCAGCAACAAAGCCTGCGAGGCGACCCGCCCCCGTGACGATCACCGCCGCGTCGCGTACACCGTCGAGCGTGCGAAGACGCGCGGCAATCTCACCCGGCTCGACGCGATAGCCGCGCACTTTCACCTGATCGTCGGCACGCCCGAGATATTCGATCGTGCCGTCGGCGAGCCGGCGCGCGCGATCGCCGCTGCGATACAGGCGTGCGCCGGGCGTGAACGGATCGGGCATGAAGCGCTCGGCCGTCATGCCGGGCCTATTTAGATAGCCGCGCGCAACGCCGGGGCCACCCAGATAGAGTTCGCCCGTCTCGCCGGTGCCGAGCGGATTCATATGCGCATCGAGCACGTACGTGCATGCGCCGCCGAGCGGCACACCGAGCGGCAGCGTCGCCGCGTCGCGGCTCGCCTGCGCGGCGTCCTGCATCAGGATGCCGATCGTCGTCTCAGTCGGGCCATAGTGGTTCATCACGCGGCACGTGGGCCGCAGCTCGCGGATCGTTTCCAGCAGCGGCCACGCGGTCGCCTCGCCGCCGACCACCAGCGTGTGCAGCGGCAGCGCATCGGCGGCGTTGCGCGCCTGCAGCAGCGCATGCAGATGACCCGGCACGATCTTCAGCACGTCGATGCGATGCGTCGCCATGTACTGCGCGAAGCAGTCCGCGTCGAGCGTCGTGTCGCGATCGATCAGATGCAGCGCACCGCCTGTTGCGAGCGCGCCGAACAGCACCGTGTTGCCGAGATCGGCCGCGACCGTCGACACCATCGCGAACGTGGCGCCTGCGGGCAGTGCGAGTCGTTCGAGCACCGCATCGACGTAATGCGTCAGCGCGCCGTGCGGAATCACGACGCCCTTCGGCGCACCGCTCGATCCCGATGTGTAGATCACATACGCGGCTGCACGCGGATCGATGGTGGGCAACGCGTGCGTCCTGATGGTTTCATCTCGCAGCACGTCGTCGATCGTTGTCTGCACGATGCCGTCGACGTCCAGCGCCGGCACCGCGTGTTGCCACAACGCGAACCGCGCGCCGCAACCCCGCAGCGCCTGCTCGAGTCGCTGCGACGGATTGGCTGCGTCGAGCGGTACATACGCGCCGCCGGCCTTCAATATGCCGAGCAGCGCGACGACGAATGCCGCCGATCGGTCCGCGACGATCGCCACCGATTCGCCGGCCTTCAGCCCACGATCGAGCAACCAGTACGCGACCCGCTGCGCGCGCTCGTCGAGTTCGCGATAACTGATGCTCACCGGCCCGTCGACCACCGCACGCGCATCCGGTTGCGCCGCCGCATGACGCGCGACGCGCAGATGCAGCGGCTCGCCGCGTTGCGCCGGTTCCGTGCCACGGCTCACGGCCGCACAACGCGCGCGCTCCACAGGGCTGAGCAGATCGAGCGTCGCGAGTGTGTCTTCCGCTTCGCCGGCTTCGCTGTCTAGCGCTGCCGTAAACGTTTCGATCGCACGCACATACTGCGCGACCATCCGCGCGATACTCGCTGCGTCGAATCGACTGGCTGCATAGGTCATATAGCCGCGCATGCCGCCGTCACGCGACTCGCGCAGATCGAGTGCGAGCGGTACCTTAACGTGCGCTTCGGCGATCTCGTAACGCGACGCCTGCAAACCCGGCAAGCGATCGAGCGACGGATACTCGTCGGACAGATAGTTAAACGACGTCTCGAACAGCGGCCCATGCTGCGCATTGCGCTCGGGGTTCAACTGCTCGACCAAAACGTCGAACGGCAACGCCTGATTCTGCTGTCCGTCCAACGCCGCGCGACGCAGCGCGGCCAGCAACGCGGACGGCGTCAATGCGGGCTCGCATACGCTGCGCAACACGATCGTGTTGGTGAAAAAACCGACGATGTCGTGCGTCTCGCGCCGTTCGCGATTCGCGACCGGTACGCCGGTGCGGATGTCCGCCTGCCCGGTCACCCGATACAGCCATGCGTGATACACGGCAAGCAGCAATACGAACGGCGTCGTGCGATGCCGGCTCGCGGCGTCGCGTACCCGATGCGCGAGTGCCGACGGCAGCACGAACGGCGTCCGCGCGGCTGCGATGCTGCTGTCCGTGACGGACTGCGCATGATCAAACGGCAACGCAAGCGGCGGCGCTTCGGTGCTGAGTTCATTGCGCCAGTAATCGAGTTGACGCTGTGCATCGGCACTGTCGAGCCAGCGATGCTGCCATGCTGCGTAGTCGGTGTAGTCGAGTGCTGGCTCGGCAAGCTCGGCAGATTGCTGCGAACCTACAGTCAGCGCGCGATAGTGCGCAACCAGTTCGTCGATCACGATCTGCATCGACCATCCGTCCGTTGCGATGTGATGCAGCGCGAGCAGCAGCACGTGCTCGTCGGCATCGCAGCGCACGAGGCCTGCACGCAGCACCGGTCCGTTGAGCAGATCGAACGGTTCGTCGGCGAAACGGCGCGCGAGTTGCGCGAGCCTGTCGTCGCGTGTGCCGCGATCGTGCGCACCGTCGAGCAGATCGACGTTCAGCCACGCAAGCGGCGTAGCGGGCTGAACCTGCGGCACGTACCCCTGCGCGCTGCCGGGCATCTCGACGAAGCGCGTGCGCAACGCCGGATGTCGTGCGACAAGCGCATCGACGCTCGCGCGCAGCGCAGCGGCATCAAGCGTGCCGCGCAGACGAATGCCGGTTGCGATGTGATACGCACGGCTCTCCGGATCGAGCTGCCACGCAAAGAGCTGACGCTGCTGCGCATGCGATGCGACCGGCGGCTGCTCGCCTGCGCGTTCGATGCGGTCCACGACCGCGCCCGTATCGCCGTCACTATGCTGCGGTTCGGCAAGTGCTTTCGACAACGCGTGCGCCATCCCCTCAAGCGTCGGCGCCTCGAAAATCTCGCCGATCTCGAATGGCCGCTGCCAACGTTCGGTTATGCGCGCAGCGAGCCGAACAGCAGTCAGCGAACTACCGCCGGACAAAAAGAAATGCGCATCGCGCGTGACGATCTCGCAACCAAGCACGTCGCTCCACAGCGCCGCGAGTTCCTTCTCGATCCCTTCGAGCGCAACGGCCACCGGTGCGCTCGCGAGCGGCGTCGTGCTCATCACGAAGCGGCCCTGTTGCCAGACCGCGTACGCGTCGAGCGTGTTGTTTTGCCAGCCCTGCCGCGTCGCGGCGCGTTGCAGCTTGCCGCTCGACGTCTTCGGCAACGCAGCCGGATTGAGCAGTACGACAACGACGGGCACTTCGCCGCAGGCATCGAACACGCAGCGGCTCAGCTGCTCGACGATCACGTCCGGTGCGAAGCGCTTCTTCATCATCGGGGCGACTTCGAGCGCGAGCCCCGGCCCTTCGATACCGTCGATCTCCGCAGCAAACGCGATCACGCGGCCCTTGCGGACAAATTCGCACTGCGCTTCGACGGGCTGCTCGACGTCCTGCGGATACAGGTTCTTGCCGCGCACGATGATCAGATCCTTGCAGCGGCCCGCGATATAGAGCTGGCCGTCGTGCATGAACCCGAGATCGCCGGTTCGCAGCCAGCGAGTCGTGCCGTCGTCGCGGAACGTCTGCGCGCTTGCGTCGGCGCGTTGCCAGTAGCCGTGCGCAATGCTCGGCCCGCTCACGTGAATCTCGCCGATCCGGCCGGCGGCCAGCGTCTCGCCGCTCACTTGATCGACGATCGCCACCGTATGACCAGACTGCGGTGCACCGCATGCGACGAGCGTCGTGCTCGTCACGTCAGTATCGGTAACTGCAACGTGCGAAGCGGCCAACGCTTCGGTAGCGAACGCATTCGATACCATCCCCGTGCCGCGTGTGCCGCCGGTCACGAACAACGTCGCTTCAGCGAGGCCGTAGCACGGATAGAGCGCCGCCGCATCGAAACCGGCGCGCGCGAAGCGCTCGACGAACGCATCGAGCGTATCGCGCCGCACCGGTTCTGAACCGGAGAACGCGAGCCGCCAGCTCGACAGATCGAGCTGCGCGAGCGCATCGTCGCGCACGCGTTCGACGCATAGCCGGTACGCAAAATCCGGTGCGCCGGAGATCGTGCCGCGATGCCGCGCGATCGCCTGCAGCCAGCGCAACGGACGTTCAAGAAAATACTGCGGCGACATCAGCACGAGCGGAATGCCGCTGAACACCGGCTGCAGCATGCTGCCGATCAAACCCATGTCGTGATAGAGCGGCAGCCAGCTGACGAACACATCGTCGTCCTGCACGCCGAGTCCCGACTTGATCGCGATTTCGTTCGCGACCAGATTGCCGTGGCTCACCATCACGCCTTTCGGCATACCCGTCGAACCCGACGTGTACTGGAGGAACGCGATGTCGTCGGGCTGCGCGTCGTACAGCGTGAACGATGGCGTTTTCACTTGCGCATATGCTTCCGCACACAGCGCATCGACTGCCACGACCTCTGCGTTCGGCGCGAGCGCGGCGTACTGCTCCGCGAAGCGCGTCTGCAGGTCCGCAGTGGTCAGCACGTAGCGAACCCCCGCGTCCTGCGCGATACCGCGCAGTCGTGCGAGATGCTGCTCGCGCTTCGATTCCGGCGGATAAACGGGCACCGCAACGACGCCCGCATACAGACAGCCGAAAAATGCGCTCACGTAATCGACACCACTGTCGAGCAGCAACAGCGCGCGTTCACCGGTCGCGTGCCGCGCGCTGAAATACGCGGCAAGCCGCGTCGCGCGACGATCGAGCGCGGCGTAGTCGTAGCGCGTGTCGCCGTCCGCATCGACGGTGATCAGCGCGCTCGCGTCGGCGCGCGCTTCCGCGAGTGCGCGCAGGCGTGCCGCGAGACTCGTTGCGCCGGAGGACAGGAAAGTCGGTCGGGCAATACTCATGACAGATGTTCCGGTCGGTTGTCGTGCGCGGTGCTCGATGCGAGCGCACGTGCGAGATCGTCGAACAGATCGCTATGCCGGACGATGTGCGTGTGGTCCGCATCGATCTCGTTCGCGACCGATACGCTGCCCGTCGCACGCGCGGCCCACATCGCGGTCGCTTCGCGCGCCGGACGATGCGGCCGGTGCCGTGCCCACCAGAGCTGCAGATCGACCGGCAGCGGCGTGTGTTCGGTGTAACGAACGATGTGGCCCAGATGCCGCTGGAACAGCATTACCTTGCTGAGCAGCGCACGCGTCCCCGCATCGGACAGTTCGCCTTTCATCGCCGGCCACTTGCGGCCTGCGTCGTCGAGTACCTTCTGCAATTCGTGATCCTCCGCGCGATAGGTTTGCATCTGTTCGTAGGTCACGGGTGCCGCGTCGTAGCGCGCCGCATCTTTATCGTCGTCAGTCGCGTGCGCGTGGTTCGCGTCGTCGGGACTGAGCACGTGCGCGTCGATCAGCCCGACGAACGGCACCTCGCCGCCGTCGCGTGCGAGCACGCGCGCCACTTCGGTCGCGATCACCCCGCCCACCGACCAGCCGATCAACCGGTACGGCCCGCTCGGCTGCACCGTGCGAATCCGCGCGGCGTAGTCCGCCGCGAGTTGCGACAGATCGCCGGGCCACCAGTCCTCGGTATAGAACGGTGCCTGCACGCCGTACACGCTCGCGACGCCGTCGAGTGCCGCCGCGAGCGGCCGGTAATCGGCGACGAGGCCCGACGCCGGATGGATCGCGAAGACCATCGGCGCATCGGTACGCTCGCTCATCGACACGACGTTCGCAGCGGGCGTCGCTTGCGTGGCGTCGGCGTGCGCCTGCGTCGCGAGATGCGCGGCTAGCGTGCGCACGCTCGGATGCTGGAACAGCGCTTCGAGCGTCACGCCGGGCAGCCCCGTCTGAGCCGCTTTTGCAAGTACCTTGAGCGCCAGCAACGAGTGACCGCCGACGGCGAAGAAGTCGTCGGTGACACCCAGATCGTCGCGCTTGAGCACGTCGTTCCACACCGCGAGCAGCTGCGTTTCGAGCGGCGTGTCCGGCATCACGCGTTCGCCGGCATGAGCCATAGGCGCAGGCAGTGCGGCACGGTCCACCTTGCCGTTCGGCATCACCGGCAGCGCATCGAGATGCATGAACACCGACGGCACCATATGCGCGGGCAGACGGCTTTCCAGTGCGCCGCGCACCGCAGTTTCGTCCGCCGTGCCGACGACGTAGCCGACGAGCCGTTTGCCGTCGCCTTCGCCATTGAGCGCGACGACGGCGTCGCGCACACCGGCAATCTCGCGCAGCGCCGCTTCGATTTCGCCCAGTTCGATCCGGAGTCCGCGCAGCTTCACCTGCTGATCGAGCCGGCCAAGGAAGTCGATGCGTCCGTCCGCGCGGCGCCGGCACAGGTCGCCGGTGCGATACAGACGGCCGCCGTCGTTCGAGAACGGATCGGGGATGAATTTTTCCGCGGTCGCGGCAGGCCGGTCCAGATAGCCGCGCGCGAGCGTGGCGCCTGCGATGCACAGTTCGCCGAGTCCATCGACGGGCGCTTCGTGGCCGCTACGATCGATCACGTACGCGCGTCGCGACGGATACGCACCGCCAATCGACACGATCGCCTGGTCCTCGTCCTGCGCGCGCGTCTCGCGATACATGCACGCGACCGTCGTTTCAGTCGGCCCGTACAGGTTGTCGAGACGGATATGGCCGAGCGGTCCGTTGCGCCATTGACGCAGCGCGTCGCCGGGCAAGCCTTCGCCGCCGACGGTAATCTGTCGCAGCTTCGCGAGCGCGCTTGCAGCCGGCGGATTGCGCAGCCACTGCTGCCAGTACGCAGTCGGAATCCGCGAGAACGTCACGCCTTCGTCGGCGAGATGCCGGCTCGTCGTGTCGAGGTCCCACTGCTGCGGACCGCGCATCTCAACCTTTCCGCCGCTCGACAGCGCGGGCAGCATCTCGTGCAGCGCGACATCGAAGTTGATCGTCGACGATTGCAGTTGCTTGTCGTTCCCGGTGATCCGATACGTGCCGAGGAAATCGTCGAGGTGCAGGCTAAGCGAACGATGGCTGATCGCGACGCCCTTCGGTCGACCGGTCGAGCCCGACGTGTAGATCACGTACGCGAGCTGGTCCGGATGGACCGGCACGCTGAACGGCTCCGACGACTCATCGTCGAGCTCCGACACGACGACGACTTCGCGTTCGCGCAGCAACGTCGCGAGTTGCGCGGCCGTCGCTGCGTCGGCGAGCACGCGGGTGACGCCCGCGTCTTCCATCATGTACGTGAGCCGTTCGGCCGGATAAGCGGGATCGAGCGGCACGAATGCGGCGCCTGCCTTCAGCACGCCAAGCAGACCCGCGACCATTCCCGCCGAGCGTTCTATGCACAGTCCGACACGCTCGTCCGCACGCACACCGAGCCGCGCGAGACGTCGGCCGATGCGGTTCGCCGATGCATCGAGTTCGCCATACGTCGTGCGCGTGCCTTCGCAATGCAGTGCCTCGCGTTGCGGATGCAGTGCGGCCTGTGCGCTTACGCGTTCGGCGATCGCGCGGAACGGGTACGCCGTTACGCTGTGCTGTGCGGATTGCTTGGCCTGCGGCAGCACGATGTCGCCGACGTGGACTGTCGCCGTATCGGTGAGCTGTTCGAGAATCGAGCGGTACGCAACCGACAGTTGCTCAACCGTCGACGCATCGAAACGCGTGCTGCGGTATTTCCAGCGCAAACCGAGTTGTTCGCCAGGCAGGATCGCCAGCACCATCGGGTAGTGCGTGCTCTCGACGGCAGCGCGCGCGGTCAGCGTGAGCCCCGTGTCGCCGTTGCGCATCGCTTCGTCGACCGGATAGTTTTCGAACACGATCAGGCTGTCGAACAGCGCATCGCCGCTACGGCCGACCCACTGCTGCACGCGCGTGAGCGGGGTCGCTTCGCGTACGCGCAGTTCGGTGTTCAGCTGCTGCAGCGATTCGAGCCAGGCGTCGAGCGCCGCCGAAGCCGGCACGTCGACCCACACCGGCAGACTGTTGATGAACAGCCCCAGCATCCGCTCGATACCGGGCAGATCGTTCTCGCGACCCGACAGCGTCGCGCCGAACACAGCCTGGTCGCGATGGCCATAGCGCGCGAGCAGGATCGCCCACGCGCCCTGGATCAGCGTATTGAGCGTCACGCGATAGCGCTGCGCGGTGTGTTGCAGCCGCGCGGTGAAACCGGCATCGAGGCGAACGTCCTGCTGGACCACGCGCGACTCGCGTTGCGCGACTTCCGCCGACGGAGCAGGCAGGCTGCCCGTCAGCGTCGCCGGATCGTCGAGCCGCGTACGCTGCGCGTCCCACCACGGCTGCGGATCGCCCTGCTGCGCGAGCCACGCGACGTAATCGCGATACGAGCCCGCCGCCGGCAAACGCGACGCGTCGCCCGCGATGCGCGTGCGATACAGATGCAGCATTTCGCCGAACAGTTGCGCGGCACTCCAGCCATCCATCAGCACGTGATGATCGGTCCACACGAGATCGTGCTCGCCGTCGGGCCGCACAAACAGATTGATCCGCAGAAGCGGTGCATCGGCCGGATCGAAACCGCGCGCGAGATCGTCGCGCAACCAGCCGGCGATGCGCGCGTCGTACTCGGTCTGCGTGCTCGCGGCCCAGTCGTGCTGCGCGTAAGGCGTCGCGATCCGCTTGTACACGACCTGCAGTGCATCGCCGCCGTGCGCCCACACAAAACCGGTGCGCAGGATGCCGTGCCGTGCGATCAGCGTTTCCCATACGGCTTGCAATACCATGCTGTCGAGCGGGCCGCGCAGCGTCAGACGCCGCTGATTCACGTAGACGCCGCGACCGGTTTTCAGCAGACTGTGGAACAGTAGACCGCCTTGCAGCGGCGTCGCCGGATAGAGGTCGTCGATCTGTGCCCACGGCAACGCGAGACGATCGAGTTGCGCGGCGTCGAGTCCGCTCAGCGGGAAGTCGGATGGGGTGATGCCGGTTGCGTCTGTTTCACCGCTTGTGCAGTGGTCGATCAGTTGCGTCAGTTCGTTGCGGTACGCGGCGAGCAATGCGTTGATGGTTGGCGCGTGGTATCGCTTGTCGCTGTAGCCGATCGTTAATGAGAGTTCGCCTGCGTAGACCTGGCTGTTGATTGTCAGGTCGTAGCTTAGCGGCGCATTCGCGTCGCGCGTTGCACCGGATGGTTCTTTCGCAGGTTGCCAGGTGCTGGCTTCTGAGAAGCTGCCGTCGAGCTGGCCCAGGTAGTTGAACACCACCTGTGAGGGTTCTGTCTGCCTGACGGTATGTGCCACGTTGCTCAGCACGCCATAGCCCAGCCCTCGCTGTGGCACTGCGCGCAGACCCTCCTTCACGCGCTTTACTGACTCACCCAGCTCTCCAGCCGGCTCCAGGCTCACCGGGTACACGCTCGTGAACCAGCCCACCGTGCGGCTGACTTCTGCTGTATCGAACACGTCCTCGCGGCCGTGGCCTTCCAGGTCCAGCCGGATACGTTCTTCTCCGGTCCACCCGCACAGCGCTCGGCCCAGTGCGGTGAGCAGCAGATCGTTCACCTGTGTGCGGTACGCTGCTGGCGCCTGCTGCAGCAGACGCTGTGTCTGGGTGCTGTCCAGCTTCAGGGTCGCCTGCTGACGGTCTGCGACCCGGTTCGTGCCTTCCGGCATGTCGCATGGCAGGGCCGCTGGTGTGCGGCTCACCTCTTCCCAGTACTCGCGCTGGTTGTTGAGTGCGTCGCTCTGTGCGTACTGCTGTAGCTGCTGCGACCACCGCTGGTACGAGTCCGTGCGGGCCGGCAGTGCTACGTTCTCTGCCCGCTGGATCTGTGCGCTCACCGTCTGCAGATCTTCCAGCAGGATGCGCCACGACACGCCATCCACTACCAGGTGGTGGATCACCAGCAGCAACCGTGTGCTGCCGTCCTCTATCCGCATCAGTACCGCGCGCAGTAATGGGCCCTTTGTCAGGTCGAGGCTGCGCTGGGCGGCTTCGCTGTGTGCCTCGATCTGTGCAGCGTCTTTGGCCTCGCGAATCCACAGCAGGTCGGGTTGTGTCTGGGTTCCTGTTTCTGTCTGTGCGTACGCCTGCACCCACCGGCCTGCTGCATCCTGCGTGAAGCGCAGCCGCAGTGCGTCGTGGTGGTTTAT
>NZ_SMRO01000006.1 GCF_004359985.1 Paraburkholderia flava | reverse complement strand
GAGCACACCAGGATCGCGCCGTCCATCTGCGCCGCACCCGTGATCATGTTCTTCACGTAGTCGGCGTGGCCCGGGCAGTCCACGTGGGCGTAGTGGCGGTTCGCCGTTTCGTATTCCACGTGCGCCGTGTTGATCGTGATGCCGCGCGCCTTTTCTTCCGGCGCCGCGTCGATCTGGTCGTACGCCTTCGCTTCGCCGCCGAACTTCGCGGTCAGCACCGTCGTGATCGCCGCCGTCAGCGTGGTCTTGCCGTGGTCAACGTGTCCGATCGTCCCCACGTTCACGTGCGGCTTCGTCCGTTCGAATTTACCTTTTGCCATGTTTCTCTTCTTTCAAAAAAGTTGATCGATGAATGCTGCCGAAAGACTTACTTCGCCTTCGCGTTGATGATCGCTTCGGAGACGTTGCGCGGCGCTTCTGCGTAATGCTTGAATTCCATCGTGTACGTCGCGCGCCCTTGCGAGAGCGAACGCAGCGATGTCGAGTAACCGAACATTTCCGACAGCGGTACTTCTGCACGGACGATCTTGCCGCCGCCAATCATGTCTTCCATGCCCTGAACAATGCCGCGACGACCCGACAGGTCGCCCATCACATTGCCCATGTAGTCTTCCGGCGTTTCGACTTCGACGGCCATCATCGGTTCGAGAATGACCGGGTTCGCCTTGCGCATTGCTTCCTTGAACGCCATCGAACCGGCCATGCGGAACGCGTTTTCGTTCGAGTCAACATCGTGGTACGAACCGAACGTCAGATGCACCTTCACGTCGACGACCGGGAAGCCGGCCAGCACGCCGCTCTTCAGCGTTTCCTGGATGCCCTTGTCGACAGCCGGGATGTACTCACGCGGAATCACGCCGCCCTTGATCTCGTCGAGGAACTCGTAGCCCTTGCCCTGTTCGTTCGGCTCAAGCGTGATGACCGCATGACCGTACTGACCACGACCGCCCGACTGCTTGACGAACTTGCCATCAACGTCTTCCGCCTTGCCGCGGATCGTTTCGCGGTAAGCCACCTGCGGCTTGCCGACCGTAGCTTCGACGCCGAACTCACGCTTCATCCGGTCGACCAGAATTTCGAGGTGGAGCTCGCCCATGCCCGAAATAATGGTTTGACCCGACTCTTCGTCGGTTTGCACGCGGAACGACGGATCTTCCTGAGCCAGACGGTTGAGCGCCAGGCCCATCTTTTCCTGGTCGGGCTTCGTCTTCGGCTCAACAGCCTGCGAAATCACCGGCTCCGGGAAAATCATGCGTTCGAGCACGATCGGGCTTTGCGGATCGCACAGCGTGTCGCCAGTAGTCGCATCCTTCAGACCGACTGCTGCAGCGATGTCGCCGGCGCGCACTTCCTTGATTTCTTCGCGCTGGTTTGCGTGCATCTGCAGAATACGACCCAGACGTTCCTTCTTGTCCTTCGTCGCGTTCAGCACCGTGTCGCCCGAATTCACAACGCCGGAATACACGCGGAAGAAGATCAGCTGACCGACGAACGGGTCGGTCATGATCTTGAATGCCAGTGCCGAGAATTTTTCGTCGTCGGCAGCGCGGCGCTCACCCTTTTCACCGCTCTCCAGTTCGCCGGTAACCGGCGGAATGTCGACCGGCGACGGCAGGAAGTCGAGCACGGCGTCCAGCATCCGCTGAACACCCTTGTTCTTGAACGCGGTACCGCACAGCATCGGCTGGATTTCGCAAGCGATCGTCCGGTCGCGCAGACCCTTGACGATTTCCTCTTCCGTCAGTTCACCCGACTCGAGGTACTTGTTCATCATGTCTTCGTTCGCTTCAGCCGCGGCCTCGACCATCTTTTCACGCCATTCGTTGCACGTGTCGACGAGCTCTGCCGGGATTTCTTCGTACGAAAACTTGGTACCCTGGGACGCGTCGTCCCAAATGATCGCCTTCATCTTCATCAGATCGACGACGCCGGTGAAGTTCTCTTCAGCGCCGATAGGCACCACGACCGGAACCGGGTTCGCCTTCAGACGCAGCTTCAGCTGATCGTAGACCTTGAAGAAGTTCGCGCCGGTACGGTCCATCTTGTTGATGAACGCAAGACGCGGAACCTTGTACTTGTTCGCCTGACGCCACACCGTTTCCGATTGCGGCTGCACGCCGCCCACAGCACAGTAGACCATGCACGCACCGTCGAGCACGCGCATCGAGCGCTCGACTTCAATCGTGAAGTCGACGTGGCCCGGGGTGTCGATGATGTTGATGCGGTGCTCGGCGCGGTCGCCTGCCATGCCCTTCCAGAAAGCGGTCGTAGCAGCGGACGTGATCGTGATACCGCGCTCCTGCTCCTGCTCCATCCAGTCCATGGTGGCTGCGCCGTCGTGAACTTCACCAATCTTGTGGTTCACGCCGGTGTAAAACAGAATGCGCTCGGTCGTCGTCGTTTTGCCGGCGTCGATGTGAGCGCTAATACCGATGTTACGGTAGCGCTCGATAGGAGTCTTGCGAGCCACTTTGATCCTCTATGGGGGTTGGTGCGCCGGGTATCGACCCTGCGCGCCCTAACACAAACGGGCGAGGCGCCTGAAAGCGCACCCGCCCGGAATTTCTTTCCGTTGTACTGCCGGATCTGGCTAGACCCGGCAAAGATACTTAGAAACGGAAATGCGAGAACGCCTTGTTGGCTTCTGCCATCCGGTGAACTTCGTCGCGCTTCTTCATTGCGCCGCCGCGGCCTTCAGCGGCCTCGCTCAGTTCACCAGCCAGGCGCAGGGCCATGGACTTCTCGCTACGCTTCTTCGCAGCCTCGCGCAGCCAACGCATCGCCAATGCCATACGACGCGACGGACGCACTTCGACCGGAACCTGGTAGTTCGCACCACCAACGCGACGGCTCTTCACTTCAACGACCGGCTTCACGTTGTTGAGCGCTACCGTGAACACTTCCAGCGGGTCCTTGCCACCCTTGGTCTGGATCTGTTCAAAAGCGCCGTACACGATGCGTTCGGCAACCGACTTCTTGCCCGACAGCATCAGCACGTTCATGAATTTTGCTACATCTACGTTACCGAACTTCGGATCCGGCAACACTTCCCGCTTGGGGACTTCGCGACGACGCGGCATGTTTCTTCCTTTACTTTTTCAGTTGGAGCTGCTTTCAGCCCCGCGGTCACCAACAAACCCGATTCATCTTTACGACTAACCAGCCCGGTCGGGTGACCACTTACTCGACAGCACCGGCGAATCCGGCACCACCGCTATTACCGCCTTTTCAGGCGACCTGATACTGATACGACGCAACCGGCTGCTTACTTGCCGGCCTTGGCACGCTTCGCACCGTACTTCGAGCGAGCCTGCTTACGGTCCTTGACGCCCTGGGTATCCAGCGAGCCGCGAACCATGTGGTAACGCACACCCGGCAAATCCTTCACACGGCCGCCACGGATCAGCACAACCGAGTGTTCCTGCAGGTTGTGGCCTTCACCGCCGATGTACGAAATGACTTCGAAGCCGTTCGTCAGACGAACCTTAGCGACCTTACGGAGCGCCGAGTTAGGCTTCTTCGGCGTCGTCGTGTACACGCGGGTGCACACGCCACGACGCTGGGGGCAGTCCTGCAAGGCCGGGCTCTTGCTCTTCGTCGTTTCCGACGTCCGGCCTTTGCGAACCAGTTGATTGATGGTTGGCATTGTTTCTTCCTGAAATTGAACAAAACCGATGTATCCGTTTCTGGGCAAAGCAGAAACGATGAACATCGAACTTCCTGTTTGCTTCTTTTTACTTCCGCATCCGGCCGCTGCGCATGACGACGCACACGCGAAAGACGCGCGCGGGCAAGCCAAAATCCGGAACCTAGCACTATATTCCGAAAATGCCAAACAAGTCAACAGGTTGGGAGAGCCGAGCAGCGATGCGTAGTCTTCGCGATCAATCGGCCGAGACGACTTCGAGCAGTTCTGCGCCGAAGCGATCGAGTTTGCGGACGCCCATCCCCGGGATGTGGCGGAGGTCGTCCAGCGTGTCCGGCCCGTTGCGGGCAATTTCGGCCAGCGTCGCGTCGTGGAAAATGACGTATGCGGGTACGCCATCGCTTTTCGCGGTCTCGGTGCGCCACGCGCGCAGCCGCTCCCAGCGGGCGCGCTCGCGCGGCCCCATGCCGAGCGTCGGATCAGCTCGCTCGCTCGTGCGGCCCGACGATTGCCGCGTCCGGGTCGGCTTCACGTAGCGGCGCAGCGTCACGTTCTGCTCGCCCTTCAGTACCGGCTTGCTTGCCTCGGTCAGCACCAGCGACCCATAGCCTTCGTGGTCGATGGTCAGATAGCCGAACGCCACCAGTTGCCGGAACACTGCGCGCCATTCCGGTTCGGACAGCGCCGCGCCGATGCCGAACGTGCTCAACTTGTCGTGGCCGCGCTGCAGGATTTTCTCGCTCTTGTTGCCGCGAAGAATGTCGATCAGGTGGCCGGCACCGAAATGAAAACCGCTCGCCCGTTGCGCGCGGAACACGCACGACAGCGCCATCTGCGCTTCGCGTGTCGCGTCCCACGACGCCGGCGGCTCAAGGCACGTATCACAGTTGCCGCACGGACCGCTCGTCTCGCCGAAATAGCCGAGCAGCCGCACGCGCCGGCATGACGCGGTTTCGCACAGCCCCAGCAGCGCGTCGAGCTTGCCGGTCTGCACGCGCTTGTGCGCGTCGTCGGCATCGGACTCGTCGATCATCTTGCGCTGCTGGACGACATCGCCCAGACCGTACGTCATCCACGCATTGGCCGGCATGCCGTCACGGCCGGCGCGACCGGTTTCCTGGTAATAACCTTCGACACTCTTCGGCAAATCGAGGTGTGCGACAAAGCGCACGTCGGGCTTGTCGATACCCATCCCGAACGCGATCGTCGCGCACATCACGACGCCCTCTTCGCGCTGGAACATTTCCTGATGCTTCTGCCGGATCTCGAACTCCATGCCGGCGTGGTAAGGCAGCGCGCGAACGCCCTGCGCCTTCAACCACTCCGCCGTTTCTTCGACCTTGCGACGCGACAGGCAATAGACGACGCCCGCATCGGTCGTACCGTCGGTGCGCGTGTGTTCTGCACGGATGAAATCGAGCAGCTGCGAACGCGCGTTGTCCTTTTCGACGATCCGGTAGCGGATGTTCGGACGATCGAAGCTCGAGACGAAAATGCGCGCATCGTCGAGTGCGAGGCGCTGAACGATCTCTTCGCGAGTGATCGCGTCGGCCGTCGCGGTCAGCGCGATACGGGGCACCGACGGAAACCGCTCGTGCAGCACGGAAAGCTGGATGTACTCCGGCCGGAAATCGTGCCCCCATTGCGACACGCAGTGCGCCTCGTCGATCGCGAACAGGCCGATGCGCGCGCGCTCCAGCAGTTCGAGAAAACGCGGCGTCATCAGCCGCTCCGGCGCGACGTACAAAAGATCGATGTCGCCATCGCGCAGTGCGCGCTCGGTCGCGGCGGCTTCGGCGCCGGACAGCGTCGAATTCAGATACGCGGCGCGCACGCCGACCTCGGTGAGCGCAGCAACCTGATCCTGCATCAACGCGATCAGCGGTGACACAACGATGCCGGCGCCGAGCCCAGCCTCGTGGCGGACCAGCGACGGAATCTGATAGCACAGCGACTTGCCGCCGCCCGTCGGCATCAGCACGAGCGAATCGCCACCCGAGGCCACATGCTCCACGATCTCGCCCTGCTGTCCGCGGAATGCGGGATAACCGAAGACTTCGTTGAGAATTTCGAGCGAACGGGACATTGAGATCGGGAAGAGACGGCGGGCCGGACAGACGAATTTTACCAACGCATCCGCAGCATGCTCGCGTTTCTCGCGAACATTCGCCGATCGGCCGATGGGGCGGGTACAAAAAGGCAAAAAAAAGCCGCCCGGTCGAAACCGGGCGGCTTGTGCGGTTCGCAGACGGAAGCGGCTTGCGCCGCCGCGTCTTACTCGCCGGAGTGCTGCTGTTCGGCGGCCGGGGTTTCCGGCGTACCGAATTCGAAGGACTCTTCCGCTGCGATCTGATCGAAACGCTCGCGGTCGGACAGCTCCTTGCTCTTGCGTGCCTTGTGGAACGCGAGACCCGTACCGGCCGGAATCAGACGGCCGACGATCACGTTTTCCTTCAGACCACGCAGATCGTCGCGCTTGCCCATAATCGCCGCTTCGGTCAGCACGCGGGTCGTTTCCTGGAACGACGCCGCGGAGATGAACGAATCGGTCGACAGCGATGCCTTCGTGATACCGAGCAGCACGTTGTCGTATGTTGCCGGGACCTTGTCTTCCGCAGTCATCCGGTCGTTCTCGTCGAGCATGTCCGAGCGCTCGACCTGCTCGCCCATGATGAAGCGCGTATCACCGTTATCGACGATCTGCACGCGACGCAGCATCTGACGGACGATCACTTCAATGTGCTTGTCATTGATCTTCACGCCCTGCAGACGATACACGTCCTGCACTTCGTCCACGATGTAGCGCGCCAGCGCCTCGACGCCCTGCAAACGCAGGATGTCGTGCGGATCCGCAGGTCCGTCGACAATCATTTCGCCCTTGTTGACGACCTGACCATCGTGCACCAGAACCTGCTTTTCCTTCGCGATCAGGAACTCGTGCTGTTCGCCTTCGAGGTCCGTGATAACGAGACGCTGCTTGCCCTTCGTGTCCTTACCGAACGACGTCGTACCCGTGACTTCCGCGAGAATGCCGGCGTCCTTCGGCGAACGTGCTTCGAACAGTTCAGCCACGCGCGGCAGACCACCGGTAATGTCACGCGTCTTCTGCGATTCGGTCGGGATCCGTGCGAGCACTTCACCGACCTGCACCTGCTGACCGTCCTTCACGGTAATCAGCGCGCCGACCTGGAAGCCGATCTGCACCGAATGCTCGGTGTTCGGGATCTTCACTTCCTCGCCGTTCGCGTCGAGCAGTTTCACCTGCGGACGCACGCTCTTCGAAGCCTGCGAACCGCGGCGCTTCACGTCGATCACGACGAGCGTCGACAGCCCCGTCACGTCGTCGATCTGCTTCGCCACCGTCACGCCTTCCTCGACGTTTTCGAACCTCACCGTACCGCCGTACTCGGTGATGATCGGACGCGTCATCGGATCCCACGTCGCGAGCTGCGTACCGGCCTTGATCTGCGCACCGTCCAGCTGCAGCAGCGTCGCGCCGTACGGCACCTTGTGACGTTCGCGCTCACGGCCGTGATCGTCGGTAATCATCGCTTCGCCCGAACGCGAGATGACGATCTGCTCGCCCTTCGCATTCGTGACGTAACGCATCGTCGACGTGAAACGGACCGTACCGTTCGACTTCGCTTCGACCGACGAAGCCACTGCCGCACGCGATGCCGCACCGCCGATGTGGAACGTCCGCATCGTCAGCTGCGTGCCCGGTTCGCCGATCGACTGCGCGGCGATCACGCCGACCGCTTCGCCGACGTTGACCGACGAGCCACGACCCAGATCGCGGCCATAGCAGGCTGCGCACAGACCGTAACGCGTTTCGCAGGTGAGCGGCGTGCGCACGCGCACTTCGTCGATGCCGAGGCGTTCGATTTCCTCGACCGCGTCTTCGTCGAGCAGCGTGCCCGATTCGTACAGCGTTTCCTGCGATTCCGGATTGACGACGTCCGCCACCGCCACGCGACCGAGAATCCGGTCACGCAGTGCTTCGACAACTTCACCGCCTTCAACCAGCGCCTTCATGGCGACGCCGTTCGACGTACCGCAATCGTCCTCGACCACCACCAGATCCTGCGTCACGTCGACGAGACGACGCGTCAGGTAACCCGAGTTCGCCGTCTTCAGTGCCGTATCAGCCAGACCCTTACGTGCACCGTGGGTCGAGATGAAGTACTGCAACACGTTCAGGCCTTCGCGGAAGTTCGCCGTAATCGGCGTCTCGATGATCGAGCCGTCCGGCTTCGCCATCAGGCCGCGCATCCCCGCCAGCTGGCGGATCTGCACTGCGGAACCCCGGGCGCCCGAGTCGGCCATCATGTAGATGGAGTTGAACGACTCCTGACGCGTCTGGTTACCGTCGCGATCGACCACCGGTTCCGTCGACAGCTGCTCCATCATCGCCTTGCCGACCGCTTCCGACGTTGCCGACCAGATGTCGACCACGTTGTTGTAGCGCTCTTGCGACGTGACGAGACCCGACATGTACTGACGGTCGTATTCCTTCACCTTCTTCGCGGCGTCGCCGACGATGGTTTCCTTCTGCGGCGGCACGAGCATGTCGTCGACGCAGATCGAAATACCGGCGCGCGTCGCCAGGCGGAAGCCCGACTGCATCAGCTGGTCGGCGAAGATCACGGTTTCGCGCAGACCGCACTTGCGGAACGCGGTGTTGATCAGACGCGAGATTTCCTTCTTCTTCAGCGGCTTGTTCAGCACCGAGAACGGCAGGCCCGGCGGCAGGATTTCCGACAGGATCGAGCGGCCGACGGTCGTCGCGTACAGCGAGATCTTCGGCACGAACTGCGGAGCACCTTCCGACGTGTCTTCGTTGCGGACCATTTCGGTGATCCGCACGTTGACGCGCGATGCAAGCTCGACTTCCTTGTTCTCGTACGCACGCAGCGCTTCCGAGACGCCCGTGAACGTCAGGCCTTCGCCCTTGCCGTTCACTGCTTCGCGGGTCGCGTAGTACAGGCCGAGCACGATATCCTGCGACGGCACGATCGACGGATCGCCGTTGGCCGGGAACAGCACGTTGTTCGACGCCAGCATCAGCGTGCGCGCTTCCATCTGCGCTTCGAGCGACAGCGGAACGTGAACAGCCATCTGGTCACCGTCGAAGTCGGCGTTGAACGCCGCGCAAACCAGCGGATGCAGCTGGATTGCCTTGCCTTCGATCAGCACCGGCTCGAACGCCTGAATGCCAAGACGGTGAAGCGTCGGTGCGCGGTTCAGCATCACCGGATGCTCGCGGATCACCTCTTCGAGGATGTCCCACACCACGGCCGTCTGGTTCTCGACTTCCTTCTTCGCAGCCTTGATGGTGGTAGCGACACCCATCACTTCGAGCTTGTTGAAGATGAACGGCTTGAACAGTTCGAGCGCCATCAGCTTCGGCAGACCGCACTGATGCAGCTTCAGCGTCGGGCCAACCACGATGACCGAACGGCCCGAATAGTCGACGCGCTTACCGAGCAAGTTCTGACGGAAACGACCGCCCTTACCCTTGATCATGTCGGCGAGCGACTTCAGCGGACGCTTGTTCGCGCCCGTCATTGCCTTGCCGCGACGACCGTTGTCGAGCAGCGAATCGACGGCTTCCTGCAGCATCCGCTTTTCGTTGCGGACGATGATTTCAGGCGCCTTCAGTTCGAGCAGACGCTTCAACCGGTTGTTACGGTTGATCACGCGGCGATACAGGTCGTTCAGGTCCGACGTCGCGAAACGGCCGCCGTCGAGCGGCACGAGCGGACGCAGTTCCGGCGGCAGCACCGGCAGCACTTCGAGGACCATCCAGTCCGGCTTGATGCCCGAACGCTGGAAAGCCTCGAGCACCTTCAGGCGCTTCGCGTACTTCTTGATCTTCGCTTCCGAACCGGTGTTCTTCAGTTCGGTGCGCAGCATCTCGACCTGCTCGTCGATGTTGATCGCACGCAGCAGTTCGCGCACGCCTTCCGCGCCCATCTCGGCACGGAATTCGTCACCGTACTCTTCGACCTTGTTGTAGTAATCCTCTTCGGTCATGATCTGCCGCGCTTTCAGCGGCGTCATGCCCGGATCGATCACCACGTACGCTTCAAAGTACAGCACGCGTTCGATGTCGCGCAGCGTCATGTCGAGCACCATGCCCAGACGCGACGGCAGCGACTTCAGGAACCAGATGTGCGCAACAGGCGACGCGAGTTCGATGTGACCCATGCGCTCGCGGCGCACCTTGGCCAACGTCACTTCGACACCGCACTTTTCGCAGATCACGCCGCGGTGCTTCAGACGCTTGTACTTGCCGCACAGGCACTCGTAGTCCTTGATCGGCCCGAAGATCTTCGCGCAGAACAGACCATCCCGCTCCGGCTTGAAGGTGCGGTAGTTGATGGTTTCCGGCTTCTTCACTTCGCCGAACGACCACGAACGGATCTTGTCCGGCGATGCCAGACCGATCTTGATCGCGTCAAAAACTTCCGGTTGTTGGACTTGCTTGAATAGATCGAGCAGAGCTTTCATTGCCTTCTCTCCGTAGTCCGATTAGTTGCGGTCGAGATCGATGTCGATACCGAGCGAGCGGATTTCCTTCACCAGCACGTTGAAGGATTCCGGCATGCCCGCATCGATCACGTGATCGCCCTTGACCAGGTTCTCATACACCTTGGTCCGGCCTGTCACGTCATCCGACTTGACCGTCAGCATTTCCTGCAGCACATACGATGCGCCGTACGCTTCGAGCGCCCACACTTCCATTTCACCGAAGCGCTGGCCACCGAACTGCGCCTTACCGCCAAGCGGCTGCTGCGTCACGAGCGAGTACGGGCCCGTGGAACGCGCATGCATCTTGTCGTCGACCAAGTGATGCAGCTTCAGGTAGTGCATGTAGCCGACCGTGACCGGACGCTCGAATGCCTCACCCGTGCGGCCGTCGTACAGACGCACCTGGTTCTTCGACGGCGTCATGCCGAGGTTCTGCGCGATGTCGTCAGGGAACGCCAGGTTCAGCATGCCGGACATTTCCTCTTCCGTCGCACCGTCGAACACCGGCGTCGCGAACGGCACGCCTTCGCGCAAGTTCTTCGCGAGCTCGACGATTTCGTCGTCCGAGAACGTGTCAAGCTCTTCCGCACGGCCCGACTCGTTGTAGATCTTGGTCAGGAACGCGCGCAGTTCGGCGATCTTCGCCTGACGTTGCAGCATTTCGGCGATACGCCAGCCGAGGCCCTTCGCGGCCCAACCCAGATGTACTTCGAGCACCTGACCCACGTTCATCCGCGACGGCACGCCGAGCGGATTCAGCACGACGTCCGCCGGACGGCCGTCGGCCATGTGCGGCATGTCTTCGATCGGGACGATCTTCGACACAACACCCTTGTTACCGTGACGGCCGGCCATCTTGTCGCCAGGCTGCAGGCGGCGCTTCACTGCCAGGTACACCTTGACCATCTTCAGCACGCCCGGCGGCAGTTCGTCGCCTTGCGTGAGCTTCTTGCGCTTTTCTTCGAACGCGAGATCGAACTGGTGACGCTTCTGTTCGATCGAGTCCTTGATCGCTTCGAGCTGCGCCGCTGCTTCTTCGTCCGCGAGGCGGATGTCGAACCAGTGGTAGTGGTCGAGATCTTCCAGGTAAGCCTGGTCGATCTTCGTACCCTTCGCGAGCTTCTTCGGACCGCCGTTCGCCACCTTGCCGACGAGCATCCGTGCGAGACGCTGGAACGCATCGCCTTCCACGATACGCAGCTGGTCGTTCAGGTCGAGGCGATAGCGCTTCAGTTCATCGTCGATGATCTGTTGCGCGCGCTTGTCGCGCTGGATGCCTTCACGCGTGAACACCTGCACGTCGATCACGGTACCGCTCATGCCCGACGGCACGCGCAGCGACGTGTCCTTCACGTCCGATGCCTTCTCGCCGAAGATCGCGCGCAGCAGCTTTTCTTCCGGCGTCAGCTGGGTTTCGCCCTTCGGCGTCACCTTACCGACCAGCACGTCGCCCGCTTCGACTTCCGCGCCGATGTACACGATGCCCGACTCGTCGAGACGGCCAAGCTGCACTTCAGCGAGATTCGAAATGTCGCGCGTGATTTCTTCCGGTCCGAGCTTCGTGTCACGAGCCACGACGTTCAGTTCTTCGATGTGGATCGACGTGTAACGGTCGTCCGCCACCACCTTCTCAGAGATCAGGATCGAGTCTTCGAAGTTGTAGCCGTTCCACGGCATGAACGCGACCAGCATGTTCTGACCAAGTGCCAGTTCGCCGAGGTCGGTCGATGCGCCGTCAGCCAGCACGTCGCCACGCGACACGATGTCGCCGACCTTCACGATCGGGCGCTGGTTGATGTTCGTGTTCTGGTTCGAACGCGTGTACTTGATCAGGTTGTAGATGTCCACGCCGACGTCGCCAGCAACGGCTTCATCGTCGTTCACGCGGATCACCATACGGCCTGCGTCGACGTAATCGACGACACCGCCGCGGAATGCCTGAACTGTCGTACCCGAGTCGACCGCCACCGTACGCTCGATACCCGTACCGACCACGGCCTTTTCAGGGCGCAGACACGGCACAGCCTGACGCTGCATGTTCGAACCCATCAATGCGCGGTTCGCGTCGTCGTGCTCGAGGAACGGAATCAGCGAGGCGGCCACCGACACGATCTGCGACGGCGCCACGTCCATGTACTGGATGCGGTCCGGCGTGACCATCAGCGTTTCGCCAGCTTCACGCGACGACACGAGTTCATCGGTCAGCGTGCCGTCGTCGGCCACTGCAGCGTTCGCCTGAGCGATCACGTAACGGCCTTCTTCGATCGCCGACAGGTAATCGATCTGATCGGTCACCTTGCCGTCCGTCACCTTACGGTACGGCGTCTCGAGGAAGCCGTATTCGTTCAGGTGCGCGTACAGCGCGAGCGAGTTGATCAGGCCGATGTTCGGACCTTCCGGCGTTTCGATCGGGCACACACGACCGTAGTGGGTCGGGTGCACGTCGCGGACTTCGAAGCCTGCGCGTTCACGCGTCAGACCGCCCGGTCCAAGTGCCGACACGCGGCGCTTGTGGGTGATTTCCGACAGCGGGTTGGTCTGGTCCATGAACTGCGACAGCTGCGACGAACCGAAGAACTCGCGAATCGCCGACGAAATCGGCTTCGAGTTGATCAGGTCGTGCGGCATCAGGTTTTCGCTTTCGGCCTGGCCGAGGCGTTCCTTCACAGCACGTTCGACACGCACGAGACCGGCACGGAACTGGTTCTCCGCCAGTTCGCCGACGCAACGCACACGACGATTGCCCAAGTGGTCGATATCGTCCACTTCGCCCTTGCCGTTACGCAACTCGACGAGGATCTTGATCGTCGCGAGGATGTCGTCGTCCTGCAGCGTCATCGGTCCGATGATCTCGTCGCGACCCACGCGACGATTGAACTTCATACGACCCACCTTCGACAGGTCGTATGCGTCTTCGCTGTAGAACAGGCGGTTGAACAGCGCCTCGACGGCTTCTTCAGTCGGCGGTTCGCCCGGACGCATCATCCGGTAGATCGCGATACGCGCGGCCATGCGGTCCGCGGTTTCGTCGATACGCAGCGTCGACGAGATGTACGGACCTTGATCCAGATCGTTCGTGTAGAGCGTCTGGATGTCCTTGATCTTCGCTTCGCGCAGCTTCTCGAGTGCGGTTTCGGTGATTTCTTCGTTCGCGTTCGCGATCACTTCACCGGTGTCACCGTCGACGACGTTCTTCGCCAGCACGCGGCCGAGCAGATAGTCTTCGGGAACCGAGATGAACTTCGTCTTCGCGTTTTCGAGGTCGCGGATGTGCTTCGCGTTGATCCGCTTGTCCTTCTGCACGATGACGTTGCCGTCGCGATCCGTGATATCGAAGCGCGCGACTTCACCACGCAGACGCTCCGGCACGAACTCCATCTGCGCGCCTTCCGGCATCAGCGTGAAGTTGTCGAACACGAAGAAGTTCGCGAGGATCTGTTCCGGCGTCAGGCCGATTGCCTTCAGCAGGATCGTGACCGGCATCTTGCGACGACGGTCGACGCGGAAGTACAGCACGTCCTTCGGGTCGAATTCGAAGTCGAGCCACGAACCGCGGTACGGAATGATCCGCGCGGAGAACAGCAGCTTGCCCGAGCTGTGCGTCTTGCCCTTGTCGTGTTCGAAGAACACGCCGGGCGAACGGTGCAGCTGCGAAACGATCACGCGTTCCGTGCCGTTGATGACGAACGAGCCCGTCGGCGTCATGAGCGGAATTTCGCCCATGTACACTTCCTGCTCCTTCACTTCCTTGACGACCGGCTTGCTCGGCGATTCCTTGTCGAGCAGCACCAGGCGCACTTTCGCGCGCAGTGCGGAGCAGTACGTCAAGCCGCGTTGCTGGCATTCCTTGATGTTGAACGCCGGCGACGACAGCATGTAGCTGACGAACTCGAGACGCGCAAAACCGTTGTGCGACACGATCGGGAAAACCGATGTGAACGCGGCCTGCAGGCCTTCGGGCTTGCGTTGTGCAGCAGGCACGTCTGCTTGCAGAAACGTGCTGAATGATTCAAGCTGGGTAGCCAGCAGGAAAGGTACTTGGTGAACGATGGGGCGCTTCGCAAAGCTCTTGCGAATACGCTTCTTCTCGGTGAAGGAATATTGCATACGATCTCCGAATCACGGCGGGCATTGTTGTCGAGGCAGGGTACCTTGATGAGACAACCCGAGTGTTCACCGACTGAGACCCGATGGCCGTCCGATGGCTTGAACGAGCCTAGAAGCTTGGTGGTTGGCCGCTACCAACCGCTGGCTGACGGCAGCGGATGCCTATGTTGCCCGCTGCCCGACCAAACTTGCCTTCTGCAGTCGCTTCAGAAGACAAAGAGAATCGCCGGTCGACCTTACCGAAAGACGCTTCTCTTTGGCTTCTTGGGCCCACGTTCTTGCCGAAACAACAGCGCAAAAACGTAGTCCCCACAAAGCACAAAAAGGCCGGCGGTGGAAAACCGCCAGCCTTCGCGCAGCCTGCTGAAACTTACTTGATTTCAGCCTTCGCGCCAGCTTCTTCGAGCTTCTTCTTCGCTTCTTCAGCAGCAGCCTTCGGTACCGCTTCCTTCACAGGCTTCGGTGCACCGTCGACCAGATCCTTCGCTTCCTTCAGGCCGAGACCCGTCAGTTCGCGAACTGCCTTAATGACCGAAACCTTGTTCGCGCCGACTTCCGTCAGGTTGACCGTGAATTCGGTTTGTTCTTCAGCAACGGCTGCTGCGCCGCCGCCTGCCGGGCCTGCCACTGCAACAGCAGCTGCCGACACGCCAAACTTTTCTTCGAACGCCTTGACCAGCTCGTTCAGTTCCAGAACCGACATCGAGCCTACGGCTTCGAGGATGTCTTCTTTTGCGATTGCCATTTGAAATACTCCTAAATTGAATTCGGATACAGCCAGCGATCGATTACGCTCAACCGACGTGCGTCACGCACTGCCTGAAATTCAGGCAGCAGCTTCGGCTTCGCCCTTCTGTGCTGCGAGCGCGCCAAGAGCGCGTGCGAAGCCAGAGACGGGAGCCTGCATGACGAACAGCAGCTTGGAGAGCAGTTCCTCGCGGCTCGGGATGCTGGCCAGCGCTTGCACGCCCGCCTTATCCATCACCTTGCCTTCGTAGGAACCGGCCTTGATGATCAACTTGTCATTGCTTTTGCCGAAGTCGTTGACGACCTTGGCAGCAGCAATTGCATCTTCAGAGATGCCGTAGATCAGGGGACCGGTCATCTGCTCTGCCAGCGGAGCAAACGGAGTACCTTCGACAGCGCGACGCGCCAACGTGTTTTTCAACACGCGGAGATACACCTGTTGCTCACGCGCTTTCGCGCGCAGCTTGGTCAGATCGCCAACCGCGATTCCACGATATTCGGCCAGAACGACGGTCTGGGCTTTCGCGACTTGCGCGGCAACCTCAGCGACGACGGCCTGCTTACTTTCTTTGTTGAGTGGCACGGTTAACTCCAGATTCGATACGCTCGGCGGATGCTCTGCGTACCGCGTTCAACAACGGCGTCCGACCAGTCAGGAGCATTTCGACCGCTTGCTAACCGCATCGCTGCGAGTATCAAACGGCTTCAGCACTACAAAACCATTTCGGGTTCGCCATCTGCGTTGGCTTTGCATTAAGAGAACACCTGCCTGCTGCGTTCTCGCCAACGGTCTTTGACAACCGGCCGTGCGATGCGAACTGCCACCTCACGACCGCCCAAAGCCCTTAAATAGCGCTCCGGCTTACACCGGAACGCCGGATTCTTTACTGCGCTGCGAGCGATGCCTGATCGACACGCACGCCGACACCCATCGTGCTCGACAGTGCGATCTTGCGCAGGTACACACCCTTGCTCGTCGCCGGCTTCGCTTTTTGCAGCGCGTCGACCAGTGCGTTCAGGTTGCTGCGCAGTGCGGTCGGCTCGAACGATGCACGGCCGATCGTCGCATGGATGATCCCAGCCTTGTCGACACGGAACTGCACCTGACCAGCCTTCGCATTCTTCACGGCCGTCGCGACGTCCGGCGTCACCGTGCCGACCTTCGGGTTCGGCATCAGGCCGCGCGGACCAAGAATCTGACCCAGCGTACCAACCACGCGCATCGTGTCCGGCGAAGCGATCACGACGTCGAAGTTCAGATTGCCGGCCTTGACCTGTTCAGCCAGGTCTTCCATACCGACGATCTCCGCACCGGCGGCACGAGCCTGCTCGGCCTTTTCACCTTGTGCGAACACCGCGACGCGAACCGACTTACCCGTACCGGCGGGCAGCACCACCGAACCACGCACCACCTGATCCGACTTCTTCGCATCGATGCCGAGCTGCACGGCGATGTCGATCGATTCGTCGAACTTTGCGGTTGCGCAGCTCTTCACGAGCGTGAGCGCTTCGTCGACCGGGTACAGCTTCTGGCGATCGACCTGGTTTGCAAAAGATTGCAGACGTTTAGAAAGCTTGGCCATTTACACGCCCTCCACGGTGATGCCCATCGAGCGGGCGCTACCAGCGATCGTACGGACCGCTGCGTCGAGATCAGCTGCCGTCAGATCGGGCATCTTGGTCTTGGCGATGTCTTCGGCTTGTGCACGCGTAATCTTGCCGACCTTGTCGGTGTGCGGCTTGCTCGAGCCCTTGTCGACCTTCGCGGCCTTCTTGATCAGAACCGTAGCCGGCGGCGTCTTCAGAACAAACGTGAAGCTCTTGTCGGCGAACGCGGTGATGACGACCGGAATCGGCAGGCCCGGTTCCAACGCTTGCGTCTGTGCGTTGAACGCCTTGCAGAATTCCATGATGTTCAGGCCGCGCTGGCCCAGTGCCGGACCGACCGGCGGCGACGGATTGGCTTTACCTGCAGGAATCTGCAGCTTGATAAAGCCGATGATTTTCTTTGCCATGTTGAAAACCTCGTTGGAACGCGTTAGCGTTCAGGTGAGTGATAGCGCGCTTTCGACAAACATCGACTACTTGCGCTCCTCAACGGCCATTACGCGGACCGTAAGCGCGAAAGGTGGATCGCACAAACTAGCGCGACCCACCCAGATCAGATCACAGCTTTTCGACCTGACCGAATTCCAGTTCAACCGGCGTCGCCCGGCCGAAGATCGTCACGGAAACACGGACTCGCGATTTCTCGTAGTTCACTTCCTCGACGCTGCCGTTGAAGTCCGTAAACGGACCATCCTTCACACGGATCATCTCGCCGACTTCGAACAGAGTCTTCGGGCGCGGCTTTTCCACGCCTTCCTGCATCTGCGACATGATCTTCTCGACTTCCCGCGGGGAAATCGGGCTCGGACGATTGCGCGCACCGCCCACGAAACCCGTCACCTTCGCCGTGTTCTTCACGAGGTGCCATGTTTCGTCCGTCATCTCCATTTCCACGAGCACGTAGCCCGGAAAGAAACGGCGCTCGGTCACCGATTTGTGACCGCCCTTCACCTCGACGACCTCTTCGGTCGGCACAAGGATCTGACCAAATTTATCCTGCATGCCAGCACGTTCGATGCGCTCTTGAAGCGCACGTTGCACGCTCTTCTCCATGCCGGAGTAGGCGTGCACGACGTACCAACGTTTACCGCTCGGGGATGCCGGAGTATCACTCATATCATTTCCAACCCAGAATCACCGAGAAAATCGCCCACTCGATGGATTTATCGCTAATCCAGAGAATGATCGCCATGACCAGCACAAAGCCGAACACCACCAGCGTCGTTTGCGTAGCCTCTTTACGAGTGGGCCACACGACCTTGCGGACTTCTTTGTACGAATCTTTGGCAAACGCGATGAAACCCTTGCCAGGTGCGGAGAGAAGACCGACTGCTACACCCGCGATCACCCCAACTGCAAGGGCCGCACCGCGAACGTACCACTCCTGGCCGCTCAGCCAGAAGAACCCGACGAACCCGGCCAAGACCAGCAATACGCCCGCGGTCAACGTCAGCTTGTCGCCGGAGGTATTTACAGTTTCGACGGAAGGATTCGCCATAACACCCTAAACGAGCGCCACATGCGGCGCGAGATTGGCAGGGGCAGAGGGAATCGAACCCCCAACCTTCGGTTTTGGAGACCGACGCTCTGCCAGTTGAGCTATACCCCTAAACCATTTGGGGTTGACGACATCGTCAACCCCGAAACAACCGATCAACGAGAACTAACTGGCTTACTCGATGATCTTGGCGACGACACCGGCGCCGACGGTACGACCGCCTTCACGGATAGCGAAGCGCAGACCTTCTTCCATCGCGATCGGCGCAATCAGCTTCACCGTGATCGACACGTTGTCGCCCGGCATCACCATTTCCTTGTCCTTCGGCAGCTCGATCGAGCCCGTCACGTCCGTCGTGCGGAAGTAGAACTGCGGACGGTAGTTGTTGAAGAACGGCGTATGACGGCCGCCTTCGTCCTTGCTCAGCACGTACACTTCAGCCGTGAAGTGCGTGTGCGGCGTGATCGAACCCGGCTTGGCCAGCACCTGGCCACGCTCCACATCTTCACGCTTCGTGCCGCGCAGCAGGATACCGACGTTGTCGCCTGCCTGACCCTGGTCGAGCAGCTTGCGGAACATTTCCACGCCCGTGCACGTCGTCTTCACCGTCGGCTTGATCCCGATGATCTCGATTTCTTCGCCGACCTTCACCACGCCGCGCTCGATACGACCCGTCACCACCGTGCCACGACCCGAGATCGAGAACACGTCTTCCACCGGCATCAGGAACGCACCGTCAATTGCGCGCTCCGGCGTCGGGATGTACGTGTCCAGCGCGTCGGCCAGGCTCATGATCGCCACTTCGCCCAGCTCGCCCTTGTCGCCTTCCAGCGCCAGCTTCGCCGAACCCTTCACGATCGGCGTGTCGTCGCCCGGGAAGTCATACTTCGACAGCAGCTCGCGCACTTCCATTTCCACCAGCTCGAGCAGCTCGGCGTCGTCCACCATGTCGCACTTGTTCAGGAACACGATGATGTACGGCACACCGACCTGACGCGCCAGCAGGATGTGCTCACGCGTTTGCGGCATCGGGCCGTCTGCGGCCGAGCACACCAGGATCGCGCCGTCCATCTGCGC
>NZ_SMRO01000005.1 GCF_004359985.1 Paraburkholderia flava | reverse complement strand
AGCATAAGGAGCCTGACGATTACCTACTTTCACACGGGCAATCCGCACTATCATCGGCGTGGAGTCGTTTCACGGTCCTGTTCGGGATGGGAAGGGGTGGTACCGACACGCTATGGTCATCAGGCATGACTTGTTGTCGTGTTGAGGGATACTCAACACAACCAATCGGGAAGAAGTAGCTGAGAGGATGCCTCTCGTGTGGGTTGTGATGGTTGAGGCACAACACTGATCTCAACCGTGCGTCTGCCTGAGACCCTGCGCTGTGCGCAGGGTGGGGCATCCCTGAAGTGCTCACGCACCAAAGGCTGCCGACACGCACCTGTTATAGGATCAAGCCTTACGGGCAATTAGTATCAGTTAGCTTAACGCATTACTGCGCTTCCACACCTGACCTATCAACGTCCTGGTCTTGAACGACCCTTCAAGGGGCTCGAAGCCCCGGGGATATCTCATCTTAAGGCGAGTTTCCCGCTTAGATGCTTTCAGCGGTTATCTCTTCCGAACATAGCTACCCGGCGATGCCACTGGCGTGACAACCGGTACACCAGAGGTTCGTCCACTCCGGTCCTCTCGTACTAGGAGCAGCCCCCTTCAAATATCCAGCGCCCACGGCAGATAGGGACCAAACTGTCTCACGACGTTTTAAACCCAGCTCACGTACCTCTTTAAATGGCGAACAGCCATACCCTTGGGACCGGCTACAGCCCCAGGATGAGATGAGCCGACATCGAGGTGCCAAACACCGCCGTCGATATGAACTCTTGGGCGGTATCAGCCTGTTATCCCCAGAGTACCTTTTATCCGTTGAGCGATGGCCCTTCCATACAGAACCACCGGATCACTATGACCTGCTTTCGCACCTGCTCGACTTGTCGGTCTCGCAGTTAAGCACGCTTATGCCATTGCACTATCAGCACGATTTCCGACCGTACCTAGCGTACCTTCGTACTCCTCCGTTACACTTTGGGAGGAGACCGCCCCAGTCAAACTGCCTACCATGCACTGTCCCCGACCCGGATAACGGGTCAAGGTTAGAACCTCAAACAAACCAGGGTGGTATTTCAAGGTTGGCTCCACGCAGACTGGCGTCCACGCTTCAAAGCCTCCCACCTATCCTACACAGACCGGTTCAAAGTCCAATGCAAAGCTACAGTAAAGGTTCATGGGGTCTTTCCGTCTAGCCGCGGGGAGATTGCATCATCACAAACACTTCAACTTCGCTGAGTCTCGGGAGGAGACAGTGTGGCCATCGTTACGCCATTCGTGCAGGTCGGAACTTACCCGACAAGGAATTTCGCTACCTTAGGACCGTTATAGTTACGGCCGCCGTTTACCGGGACTTCAATCAAGAGCTTGCACCCCATCATTTAATCTTCCGGCACCGGGCAGGCGTCACACCCTATACGTCCACTTTCGTGTTTGCAGAGTGCTGTGTTTTTATTAAACAGTCGCAGCCACCAGTTTATTGCAACCCCTTCACCCTCCTGGCGCAGGCCAGTCAAGCTACAAGGGCGTACCTTATCCCGAAGTTACGGTACCAATTTGCCGAGTTCCTTCTCCCGAGTTCTCTCAAGCGCCTTAGAATACTCATCTCGCCCACCTGTGTCGGTTTGCGGTACGGTCAACGTGAAACTGAAGCTTAGAGGCTTTTCCTGGAACCCCTTCCAGTTGCTTCGCTCCCTAAGGAGCTCGCGCCACGCCCTTGAATTACGCACCCGGATTTGCCAAAGTGCCTTCTCCAACGCAGCGACCGGGACTTCCAACACCCGGACAACCTTCCGCGATCCGTCCCCCCATCGCATTTCACGTCGGTGCAGGAATATTGACCTGCTTCCCATCAGCTACGCATTTCTGCCTCGCCTTAGGGGCCGACTCACCCTACGCCGATGAACGTTGCGTAGGAAACCTTGGGCTTACGGCGAGGGGGCCTTTCACCCCCTTTATCGCTACTCATGTCAGCATTCGCACTTCCGATACCTCCAGCGCACTTTTCAATGCACCTTCGCAGGCTTACGGAACGCTCTCCTACCATGCACATAAATGTGCATCCGCAGCTTCGGTATATGACTTAGCCCCGTTACATCTTCCGCGCAGGACGACTCGATCAGTGAGCTATTACGCTTTCTTTAAAGGATGGCTGCTTCTAAGCCAACCTCCTGACTGTTTTAGCCTTCCCACTTCGTTTCCCACTTAGTCATATTTGGGGACCTTAGCTGGCGGTCTGGGTTGTTTCCCTCTTGACACCGGACGTTAGCACCCGATGTCTGTCTCCCGTGATTGCACTCTTCGGTATTCGGAGTTTGCTATGGCGAAGTAATCCGCAATGGACCCTTCAACCATGACAGTGCTCTACCCCCGAAGGTGATACACGAGGCACTACCTAAATAGTTTTCGGAGAGAACCAGCTATTTCCAGGTTTGTTTAGCCTTTCACCCCTATCCACAGCTCATCCCCTAACTTTTCAACGTTAGTGGGTTCGGACCTCCAGTACGTGTTACCGCACCTTCATCCTGGCCATGGATAGATCACCTGGTTTCGGGTCTACACCCAGCGACTGAACGCCCTGTTCGGACTCGCTTTCGCTACGCCTGCCCTAATCGGTTAAGCTTGCCACTGAATGTAAGTCGCTGACCCATTATACAAAAGGTACGCCGTCACCCCTTGCGAGGCTCCGACTGTTTGTATGCATGCGGTTTCAGGATCTATTTCACTCCCCTCCCGGGGTTCTTTTCGCCTTTCCCTCACGGTACTGGTTCACTATCGGTCGATCACGAGTATTTAGCCTTGGAGGATGGTCCCCCCATCTTCAGACAGGATTTCACGTGTCCCGCCCTACTTGTCGTACACCTAGTTCTTCCTCACTGTTTTCGCTTACAGGGCTATCACCTGCTATGGCCGCACTTTCCAGAGCGTTCAGCTAACAACGAAGATAAAGAGTACAGGCTGATCCCATTTCGCTCGCCACTACTTTGGGAATCTCGGTTGATTTCTTTTCCTGCGGTTACTTAGATGTTTCAGTTCACCGCGTTCGCTTCACATGACCTATGTATTCAGTCATGGATACTCCATTAGGAGTGGGTTTCCCCATTCGGACATCTCCGGATCAAAGCTTGTTTGCCAGCTCCCCGGAGCTTTTCGCAGGCTACCGCGTCCTTCATCGCCTGTGATCGCCAAGGCATCCACCACATGCACTTGTTCGCTTGACCCTATAACAGGTACGTCTCTGATCCCCGAAGGGAAGCCGTACTCGCTACAGGTTGAGTTTTAGCGTTGTGCCGTATTCCAAGCCATCTCTCGATGAACTTTAAAATACTTCGATACAATCACAACCCTGATTCACCTACCCGACACCCATCTCTAAGTGCCTTTCGGTGAATCTCTTTACTACTTCTTCCTGATTGTTAAAGAACGACAGCCGATATCGCGATTGCTATAACCGCGTATCACTCTGACTGGCTCAATCGCCAATGCAAAACGCCCTGCATCCGCAAGGACCCTGTGCATTGATGATTGGTGGAGGATGACGGGATCGAACCGACGACCCCCTGCTTGCAAAGCAGGTGCTCTCCCAGCTGAGCTAATCCCCCTCATGTCCAGACAGGAGTCTTTCGCCCGGCAACCGCAGACAATGGTGGTGGGTCTGGTTGGATTCGAACCAACGACCCCCGCCTTATCAAGACGGTGCTCTAACCAACTGAGCTACAGACCCCTGAGTCTGTCCTGACTACAGCCGATAAGCGTGAGCGCTCAACTTCCAGCGCATGGGCTTCTTGAAAGGAGGTGATCCAGCCGCACCTTCCGATACGGCTACCTTGTTACGACTTCACCCCAGTCATGAATCCTACCGTGGTGACCGTCCTCCTTGCGGTTAGACTAGCCACTTCTGGTAAAACCCACTCCCATGGTGTGACGGGCGGTGTGTACAAGACCCGGGAACGTATTCACCGCGGCATGCTGATCCGCGATTACTAGCGATTCCAGCTTCACGCAGTCGAGTTGCAGACTGCGATCCGGACTACGATCGGTTTTCTGGGATTGGCTCCACCTCGCGGCTTGGCAACCCTCTGTTCCGACCATTGTATGACGTGTGAAGCCCTACCCATAAGGGCCATGAGGACTTGACGTCATCCCCACCTTCCTCCGGTTTGTCACCGGCAGTCTCCCTGGAGTGCTCTTGCGTAGCAACTAGGGACAAGGGTTGCGCTCGTTGCGGGACTTAACCCAACATCTCACGACACGAGCTGACGACAGCCATGCAGCACCTGTGTTACGGCTCCCTTTCGGGCACTCCCACCTCTCGGCAGGATTCCGTACATGTCAAGGGTAGGTAAGGTTTTTCGCGTTGCATCGAATTAATCCACATCATCCACCGCTTGTGCGGGTCCCCGTCAATTCCTTTGAGTTTTAATCTTGCGACCGTACTCCCCAGGCGGTCAACTTCACGCGTTAGCTACGTTACTAAGGAAATGAATCCCCAACAACTAGTTGACATCGTTTAGGGCGTGGACTACCAGGGTATCTAATCCTGTTTGCTCCCCACGCTTTCGTGCATGAGCGTCAGTATTGGCCCAGGGGGCTGCCTTCGCCATCGGTATTCCTCCACATCTCTACGCATTTCACTGCTACACGTGGAATTCTACCCCCCTCTGCCATACTCTAGCCCGCCAGTCACCAATGCAGTTCCCAGGTTAAGCCCGGGGATTTCACATCGGTCTTAGCGAACCGCCTGCGCACGCTTTACGCCCAGTAATTCCGATTAACGCTTGCACCCTACGTATTACCGCGGCTGCTGGCACGTAGTTAGCCGGTGCTTATTCTTCCGGTACCGTCATCCCCCCGGGGTATTAGCCCAAAGGATTTCTTTCCGGACAAAAGTGCTTTACAACCCGAAGGCCTTCTTCACACACGCGGCATTGCTGGATCAGGGTTTCCCCCATTGTCCAAAATTCCCCACTGCTGCCTCCCGTAGGAGTCTGGGCCGTGTCTCAGTCCCAGTGTGGCTGGTCGTCCTCTCAGACCAGCTACGGATCGTCGCCTTGGTAGGCCTTTACCCCACCAACTAGCTAATCCGCCATCGGCCGTATGCGGTATTAATCCGGCTTTCGCCGGGCTATCCCCCACTCCAGGACACGTTCCGATGTATTACTCACCCGTTCGCCACTCGCCACCAGGATTGCTCCCGTGCTGCCGTTCGACTTGCATGTGTAAGGCATGCCGCCAGCGTTCAATCTGAGCCAGGATCAAACTCTTCAGTTCAATGCCTGTTACTGTTTTCTGTCCTCTCGGACAGGTCGCTCACTCAAAGATGACAGGTCCTGAATCCTGAAATTCAAAAACCTGACTTACTTTAGTGTGAGACTCTCGATACTTATGCCGGCTYCAGACTTGCATCCAGAGTTCGCCTTGCCATCGAGCGCCCACACTTATCGGCTGTTAGTTTTTAAAGATCGTTCACGTCGCAAACCAGCGCTACCACCACCAGCTCACTCCGCGTCTGCCGCCATGCAGCAGAGAAACGAGATTATGAAGACTTTCCGTTCGCTCGTCAACAGGTTTATCACTTCTTCCTGCTGACCTGCCCGCCCGGAAATCCCCGCCATTGCTGGCTCTCCCGCCTTCCGCACCCCGCTTACCGAAGCGCGAAAGTCCGCAATTCTAGTCACCTGCCCCGCGCCTTGCAAGCGTTATTTCTAGCGATGCTTAAAGACCGCCTTACGCTTCTCGACGAACGCCGCCATCCCTTCTTTTTGATCCTCGGTGGCGAACAGCGAATGGAACAGGCGGCGCTCGAAATGCACGCCCTCGGCTAACGTGCTCTCGTAGGCACGATTCACGGACTCTTTCACCATCATCACCGCCGGCAGCGGAAACTCTGCGATCGTCGATGCGGCAGCAATAGCTTCATCGATCAGCGACGCCGCCGGAATCACCCGCGACACCAGTCCCGCTCGCTCAGCCTCAGCGGCATCCATGAAGCGCGCGGTCAGACACATATCCATCGCCTTCGCTTTCGAAACAGCGCGCGGCAGACGCTGAGTGCCGCCCGCCCCCGGCATGATGCCGAGCTTGATTTCGGGTTGGCCGAACTTCGCCGTGTCCGCGGCGAGGATGATGTCGCACATCATCGCCAGTTCGCAGCCGCCGCCCAGCGCGAAGCCCGCGACCGCGGCAATGATCGGTTTGCGAATCGTCCGAACCGTCTCCCAATTGCGCGTGATGTAGTCACCCTTGTACACGTCCATGTAGCTGTAGGTCGCCATCATTCCGATATCCGCGCCCGCAGCAAACGCCTTCTCGCTACCGGTCACAACGATCGCGCCAATATTGTCGTCGGCATCGAAGGCCTTGAGCGCGGTGCCCAGCTCGTCCATCAACGCATCGTTCAGCGCGTTCAACGCCTTCGGACGATTCAACGTCACCAGGCCGACGCGACCGCGGGTCTCGACCAGGATGTTTTCGTACGTCATGAGTGCTCCTTGATTTGTATAAGTGAACGAGAACGCGCACGAAAAACACTTCGCGCAGGCTATTCAATCGATGCTAACATTTGCCAACCAACCGGTCGGTTAATTATTCGGCAAGACTTCCCCAAACTCCTGTTCAGCATTCCTTCTGTCATGACCCATCCTCTGTTCACGAAACACGAAGACACGTTGCACAAGGCGCTCGCCGCCATCGAAACGCGCGGCTACTGGAGCCCGTTCGCCGAAATGCCCAGTCCGAAAGTGTACGGGGAAACCGCGAATGCGGACGGCGAAGCGGCGTTCAAAGCCCATCTGGACAAGCCCTTCGAACTCGACCAGCCCGGCACCGACGAAACCATCGGCGCGGAAGTCTCCCCCTTCGGCTTTCCGCTCGGCATCCGCTACCCGAAAGCCGATCCCAACACGCTGATCGCAGCCGCCGAGCATGCGCAGCGCACATGGCGCGCGGCTGGCCCGCAAGCATGGGCCGGCGTATGTCTCGAAATTCTTTCGCGCGTGAATCGCGCAAGCTTCGAGATCGGTTACAGCGTGATGCACACGACTGGTCAGGCATTCATGATGGCGTTTCAGGCTGGCGGCCCTCATGCACAGGACCGCGCGCTCGAAGCCATCGCCTACGCGTGGGACCAGCTGCGCCGGGTGCCGACGAACGCACACTGGGAAAAGCCGCAAGGCAAAAACCCGCCGCTCGCGATGAAAAAGCGCTACACGGTCGTGCCGCGCGGCACCGGCCTTGTCCTCGGTTGCTGCACATTCCCGACGTGGAACAGCTATCCCGGCCTCTTCGCCGATCTGGCCACGGGCAACACGGTGATCGTCAAGCCGCATCCGGGCGCGATCCTGCCGCTTGCGGTCACCGTCCGCATCGCACGCGATGTCCTGCGCGAAGCCGGTTTCGATCCGAACGTCGTGACGCTTCTCGCGACCGAACCTAATGACGGCGCGCTCGTCCAGGATCTCGCGCTGCGTCCGCAAATCAAACTCATCGATTTCACCGGCAGCACGCAGAACGGCACCTGGCTCGAACGCCATGCGCACCAGGCGCAGGTCTTCACCGAGAAAGCCGGCGTCAACCAGATCGTCATCGACTCGGCCGACGACATCAAGGCAGTCGCGCGCAATATCGCTTTCTCGCTTGCGCTGTACTCGGGCCAGATGTGTACCGCGCCGCAAAACATCTACGTCCCGCACGACGGCATCCGCACACCCGAAGGTGTGCTCGGCTTCGACGCAGTCGCCGATGCGATCGCTGGCGCGGTGCAGAAGCTGGTCGCGGACCCAGCCCGTGCCGTCGAGCTGCTCGGCGCGATCCAGAACGACGGTGTCACGCACCGCATCGACGAAGCCCGCAAGCTCGGCACCGTCCTGGTCGACAGCCATGAGCTCGAACACCCGGCCTTCGTCGGCGCGCGCGTCCGCACGCCGCTCGTGCTGAAGCTCGACGCCGCCACCGACGCCAGCCAGTTCACGCGCGAATGGTTCGGCCCGATCTCGTTCGTCATCGCCACCGATTCCACCGCTCAATCGCTCGACCTCGCCGGCTCGATCGCCGCCGAACACGGCGCCCTGACGCTATCGGTTTACAGCACCGACGATGCCGTCATCGAAGCCGCACATGAAGCATCGGTTCGCGGCGGCGTTGCGTTGTCGATCAATCTGACCGGCGGCGTTTTCGTCAATCAGTCTGCTGCGTTCTCCGACTTTCACGGCACCGGTGCAAACCCCGCCGCGAATGCCGCGCTTGCCGATGCCGCCTTCGTCGCGAGCCGTTTCCGTGTCGTTCAGAGTCGCGTCCATGTTGAACCGGTGTCGGCATCGGCATAAGTCGGCCGGACAGACTATGCCGTTTGGCCGGATGGAACCCGGGCAGCCCTCCGAATAACATGAGCCTGATGAACGACTACCGTCACCTGGCTCGACGCAGGAACACGACATGACCGACGCCTTTATCTGCGATGCGATTCGCACCCCGTTCGGCCGCTACGGCGGCGCCCTGAAAGACGTGCGCGCCGACGACCTCGGCGCCGTCCCGCTCAAGGCGCTGGCCGCGCGCAACCCTGGCGTCGACTGGCGCACGCTCGACGACGTCATCTATGGTTGCGCGAACCAGGCAGGCGAAGACAACCGCAACGTCGCGCGGATGTCCACGTTGCTGGCCGGCTTGCCGATCGACGTGCCAGGAGCCACGATCAACCGCCTGTGCGGCTCCGGCATGGACGCGATCGGCACAGCCGCACGCGCGATCAAGGCCGGCGAAGCGCGTCTGATGATCGCGGGCGGTGTCGAAAGCATGACGCGCGCACCGTTCGTGATGGGCAAGGCGACGTCCGCTTTCTCGCGTCAGGCCGACATTCACGATACGACCATCGGTTGGCGCTTCGTCAATCCGCTGATGAAACGCGACTACGGCATCGATTCGATGCCCGAAACCGCGGAAAACGTCGCGGTCGAATTCGGTGTTTCGCGGGCCGATCAGGACGCGTTCGCGATGCGCAGTCAGCAGAAAGCGGCAGCGGCGCAGCGCGAAGGCCGGCTCGCCGAAGAGATCGTTGCTGTCGAGATCGCGCAGAAAAAAGGCGACCCGCTACGCGTCACGCTCGACGAGCATCCGCGCGAAACGTCGCTCGACGCGCTCGCGAAGCTAAAGAGCATCGTGCGCGCCGACGGCACCGTGACGGCCGGCAACGCGTCCGGCGTGAACGATGGCGCATGCGCTCTGCTGCTCGCGAATGACGCGGCGACTGACCAATACGGCCTGCGCCGCCGCGCTCGCGTGCTCGGCATGGCGACAGCCGGGGTCGAACCGCGCATCATGGGCATCGGCCCCGCGCCCGCAACGCAAAAGCTGCTGGCCCAGCTGAACATGAAGCTCGAGCAGTTCGACGTCATTGAACTGAACGAAGCGTTCGCATCGCAGGGGCTTGCCGTGCTGCGCGCGCTCGGTTTGCGCGACGACGATCCGCGCGTCAATCCGAACGGCGGTGCCATCGCGTTGGGGCATCCGCTCGGCGCATCGGGCGCACGGCTCGTCACGACCGCGCTGTATCAACTGGAGCGCAGCAACGGCCGCTTCGCGCTGTGCACGATGTGCATCGGCGTCGGCCAGGGCATCGCGCTCGTGATCGAACGAGTCTGAACAACGCGCACACGCCCCGCCGAGGAGAAGACAAAAACATGCCCTACGAAACGATCCAGGTCGCCATCGACACATCGACGCGCGTCGCGACCGTCACGCTGAATCGCCCGGACAAGCTCAACAGTTTCACCCGTGCGATGCATGGCGAACTCGCCGAAGCGCTCGACCAGGTCGAAGCAGCAGGCACCCGCGCGCTCATCCTCACCGGTGCGGGCCGTGGCTTCTGTGCGGGCCAGGATCTCGCGGATCTCGACTTCACGCCAGGCGCGATGACCGATCTCGGCGATCTGATCGACGCGCATTTCAATCCGCTGATCCGGCGTCTGCAAGCGCTGCCGCTACCGGTGATCGCCGCAGTGAACGGCACCGCCGCCGGCGCGGGCGCCAACCTCGCGCTCGCATGCGACCTGGTCGTCGCCGCACGCTCCGCGAATTTCATTCAGGCGTTCGTGAAGATCGGCCTCGTGCCCGACTCGGGCGGTACGTGGTTTCTTCCGCAACGCGTCGGGATGGCGCGCGCACTCGGACTCGCGCTCACCGGCGAGAAACTCGATGCGGAAAAGGCCGAACGCTGGGGCATGATCTGGCGCGCGGTAGACGATGCAGAACTCTCCGCAACAGCCGCCCAACTCGCCACCCAGCTCGCGCAGCAACCCACCCGCGCGATCGCCGCGATCAAGCGCGCGTTGCGCGCGGGTGCGACGAACACGCTCGACGAGCAACTCGATCTCGAACGCGATCTGCAGCGCGAACTCGGTGCGTCGCACGACTACGCGGAAGGCGTGCAGGCCTTCGTCGAAAAACGCGCGCCGCGCTTCGAAGGACGCTGACATGTCGACGCAAACCCAAGACCCTTCCGCGATGACACCCGACGAACTCGCGCGCGCCACCGCGCAGACCATGTACGACGCCGACCGCTGCAGCCGCGCGCTCGGCATGGAACTGCAAGAAGTACGCCCCGGCTATGCGCGCATGCAGATGACGGTGCGCAGCGACTTCCTGAACGGTCACGAGATCTGCCACGGCGGCCTGATCTTCACGCTCGCCGATTCCACCTTCGCGTTCGCGTGCAACTCGTACAACATCAATACGGTCGCGTCCGGTTGTTCGATCGAATTCCTGCGCCCGGTGTCGGGCGGCGACATGCTGACTGCAGAAGCGGTCGAGCAGACATTGAGCGGGCGCAACGGCATCTACGATATTCGTGTGACCAACCGGGCCCGTGAAGTCGTCGCAATGTTCCGCGGCAAGTCCGCTCAAATTCGCGGCACCGTGATTCCATCGCAGGAAAGCTAGTCGCCCGCACCGCGTTCCGATAAAAAAGAAGGAGACATCGATGACCACCCCGCTCCCGCTCGAGCCGATCGAAACGGCGAGCCGCGACGAGCTCGCCGCGCTGCAGCTCGAACGACTGAAATGGTCGCTCGCGCACGCCTACGAAAACTCGCCGGTGTATCGAAGCAAATTCGACGAGGCTGGCGTGCATCCGTCGGAGTTGCATTCGCTCGCCGATCTGTCGCGTTTCCCGTTCACGACGAAAAAAGATCTGCGCGACAACTACCCGTTTGGGATGTTCGCGGTGCCGCAGGAGCGTATCTCACGCATTCACGCGTCGTCGGGTACGACCGGCAAGCCGACGGTCGTCGGTTACACCGCACGCGACATCGACACATGGGCCAACCTCGTCGCACGTTCGATCCGCGCGGCGGGCGCACGTGCAGGCGACAAGGTGCACATCAGCTACGGCTACGGCCTCTTCACCGGCGGCCTCGGTGCGCACTACGGCGCGGAACGCGCAGGCCTCACGGTCATTCCGTTCGGCGGCGGCCAGACCGAGAAGCAGGTGCAGCTGATCCAGGATTTCCGGCCCGACATCATCATGGTGACGCCGAGCTACATGCTGTCGATTGCCGACGAACTCGAACGCCAGGGCATCGACCCGGCAACGTGCTCGCTGCGCACCGGCATCTTCGGCGCGGAGCCGTGGACCAACGACATGCGCCGCGCGATCGAACAGCGGATGGGCATCGATGCGGTCGACATCTACGGTCTGTCGGAAGTGATCGGGCCGGGAGTCGCATCGGAATGCGTGGAGACCAAGGACGGTCCGACCATCTGGGAAGACCACTTTTATCCCGAAGTGATCGATCCCGACACGGGTGAGGTATTGCCCGACGGCGAACTCGGCGAACTGGTGTTCACGTCGCTGACCAAGGAAGCGCTGCCGATCGTCCGCTATCGCACGCGCGATCTGACGCGTCTGCTGCCGGGCACTGCGCGCACGATGCGTCGGATGGAAAAGATCACCGGCCGCTCGGACGACATGATGATCGTGCGCGGCGTGAACGTGTTCCCGACGCAGATCGAAGAGCTGCTATTGAAGCAGCACGCACTCGCGCCGCACTATCAGATCGTGCTGACGAAGGAAGGTCCGCTGGACGTGCTGACGCTGAACGTCGAGCCATGTCCGGAAACCGCGCCCGACACCGCCGCGCTCGACACGGCCCGGCACGCGCTCACTTACGACATCAAGTCACTGATCGGCGTAAGCGCGGTGGTCAACATTCTGGCGGTCAACGGGATCGAACGATCGGTGGGCAAGGCAAGACGCGTGATCGACAAGCGCAACAAGAACGCCTGAAGCTCATGCACCACGTCGCGCCGAGTCACATCACGAGCGAGGCAACAGCAACCACATCCGGCCGGCCTGTTTCATCTTGCCGGCCAGGTCGCCCGCATCGTCGCCGAGTCCCCAGAAGTAATCGGCACGCACGCCGCCCTTGATCGCCGAGCCGGTATCCTGGGCGAACACGAGGCGATTCATCGGTTGATTGGTCAGTGGCCGCGTGGTCTGCAGAAACACCGGCGTACCGAGCGGAATCGACGAAGGGTCGACCGCAATCGAACGCTCAGGTGTCAGCGGTACGCCGAGCGCGCCGATCGGACCATCCGCGCCGCCGCCGGGCGCCGCTTCCGGGGACATCTCGCGGAAGAACACGAAGCGTGGGTTCGTATCGAGCAGCCCATCGACCCGCGTCGGATTCGCGCGCGCCCATGCCTTGATGCCCTGCATCGTCGCCTGAGACGGCGTCAATTCGCCGCGATCGAGCAGCCAGCGGCCGATCGACCGGTACGGCTGGTTATTGGTCCCGCCGAAGCCGACACGCATCACGCTGCCGTCCTCCATCACGACACGCCCGGAGCCTTGCACCTGCAGAAAGAACGCTTCGATCGGATCGTCGACCCACACGAGTTCGTTGCCGTTCAGCACGCCGGAGCGCTCGAGCTGCGCGCGCGACGGCAGCGCCGTGCCCGTCCGATAGCCGGACGGCCAGCGATACAGCGCCGTCTGATACACACCGTGACGCGTGCGCGAGCCGCGCAGCAGCGGCTCGTAGTAGCCGGTCACGAGACCGTCGAGCGTGCCGTCACTGTTAGCAAGCTGAAACGGCGCGAAGTAAGTTTCGAAATAGGTCCGCGCGCCTGCAACGTCGAGGTCATCAAGCTGGCTCGCCGCCGCGCACGCGCGCTGCCAGTTCGCCTGACGCGCGAGCCGCACGCAGTTCTGCCGCAGTGCCGCCGTCGCACCGATCAGCGAATCGTCCTGCCAGCCCGGCACCTGTTGCCACTCCACCTGCGTCAGACGCGCGGGCGCAATCTGCCCGGGGATGATCGCCGCGCCGGTCGGCGGACTAACGGGCCGCACCGCTTCGCGCCCACCGCACGCGGCAAGCAGCACCGCGATCGACACCGCTCCCGCCCATGCGGCAGCGCGCCGAAAAATACGCATACAATGTTCGCTCTTGATGGAAACTGCCATGTCTGATCTGCTCGACGAATACCCGATGCTCATGTTCGCGCTCGAATCGCTTCTTGCGCTGGGGCTGCTGATTTTCATCGTGGTGTGGACGTCGTCGGGAAAGAAAAAGGCATCGCGCGGACCCGCGTCCCGCGAACAGGCGTCGCGCGACAACAAATAGCGCAGAGACTGTCGACAGACCTCGAACGCGAGCGAGCGTTCAATGCAGTGTGCGCGGCATACGCAGAATGAACTCGGGAACCGTCGCGTCGAAGCGCTCGCCGTCCTCGGCCACGCAGAAGTACTCTCCGCGCATCGTCCCAACCGGCGTCGCGATCACCGCCCAGCTCGTATATTCGAATTGCTCGCCAGGTTTGAGCAGCGGCTGATGCCCGACCACGCCGAGCCCCTTCACTTCCTGCACGCGCGATTCGCTGTCGGTGATGACCCAATGGCGGGCGATCAGTTGAGCAGGGATCTGCCCACTGTTGCGGATGGTCAGCGTATAGGCGAACGCATACTGGCGATGTTCCGGGTCCGACTCTTCGGGCAGGTATTGCACCTGCGACGACACGCTGAATTCGTACTGGCTCATCCTGGTTCCGCTCGCTTCCGGTCTGGTGAAGATAAAGTGAAAGGTCTTCGTGAAGCCCGCCCGCGAATGGTCTTCAACCCGGTCCTCAGACCGGATTCCCGGCCGGCCGGCGGGAGGCTCGTCATGGATTGGCATTCTGCTTGATGCCACGCGGACCCGCAACCGGCGTCTCCTGTCGGGACAAGGTCGCAACCCGGTCGCATCAGGCAGCGAACCGGTAAAATAGCGGTTTTCCGTCAGCCCCTCCCCGCCATGACGCAATTCCATATCGCCCCCAGCATCCTGTCCGCCGATTTCTCGCGGCTCGGCGAAGAAGTCCGCAACGTTGTCGCCGCCGGCGCCGACTGGATTCACTTCGACGTGATGGACAACCACTACGTGCCGAACCTGACGATCGGACCGCTCGTCTGCGAAGCGATCCGTCCGCACGTTCAGGTGCCGATCGACGTGCATCTGATGGTGCGTCCGGTCGATCGCATCGTGCCGGATTTCGCGAAGGCGGGCGCCAACGTCATCAGCTTTCACCCCGAAGGCTCCGATCACATCGACCGCACGCTGTCGCTGATCCGCGATCACGGCTGCAAGGCCGGCCTCGTGTTCAACCCGGCGACGCCGCTCAACTATCTCGATCACGTGATGGACAAGCTGGACCTCGTGCTGATCATGTCGGTGAATCCGGGCTTCGGCGGGCAGTCGTTCATTCCCGAGGCGCTGGTCAAGCTGCGCGAAGCGCGCGCGAAGATCGACGCCTATAACGAACGCACCGGCCGCCACATCCATCTCGAAGTGGACGGTGGCGTGAAAGTCGACAACATCGCGGAAATCGCGGCTGCCGGCGCGGACACGTTCGTCGCTGGCTCGGCCATTTTCGGCAAGCCGGACTACAAGGCAGTGATCGACGAAATGCGCGGCGCGCTCGCTGCCGTCTCGCACCGTTCATGAGCGCAGCAACGCCAGCGTTCACCGGGCCGCAGATCAGAGCAGCGATTATCGACCTCGACGGCACGATGATCGATACCGCAGACGATTTCACCGCCGGCCTGAACGGCATGCTCGCGCAACTCGATGCCGACCACACGTCGCGCGAGGAAGTGATCGGCTACGTCGGCAAGGGCTCCGAGCATCTGGTCCGCAGCGTGCTCGCGCCGCGCTTCGGCGACGAGCGCGCGCAGGCCCGCTTCGACGAAGCGCTCGCGCTCTACCAGGACGAATACGCGAAGATCAACGGCCGCCATACGACGCTCTACCCCGACGTCGAAGCCGGTCTCGCCGCGATGCGCGCGGCAGGTCTGAAGCTCGCGTGCGTGACGAACAAGCCACACCGCTTCGCCGTCGAACTGCTTGAGCAGTACGGGCTGCTGCGCTACTTCGACATCGTGCTGGGTGGCGACAGCCTGCCGAAGAAAAAACCCGACCCGCTGCCGATGCTGCACGCGTGCGCCGAACTCGGCGTTCCTCCGGCAGCGGCGGTCGCGATCGGCGACTCCGAGAACGACGCGCTGGCGGGCCGCGCAGCGGGCATGGCGACGCTCACGGTGCCCTACGGGTACAACCATGGGCAGGCTGTACAAACGATAAAATCGGATGGTATAGTTGCCTCGCTCCTCGATGCCGCCAAGGCAATCGCGGCACATCAATCAACGGCTTAACAAAGTCCTTCCTCATGTTTCTGAATAAAAAACGGAGTCTGAGCAGCATCGACCGGGGAGCTTGGCCCTGGCGTCGCTGGTCGCGCTGATACCTCGCTTGAGGTACGCTGAAACCCGATTTCGGCACCGTTTTTTACTTCGCTGCGCTCGCGCGCTTTTCCTGGTTACTGGTTGTTATCCCTGGTCCCGCTGCATCGGATCGATCGTCGCCCCGCACGTCGGGTATCGTGACGATCCGCACGATGCGCGCACCGCCAGCCCAGGTTCTGCGTCGCACCGGTCGCTCACGCCCGACACCGTCGACGGCACCCGCAACCGGTAGCGCAACACCCCGCTTTGTCCGGCGCTAAATGCCGCCGGACGCACGAACAGGATCGGAACATGACCGAACTCGAATTCCAGTCTCTCGCGAACGAGGGCTACAACCGCATTCCGTTGATCGCCGAGGCGCTCTCCGATCTCGACACGCCGCTGTCGCTGTATCTGAAGCTCGCGCAGCCCGAACGCAACGGCGCCAATTCGTTTCTGCTCGAGTCGGTGGTGGGCGGCGAACGGTTCGGCCGTTACTCGTTTATCGGGCTGCCGGCGCGTACGCTGATCCGCACGCGCAACGGCGTGTCGGAAGTGGTGAAGGACGGCAAGGTCGTCGAAACCCATGAAGGCGATCCGCTCGCGTTCATCGAGCAATTCCAGAAACGCTTCAAGATCGCGCAGCGTCCGGGCCTGCCGCGTTTTGCCGGCGGCCTCGCGGGCTACTTCGGTTACGACGCGGTCCGCTATATCGAAAAGAAGCTCGCACACACCGCGCCGCCCGACGATCTGAATCTCCCCGACATCCAGCTGCTGCTGACCGAAGAGGTCGCGGTGATCGACAACCTCGCGGGCAAGCTGTACCTCGTGGTCTACGTCGACCCGACCACGCCCGAGGCCTACACCCGCGCAAAGCAGCGGCTGCGCGAACTGCGCCAGCGTCTGCGTACCACTGTGCAGCCGCCGGTCACGTCGGCGAGCGTGCGTACCGAAACCTATCGCGAGTTCGCGAAAGACGATTACCTCGCCGCCGTGCGCAAGGCGAAGGAATACGTCGCGGCCGGCGAGCTGATGCAGGTGCAGGTCGGTCAGCGTCTGACGAAGCCGTATCGCGACAATCCGCTGTCGCTGTACCGTGCGCTGCGTTCGCTGAATCCGTCGCCGTACATGTACTACTACAACTTCGGCGATTTCCACGTCGTCGGTGCATCGCCGGAAATTCTCGTGCGTCAGGAAAAGCGTGGCGAAGATCGTATCGTGACGATCCGTCCGCTCGCCGGCACGCGTCCGCGCGGCAACACGCCCGAGCGCGACGCCGAACTCGCGACCGAGCTGCTGAACGACCCGAAGGAAATCGCCGAGCACGTGATGCTGATCGACCTCGCGCGCAACGACGTCGGCCGCATCGCGCAGATCGGCTCGGTTGCGGTGACCGACAAGATGGTCATCGAAAAGTACTCGCACGTGCAGCACATCGTGAGCTCGGTGGAAGGCAAGCTGAAGCCCGGCATGACGAACTTCGACGTGCTGCGCGCGACCTTCCCGGCCGGCACGCTGTCGGGTGCGCCGAAGGTTCGCGCGATGGAACTGATCGACGAACTCGAACCCGTGAAGCGCGGCCTCTATGGCGGCGCCGTCGGCTATCTGTCGTTCACCGGCGAGATGGATCTCGCGATCACGATCCGCACCGGCGTGATCCACAATGGCAATCTGTACGTGCAGGCGGCCGCGGGTATCGTCGCTGACTCGGTGCCCGAATCCGAATGGCAAGAGACCGAGAACAAGGCGCGTGCGGTACTGCGCGCGGCGGAGCAGGTGCAAGACGGCCTCGATAGCGACTTCTGACCGGAGACAGACCATGCTGCTGATGATCGACAACTACGACTCGTTCACCTATAACCTGGTCCAGTACTTCGGCGAGCTCGGCGAAGACGTACAGACCCATCGCAACGACGAAATCACGCTCGACGAAATCGCCGCGCTGAAGCCCGAGCGCATCTGCCTGTCGCCGGGACCGAGCAATCCGCAACATGCGGGCATCACGCTCGACGTGCTGCGCGAATTTTCCGGCAAGGTGCCGATCCTCGGCGTGTGCCTCGGCCATCAGGCGATCGGCGAAGCGTTCGGCGGCCGCGTGGTGCGCGCGCAGACCATCATGCACGGCAAGGTGAGCCAGATCGAAACCGACTGCAAAGGCGTGTTCGCCGATCTGCCGAAGCACTTCACCATCACCCGCTATCACTCGCTCGCGATCGAGCGCGAATCGCTGCCGGATTGCCTCGAAGTGTCCGCATGGACCGACGACGGCGAGATCATGGGTGTGCGTCACAAAACCCTCGCGGTCGAAGGCGTACAGTTCCACCCGGAATCGATCCTGTCCGAACACGGCCACGCGCTGCTGGAAAATTTCGTCAAGCAGTCGAAATCCGCCAGCCTGCAACGTCACGCATGAAAGTCGAGGCCGAGATCATGTCGATTACCCCACAGGAAGCACTGCAGCGCACGATCGAGCATCGCGAGATTTTTCACGACGAGATGCTGCACCTGATGCGCCTCATCATGCGCGGCGACATGTCGCCGGTGATGTCGGCGGCGATCATCACCGGGCTGCGCGTCAAGAAAGAGACCATCGGCGAAATCGCCGCGGCCGCGACCGTGATGCGTGAATTCGCGCTGCACGTCGAGGTGGAGGACAACTCGAACTTCGTCGATATCGTCGGCACCGGCGGCGACGGTGCGCACACGTTCAACATCTCGACCGCGACGATGTTCGTCACCGCCGCAGCCGGCGCGAAGGTCGCGAAGCACGGCAATCGTGGCGTATCGAGCAAGTCGGGCAGCGCGGACGTGCTCGAAGCACTCGGCGTGAACATCGATCTGCAGCCGGATCAGGTTGCCGCATCGATCGCCGAAACGGGCATGGGTTTCATGTTCGCGCCGAACCATCATCCGGCGATGAAGAACATCGCGCCGGTGCGCCGTGAACTCGGCGTGCGGACCATCTTCAACATCCTCGGCCCGCTGACCAATCCGGCCGGCGCACCGAATCAGTTGATGGGCGTGTTTCACCCGGACCTCGTCGGCATTCAGGTGCGCGTGATGCAGCGGCTCGGCGCGAAGCACGTGCTGGTCGTGTACGGGATGGACGGTATGGATGAGGTGTCGCTCGGCGCCGCGACGCAGGTCGGCGAACTGCGCGACGGCCAGGTGCGCGAGTACGAAATCCATCCGGAAGACTTCGGCATGCAGATGGTGTCGAACCGTACGCTGAAGGTCACGGACGCGCACGAGTCGAAGGCGATGCTGCTCGAAGCGCTCGACAACAAGCCCGGCGTCGCGCGCGAAATCGTCGTGCTGAATGCCGGCACTGCGCTCTATGCGGCGAACGTCGCCGACTCGATCGCGGACGGCATCGGCATCGCACGCGAAGCGGTCGCGAGCGGTCGCGCGCGCGCGAAGGTCGACGAACTGATCCGCTTCACCCAGCAATTCAAGCAGTAAATTTTCGGTACGGAATTCTCATGAGCGATATCCTCGAACGCATCATCGACGTCAAGCGCAGCGAGATCCGCGCGGCGCAGCAGAGCGCGCCGCTCGAAGAGTTGAAGCTCGCCGCGTCGGCGCGCGATCTGCGCGACTTCGTCGGCGCACTGCGCGCGAAGCACGCGGCCGGCGTCGCGGCGGTGATCTCCGAAGTGAAGAAGGCAAGCCCGTCGAAAGGCGTGCTGCGCGAGCATTTCGTCCCCGCCGAGATCGCGAGCTCGTACGCGAAGCACGGCGCGGCGTGCCTGTCGGTGCTGACCGACGTGCAGTTCTTCCAGGGCAGCGCTGCGTATCTCGAAGAAGCACGCGCGGCCTGCGATCTGCCGGTGCTGCGCAAGGACTTCATCGTCGATCCGTACCAGATCGTCGAAGCGCGCGCGATGGGCGCGGACGCGATCCTGCTGATCGCCGCCGCACTGGAAACCTCGCAGATGCAGGACCTCGAAGCGTTCGCGCATTCGCTGGGCCTCGCGGTGCTGGTCGAGGTACACGATCACGACGAACTCGCCGAAGCGCTGACGTTGAAGACGCCGCTGATCGGCGTCAACAACCGCAATCTGCGCACGTTCGAAACGTCGATCGAAACGACGATCGGCATGCTCGATTCGATTCCCGACGACCGTATCGTCGTCACCGAATCGGGCATCCTGTCGCGCGCGGACGTCGAGCGGCTGCGTGCGCAGGACGTGCATACGTTCCTCGTCGGCGAAGCGTTCATGCGTGCGGATAATCCGGGCGCTGAACTCGCGCGGATGTTTTTCTGACTGTCTCCTGACTACCTTCTGACTGCACGCGCAATGGGTATCGAACGCGAAATCAAGCTGGCGCTGCCGGCGCATCAGGTGGCTGCGGCGACGCAGTGGTTCGTCGCGCGCACCGGTCGCACGGGCAACGCCTTTCCGCTTGCGAACCGTTACTTCGATACCCCCGCACTCGCGCTCGCCCGCGCAAAAAGCGCGCTGCGCCTGCGGCAGACACCGCAAGGCTGGCTGCAGACGTTCAAGACCGTCGGGGTTGCGACCGGCGGGCTGCATAGCCGGCACGAATGGGAGATGCCCATCGCGGGCGCCGCACTCGAGATCGATGCGCTGCTGCACGCCTGCGACGACGCCTCTGCCGCCGACGCGTTGCGACACGCCGCCCCTCAACTGATCGAACTGTTCCGCACCGACTTCACGCGCACGATCTGGCTTGTCGATTACGACGATGCCAAGATCGAAGCGGCCATCGACGTCGGCGAAGTGACCGCCGTTGTCGACAGCACGACGCGGCGCGCGCCGATCTGCGAAGTCGAGCTGGAGCTCAAGCAGGCCGGCAACGACGGCGACCGCGCGTTGCACGCTCTCGCCGATGAACTATGTGCGGCGATCACGGGTCTCGCCCCCGACGACATCAGCAAGGCGCAGCGCGGTTACCAGTTGCGCGAACTGTAGACGCGCCTTGAGCTACCGCGGCTTTGCTGCGACACTTGCGCGTCATGACGTCCTCCTCCCGATCCCGTTCCCATCCGTCGCAATCGTCGCTGTTCGCCGACGAGCCTGCGCCGTCCTCTTCTTCCGCCACGTCGGCACCGCCGTCCGCGCAATCGCTCGAAGCGCAGTTCGCTGCGCTACCGCCCGAGTGGCGCACGCTGCTTCAACCGTTCATCGACAGCGACACCTACGCGCCGCTGTGCAATTTCGTCGATGGCGAACGGGCAGCCGGCAAGACCGTGTATCCGGCAGACGTGTTCCGCGCGCTGCGTCTGACGAGCCCCGACGACGTGAAGGTCGTGATCCTCGGCCAGGACCCGTATCACGGTGAAGATCGCGGCACGCCGCAGGCACATGGCCTCGCGTTTTCGGTGCCGCCTTCGGTGCGGCCGCCGCCGTCGCTGAAGAACATCTTCAAGGAAATTGCGGCGAGCCTCGGTTATCCGGTGCCCACGCATGGCTGCCTCGATTCATGGGCGCGGCAAGGCGTGCTACTGCTGAACACGGTGCTGACGGTCGAGCGCGACAACGCGGCGAGCCACGCAAAACGCGGCTGGGAACGCTGCACCGACACGCTGATTCACGAACTCGCGCAGCGTCACGAAGGACTCGTGTTCATGCTGTGGGGCGCACACGCGCAGGCCAAGCGCGCATTGCTCGGCGGACGGTCGCACAAGGTGCTTGAGGCGCCGCATCCGTCGCCGCTGTCCGCGCATCGCGGCTTTCTCGGCTGCGGGCATTTCGCGCTCGCGAACGAATATCTCGTCGGGCAGGGTCGCGACGCGATCGACTGGCGTCTGCCTGAGACCGCGCAGACGCTCGCATAGATTCTTCATTCAACCGACGCTGCGCCGAAACGCAAAAACGCCACGGATCAATTCCGTGGCGTTTTGTTTTGTACGACTCCGTCGCCGCAAACACGGCGACGGGTAACGCAGCCGACTCAGTGCGCAGCGATCGCTTCGCGCGCGCCTGCGAGCGCAGCAGCGGCAGCGTCCGGGCCCATGTTCAGGCCTTCAGCGTAGATGAAGGTCACGTCGGTCATGCCGAGGAAACCGAGGAACGTCTTCAGGTACGGCGTCTGGCTGTCGTTCTGCGTACCCTGGTACTTGCCGCCGCGAGCCGACACGACGAACACCTTCTTGCCCGTCACGAGGCCTTCCGCGCCGGACGCGCCGTAGCGGAACGTGATGCCCGCACGAGCGATGAAATCGAAATACGTCTTGAGTTGCGACGAGATGCCGAAGTTGTACATCGGCGCGCCGATCACGACGATGTCGGCGGCTTGCAGTTCGGCGATCAACGCTTCGCTGCGCGCGGACAGCGCCTGTTGTTCGGGGGTGCGCTGATCGGCCGGCGTGAAGAACGCGCCGAGGACAGCGTCGTCGAGGTGCGGCAGCGGTTCGGCTTGCAGGTTACGGACAACGACGTGCGCGTCCGGATGGGTTAGCTTCAGCTTTTCCGTCAGTTCGTTGACGAGCAGCGTCGATTGCGCGCCTTGCGAGCGGGCTGCCGAGTTGATTTGCAGGATCGTGGTCATCTTGGACTCCAGTTGGGGCGCGCAGTGTTGTGCGCGAGTGGAGCCATTGTGTTTTTTTGCGAGGCCGCGAAAAAGTACCGCGCGAGCGAAGCATTGTTGCAGCCATAGAACAATCGGACGCTCAGACCCCGAACCGGATGTTCGAGCGTTTCGCTTTTGACAGCAAAGCGTAAGCTGAGCTTGTGGGAGCGGATGCCTGGAGCCGGCGTGCGCGGGATGCTTCGGCGGGCTCGGCAGCGCGCCCGCCGTTCAGCCCCTCACCCCTTTAGCCAGTGATCGCGCGCCTTCCGCGCAGCACCCCGGTCGCTTGCCGCCTCAAGCGTATAGCGACTCACCTCAGGCGCATCGAGCTGGACCTGCGCGACCCGCAGCTCGTCGCGCCGGAACGCATGCACCTCGACCTTCGCACCCGGCAGATAGCGGCCAAGCAACGCATCGAGATTACCGCCGGTCACGCGCAGACCGTCGATCGCAACCAGCACATCACCTGCCGACAACCCTGCTTTCTGCGCCGCGCTACCGTCATGCACGACAGCGAGCGTGCAGTCCGCACCGTTACGCACCCGCGCACCGAGCGACGGCTTCGCCTGCGCATCCTCGGCCGGCTTCAGCGACACACCGAACGGTTTCAGCAACTCAGCGAGCGGCAGATCGGCCGTACCGCGCACGCCCTCGGCAAACAGTTCCGCGAGATCGGCGCCCGTCGCGTCGGCGAACAGCGCCTCGACGTCCGCCTCATCGATACCGACCGGCTTGCCGCGATAGAAGTCGCGTCCATAGCGCTGCCACAGCAGACGCATCACATCGTCGAGCGACTTGCGATGGCCGGTCTGCTCGCGGATCGACAGATCGAACGCGAGCGCGACCAGCGATCCCTTCGTGTAATAACTGACGATCGCGTTCGCCGCGTTCTCATCCTGCCGGTAGTACTTGACCCACGCGTCGAACGAACTCTCCGCGACAGTCTGCCGGAACCGCCCGCTGCCGCGCTGCACGCTGCCGACTACCTTGCCGACGAGCCCGAAATAATCGTCCGGTGAAATCACGCCGCTGCGCACGAGCATCAGATCGTCGTAGTACGACGTGAAGCCTTCGAACAGCCACAGCAGCGACGTGTAATTCTCGTGCGACAGATCGTACGGTGCGAACGTCGCCGGCTTGATGCGCTTCACGTTCCACGTATGGAAGTACTCGTGGCTGCACAGGCCGAGGTAGGTCCGGTAGCCCTCGGTCATCGCGTCGCGGCCTGTCACCGGCAAGTCGCCGCGATTGCAGATCAGCGCCGTCGATGCGCGGTGTTCGAGGCCACCGTAGCCGTCGGTCACGGCCTGCGTCATGAACACGTAGCGGTCCACCGGCGCCTGCTTCGACTTCGGTTCGAACAGCGCGATCTGCGCTTCGCAGATGCGCTTGAGATCGGCGGCGAGCCGCTTCATGTCGAGCCCGACGACGCGTCCCGCAATCACGATATCGTGCGGCACGCCGTGTGCCTCGAACGTCGCAAGCGCGAATTCGCCGAGCGTCACTGGATGATCGATCAGTTCGTCGTAGTTCTGCGCGCGATATTCGCCGAAGCCGTAGCGCTTCGTGCCGCGTGCCTCCGGCAGCGCGGTCGCGACGCGCCAGTTGCGGTATTGCGCACCGTCCGGCTTGCGGATATCGACAACGCACGCCGCCTCTTCACGGCCTTCAACCGACAGAAACACGCTCGTACCGTTGAAGAAGCCGGTCGTGTCGTCGAGATGCGCGGCACGCACCGACAGATCCCACGCGTAGACCTCGTAGCGCAGCGTCAACGCGCCCTTCACCGGCGCGGCCTGCCACGTGTGCTTGTCGGTCTTCGCGATGCGCACCTTGCGGCCCGCGTCGTTGAACGCACGCAGCGTGACGATGTTGCGCGCGAACTCGCGCACCATGTAGCTGCCCGGAATCCACACGGGCAACATGAAGCGCTGCCCGGCCGGATCGGGATCGGCGACCGTGACGGTGACTTCGAACAAGTGAGCGGCGGGTTGCTTCGGAACGATGCTGTAGCGGATCGGCTTCATCGGCGGGAGGGAGGCGGACGGCGAAAGAAGATAGGGGAAACGGCAACTGCGGGATGCACATCGGAATCGCGTGAGACAGACACCTGTCGTGCCTCACGCGATGCGCTGCTACGGCTTAGTGCACCGCCGACAGCTGCTTGTTCAGTTCATCAGCAGGCACAGCGCCCGGCAGACGACGGCCATCCGCAAGGAACACCGTCGGCGTGCCGGTCACGTTCATCGACTGGCCGAGTGCGAGGTTCTTGTCGATCGCGGCGGTATCGCAGGTGCCGGCGGCGGTCGGCGCCTGGTGATCCTGCATCCACGATTCCCACGCCTTCGCGCGGTCGGCGGAACACCAGATCGACTTCGACTTCACCGCCGAATCCGGTGTCAGCACCGGATACAGGAACGTGTAGACCGTCACGTTATCGACCGACTTCAGCGTCTTTTCCAGCTGCTTGCAGTACGGGCAGTTCGGATCGGAGAACACCGCGATGCGGCGGCTACCGTTGCCCTTCACCACTTTCACCGCGTTCGCGAACGGCAGGCTCGCGAAGTCGATCTTGTTGATTTCCGACATGCGCGCTTCGGTCAGGTTCTTGTGCGTCTTCGCATCGACGAGATCGCCGAGCAGCACGTAGTCGCCTGCCGCATCGCTGTAGAGCATCTGGGTGCCGAGGTTCACTTCGTACAACCCGGCGATCGGCGATTTCGTGATGCCCTTGATCGTCACGTCGCCGAGGCGCGCCTGCAGCGTCGTCTTGAGTTTGTCGGTGGTCTGGTCGGCCTGCGCGGTGCAGCCGAGCGTCGCGGCGACGGTCGCGAGGACCAGCACGGCGATACGGAGAGGCTTGTTCATGCGGATTCCCTGAGTCCCTGATTCACTGATAGATTCGCGCACGCCGGATGCGCGCGCCTGCTTCGAATGTTCGAGCGGTACTGCCTTTACCCGTTACCTCGTTATCCCAATGCCGCCGACACCAGCCAGCGTTTGACCAGCGGCTGCGCACCCACCATCGCCATGCCTGCGTTGCGCATCGCACGCGCGAACGGCCCGGGCACCGCAAACAGTTTCTGCAGACCGTCGGTGGCGAGCATCAGCGCGCGGATGTCCTCGCGACGCGAGCGTTCGTAGCGACGCAGCAGCACGGTATCGCCGGTATCGCGGAACGCTTCCTTCTGCGCGACGACATCGGCCAGCGACGCCACGTCGCGCAGCCCGAGGTTCATTCCCTGGCCCGCGAGCGGATGAATCAGATGCGCGGCATCGCCGACCAGCGCGACGCGCGGCGCGATCAAACGATCGACGGTTTGCATCGACAGCGGAAAACCCTTCGCCGGCGTCACGCATTCGAGACCGCCCAGTACGCCCTGCGACACGCGCTCGACTTCGGCCGCGAGTTCCGCGGGATCGAGTGCGAGCAGTTCGTCCGCGTGTTCGGTGCGCGCCGACCATACCAGCGACACATGACCATCGGGCAACGGCAGCAACGCGACGATCTCGCCTTCGCTAAACCATTGATACGCAGTCTCGCGATGCGGCCGCTCCGCCTTGAAATTCGCGACCACGCCGGTTTGCTTATAGTCGCGCCGCGTGACGTTCGACTCGATCTGCGAACGCACCCACGAGTGCGCACCATCCGCGCCGACGACCAGATCGGCGGCGATCGTGCGACCGTTCGCGAGCGCGACGGTCGCGCCGGTGGACGTCACGTCGAGGCCCTGCGCACGCGTATCGAGCCACGTGACGTTCGCCTGAAAGCGCAGCGCGGCATCGAGCGCACGCTCGATCAGCGACGACTCCGCGATCCACGCAAGCTGCGGCACCGACGCCTGGAACGCGGAGAAATGCAGCTCGGCATGCGCATCACCGAACACCCGCATGTCATAGACCGGCGACAGCTTCGATACATCGAGCGCCTGCCACACGCGCAGCCGCTCGAGCAGCGCCTGCGAACTCGCGGACAGTGCGTAGACCCGGGCGTCGAAGGCTTCGTCGGCGGGTTGCGGCGCACACGGCTGCGCGAGCAGCGCGACGCGCAGACCGCCCTGCGTCAACGCGAGCGCAGCGGTCTTGCCGACGAGCCCGCCGCCGATCACGGCGGCGTCAAAGGTCTGGGTATGAGTCATTCGCGCATTATAGCTGTGGGTGCCATTCGCGATGGCCCGGGCGGGCGCGCTGCCGGTGACCGGCGTGGCAGCCGCCCGCCTGCGGACCAGCACCCCGGACAGGGTTACAATTGCGGTTTTTCCGGCGCCGGCCGTCAGCGGCACGACGCCGCGCTTGTGCGTTGTCTGCGCCCCCGCGCGCGACGAAGCCAGTTATCACCCGATTCGATTTCCAGAGATATCCCATGAGCCTCAAATGCGGCATCGTCGGCCTGCCGAACGTCGGCAAGTCCACGCTTTTCAACGCACTGACCAAGGCCGGCATCGCCGCCGAAAACTACCCGTTCTGCACGATCGAACCGAACGTCGGCATCGTCGAGGTGCCGGACGCGCGCCTGAACGCGCTGGCCGAGATCGTCAAGCCTGAGCGCATCGTGCCGGCCGTCGTCGAATTCGTCGACATCGCGGGCCTCGTCGCGGGCGCGAGCAAGGGCGAAGGGCTCGGCAACCAGTTCCTCGCGAACATCCGCGAAACCGATGCGATCACGCACGTGGTGCGCTGCTTCGAAGACGAGAACGTGATCCACGTCGCGGGCAAGGTCGATCCGCTGTCGGACATCGAGGTGATCAACACCGAACTCGCGCTCGCCGACCTCGCTACTGTCGAAAAGTCGCTGACGCGTTATTCGAAGGCCGCGAAGTCCGGTAACGACAAGGAAGCGGGCAAGCTCGCCGCCGTGCTCGAAAAAGTCCGCGCGCAGCTCGACCAGGCGAAGCCGGTCCGCGCGCTGTCGCTGTCGGACGACGAGAATGCGCTGCTCAAGCCGTTCTGCCTGATCACCGCGAAGCCGACGATGTACGTCGCGAACGTGATGGACGACGGCTTCGAGAACAACCCGCACCTCGACGCAGTGCGCCGTCACGCGGAAGCGGAAAATTCACCGGTCGTCGCGGTGTGCGCCGCGATCGAAGCGGAGATCGCCGATCTCGCCGACGAAGACAAGGAAGTGTTCCTGTCCGACATGGGCATGGAAGAGCCGGGCCTGAGCCGCGTGATCCGCGCGGCCTTCAAGCTGCTCGGTCTGCAGACCTACTTCACCGCAGGCGTGAAGGAAGTGCGCGCGTGGACGATCCATATCGGCGACACGGCACCGCAGGCTGCCGGCGTGATCCACACGGACTTCGAGCGAGGCTTCATCCGCGCGCAGACCATCGGCTTCGCGGACTACGTCGCGTACAAGGGCGAGCATGGGGCGAAGGAAGCGGGCAAGATGCGGGCGGAAGGGAAGGAATACGTCGTGCATGATGGCGACGTGATGAATTTTCTGTTTAACGTCTAACGACAAGCCACACTGCACCCCATGGACATCGCGCCATGGGGTCCGTCAGGTCGTCACCCTTGACGTCCAGACATCACTACTTCCCCACCCCCGTCACCGTCTTGTACGGCGGCTTCCCCTTCGGATCCGTCATCGTATTGTCGATCACCCGCTCGACGTCCGCGGTCTTGCCGAGTTCCGTCAGGAACTTCTCCTTGTCGAAGTCCGGCGACACGCATCCTTCCACATAGATAAACCGCCGCTGCAGCGTGAACCACAGTGTCGTGTTGTCGAGCCAATGCGTCGTGTAGTTGATGTTCGTCAGACGCCGGCCGACGGCTTCCTGGATTTCCTTGTCGTACAGATAACCGTTCGACAGCCTGCAACGCCCCTCCACCCAGCAGCTGTTGCCGCGCTCGATCCGGTAGTGCGCATCGTCGAGCCACTCCTGCTCGGTCACGAGCGGTCCGAGCGGCACCGGGCAATCGGCGATCGCCTTCGAGATCTGAAAGAACGGATCGTTGCCGCGATTCACGCGCGCTTCGTCGGCGAACGTCGCGTGGCTGACAAGCGAAAGTACGAGTGCCGCGATGCTGCAACCGGTCAGGTATTTCATCGACTCTCTCCATTTTTATGTTCTCTTGCGACGCGCTCAGGCGACAACCGCGCTTCGGTCAGACCCACGGCGTGCAACTCATCGGGCAACTCACCGCGCATGACCAGTGCGGCCACCGCGCGTCCCGCAGCAGGCGCCGTCTGAATGCCGTAACCACCGAATGCAGCCGCCCAGACGAACCTTGGCGTGTCGCGCGTTGCACCGAGCACCGGCACGTCATCGGCGATCATACTGCGCAGACCGGCCCACTTGCGCACGACCCGCGCGACCCGCAGCGTCGTCACCGCTTCGAGCCGTTGAATCGCGACGGCGACGTCCAGTTCTTCCGGCTGCGCATCGCACGGTGCAACGGGCGTCTCGTCGGACGGACTCACCATCAGCTTGCCGCTTTCCGGCCTGAAGTAAAAGGTATCGGCGAGATCGGTGACCAGCGGCCACGCGCGAAGTTGCAGATCATCCGGTACATCGACGAGCACTGCGGTGCGACGCTTCGGCACCAGTCCGATCGGCGCGACACCGGCCATCGCCGCGACTTCGTCGGCCCACGCACCGGCCGCATTGACGACGCACCCAGCGGTGAATGTCTGCTCGCCGGTTGCATCGATCCGCCACGCAGCACCGTCGCGACGCAAGCCGCGTACGCGCGCGCCGCGAATCGTGCTGCCGCCGCGTGCACGCACGCCGCGCAGAAAGCCCTGGTGTAGCGCGTCGACGTCGATGTCCAGCACCGAGGGCCGGCTCAACGCCCTCACATACTCTACCGGCGACAGGATCGGACACATCGAGCGCGCATCGTCGAGCGTGATCTCGACAGCGGCTGCGTGCGGCGGACGACTCTCGCCGAGTGCGGCGTCGAAGCGCCCGGCATCGACGTCGGCTGCAGTCGCGAGCGCGATCGTGCCGCGTGGCGACACCAACGGTACATCGACGAACCCATCCGGAGGACTTTCGAAAAACACCCGACTCGCCGCAGTCAGCAGACGCACCGGCTGCGCGCCGAAGTATTCGGAAAAGATCGCCGCCGAGCGCCCGGTCGCGTGATAGCCGAACGCATCCTCGCCGTCGAGCAACGCGACGCGCCCCGCTTCCGCCAGGCAATACGCGCACGCGGCGCCCGCCATCCCGCCGCCGATCACGACGAAATCGACGTTCAAATCAGCTTCTCTCGATCCAGCCACGCTAGCACCGCATCCGCCGATTGCTGCGCATTCCATCGCGTGGTGTCGAGACGGATCTCGGGTTCGTCGGGTGCCTCGTACGGTGAGTCGACGCCGGTGAAGTGCGTGATGAGTCCGCTACGCGCCTTGCGATAGAGTCCTTTCGGATCGCGCGCCTCCGCGACTTCGAGCGGCGTATCGACATGCACTTCGACGAACTCGCGCGCGCCGAACAGACGCCGCGCCGCGAGCCGCTGCTCGCGAAACGGCGAGATGAACGTGACGAGCACGATCAGCCCGGCATCGACCATCAGCCGCGCGACTTCGCCAGCTCGTCGCACGTTCTCCGCGCGATCCTCGTCGGTGAAACCGAGATCGCGATTGAGCCGGTGCCGCACGTTGTCGCCATCGAGAACGAAGCAGTGGCGGTTGCGCGCGAAGAGCCGTTCATCGACAAGATTCGCGATCGTCGATTTACCCGCGCCCGACAGACCGGTGAACCAGAGCACGCACGGCTGCTGGTTCTTTTGCGCAGCACGTGCTTCGGCACCGATCGTCACGTCCTGCCACACGAGATTGTTTCCACTCATTGATGAATTCTCCAGACACTCCGCGTGGGTTCAGGGTTGCGAGACTGTCGCCGTGCGACGCAACGCCGCAAGCGGCACGAGACCCGCCGACACAACCGCGAACACCAGCATCACGACATAGATCGCCGGATAGCCGGTACGACTCGCGACGAAGCCCGCAACGATACCGCCCGCGGCCACACCGAGATCCCAGAACGACGTGAACATCCCGAGCGCGGCACCGTGCTGCGACGAGTCGGTGTTGCGGATCACGACGAGCGCCAGCGACGGATAAAGCAGCGACAGTCCCAGCCCCATCGTGAACCCGCCGACCACCGCGACCGCCAGCGACGGCGCAATGCCTACCAGCACCAGTCCGCACGCCTCGACGAGCGCGGCGCCGAGCGCGACGCGGTACGGTCCGAGCTTGTCGGGCAGATGACCGAGAAACAGCCGCGACCCGACATACGCGAAGCCGAACACGTTGAACGCCAGAATGCCGTTGTCGATACCGCGCTTTGCCATGTGCAGCGACACGAACGACGCGAGTGCCGCATATCCCATCGACGCACAAGCGAGCGCGACACCCGGCACGAACGCGGTCGCGGGAAACAGTGCGGCCTTTCTCGCGGCGCGGACCCGCGCGGGTGCCGACTTGCGCGACATCAACAGCACGCCGATCACCGGCATCACCGTGCAGACCGCCCAGACCGGACCGAAATCGAACGCCTTCATCAGCGTCGCGCCGGCAAGCGCCCCGAGCGTCACGCCCGTCCACATGCTGACGCCGTACAGGCCGACGATCTTGCCGCGCCGCTCGGCCGGCGCAATCGCGACGAGCCAAGTCGCGCCCGCCGTGAACACCGCACCTTCGCCGACGCCGTGCAGCACCCTGACCGCAACCAGCAGGTCCAGATTCGACGCGATCGCATAGCACGCGCCCGCGAGCGCGCAGAGCACGGCGCCGATCATCATCAGCGTCTTGTGACCGATCCGGTCGGACAGCCGCCCGGCGATCGGCCGCGTGATCACCACGGCCACCGCGATCGCGGCAATCACCGTTCCGACGCTGACGTCGCTGCCGCCCATCCTGTCTTTCACGTAGAACGGCAGCACGGAAAGCGTCGCGCCGATCCCGAAGTGACAACAGAACAGGCCGAGAAAAAGCGGCATGTAAGTCCCGTAGAACCGCCATCCCGATGTCTTGACGCCCCCCTCAATGCGCTCGTCCATCGCCGCTCCCTGTTCCTTGATGAAAGACTGGTGTTGACCGGTCACTGCCGCACGCGCGCGGCGCCGTTAGCCCGGCATAGCGTGGAAGAAGTGCGTCGGCAGATGCACGGCGAGTCCTTCGTAGATTTCCGCGCATACAGCCAAACCATCGCTCGCGAACGTGCCGGTCGGCGGCGTACCGACGCGGATCACCGACTTGCCCGTATGCAGCAAACGCGCCGCCACCGCGAAATCACCGACGAGCGCACAGCCCGGCGCGACCATCCGCGTCCGCACGATGATCGTGCCATTCGCCTTGAGGTCGGCGAGGAGGCTGCCCTTGCCGAGCATCTGATGATAGTAGTCGACCGAGTTGACGATCATCGCGTGCGCGGTCGCGCCGTTCTGCTCGATCTCGTTGCACGCGGCCAGCACGCCGTCGACGTAGCTGCCCGAATACTTGAGCTGCGTCACGCCGGGATAGTTCAAGAGCCCATTGGGGCCGAGCGTCAACGCCTGGTTCTCGGCGGTCGCGAGGCGCACCAGCAGACGGTAGTCGATGAACTCCGCGATCGCCCGCTCGTCGCCGAAGAGCGCTTCGGGAAGCTGCACCCACGCGGAGATCGGTCGCACCTCGGCCTCGCTCGTACCGAAGCGGAATGTCGCCTCCTGACGCAGCTTCCCTTCGAAGACATCGCCGGTCTGGCCTGCGGGCGGCCGGCTCTCGGACCAGAAGCGGCTCGTCGGCGCATCGATGCGGCGCTTGCGAAACAGCTGGCTCACCATCAGACGCGGCCGGTCCTGGGTCGGCTTGAACGCCTCGGTGATCGTGTAATCGAAATGAACCTCGGTGTTCCGGCCGTTCGCGACGAACGCGCGGGCAAACGTCTCGCCCGACGAAAGTTGCGCTGCTGCATCGACCGCGGATGAATTGCCTGACATGAGTTCGCCTCGCTATAAGGAGAAAAAGCGGAAACCGGGTTGAAGAATGAAAAGCACGAAACGCGTTGCGGAAGACGGTTCAGCGGATCGCATGGCGAACCAGCTGCTCGTAAAACGGACGGTGGTGATCGAAGTACTGCTTGAGCATCGGATGGTTGTCGACCGTCACCTCGTAGTCGTGCTGCTGCGCGCTGAATCCCGAGCTTTGCGATACGCCCGTATGCCACTGCCGCGTGCGCTGCCATTCGGGACGATCCTCGGGCTGCCAGGTGAGCGCGTGGTCGAGGAACGGCAGACCGGTCTCGCGGCACCAGCGCGCGACGACGGTTCGCGGGTCGGCGATGAGCCGTTCCGCGTCGATCACCAGCGGCGGCGAAGTCTTCAAGCTGCTGATCAGTTCGAAGATCTCGAACAGATGCTCGTAGCCCACCTCGGGACACGTGATCGTGGGCTTCATGTGATACAGCGAGCTGATCGTCCTATGCGGCTCGCGCACGATGAACGTGTGCTCGAAATCGGCGATCGCCTCGGGATGCTCGAACAGATAGCGATAACGATGCTCGACGGTGTCCTTGAAGAACACCGGACGCGTCTGCGCGAGCACGCGCATCTGCGCGAACAGCGCGGCTTCCGAGTCCACTTCGATCGTCGAGCCGTCGACGTCCGGCACGCTCACGCGTCCGGTATCGATCAGCGTGACCAGCGGCTCGTGGATCACGGTCACGTCGCCGCGCTCCAGCATCATGCGCAGGAACGCCGTCGACATCGCACGCTGATGCGCCCACATCGCGATGATCTTGCTCACGCGTTATCTCCTGTGAACGGCTGCATTCATTGCGACCACGCAGTCGGCAAGCGATCCCAGCGATGCCGGCGCAACTCCGCCAGCAGCTCGGGCGACAACGGCGGCGCATCGCTCACGCCCATGTTCGCGCGCACGTTCGCGAGCTGTCGCATGCCGGGGATCACCGTCGACACCGCCGGATGATGAAGAATGAAACGTAGCGCGAGTTCCGGCAGCGTCGAGCCGTCGGGCACGATGCGCTTCAACGCGTCGGCACGCTCGACCGTCGGCCCGAGATTCTCGGGACCGAAATAGGTGCTGCGCCAGTCTTCGGGAGGGAAGGTGCTGGTGCGCGTCAGCGTGCCGGTCAGGCCGCCTTCGTCGAACGGCACGCGCGCGATGATCCCGATATCGCGTTCCTGCGCGACGCGGAACAGTTCGTCTTCGGGCGCCTGATCGAAGATGTTGTAGATCACCTGGATCACGTCGATGAGCCCGGTTTCAATCGCCTTCACGCAGTTGGCCGGCTCCCAGCGATTCACGCTGATCCCGATGCCTTCGATCAGCCCTTCGGCACGCAGATCGCTCATCGTGCGCTGCCACGATTCGTCGTGAGCCCAGCGGTCGTCCCACACATGGAACTGCATCAGATCGATCCGGTCGACGCCGAGATTCTCGAGACTGCGCTGCGTGTACTCGCGAATGTGTGCAGCCGGAAAGACGTCGTCGAGCGTGTCGTGAGCGCGCGGCGGCCACTCGCGGTTCTTCGGCGGAATCTTCGTCGCGACGTACAGCCGGCGATCCGGATGCGAGCGCAGCACGCGTCCCAGCATCTCTTCGCTGATACCGCGTCCGTAGACCCATGCGGTGTCGAAGAAATTGCAACCGGCTTCGACTGCCGCATCGAGACAGTGGGGCGCGGTGTCGTAGTTCGCGCCGGTGAAGTTGCCGGGGCCGCCGGCAATGCCCCACATGCCGTAGCCGACCTCGCTGACCTGCCAGCCTAGACGTCCCATTCTTCGGTAATGCATTGCGGCTCCTCGCTTGTGACTTCGCTTGATGATGTATATCAACCCGCGCCGAGCAACTGACGGCCATATCGCGCGATCGCGTGATCCAGATCGACGTCCGCGAGACCGTGCGTGCGTTCGAGCGCATCGCAGCCAGCTCTGTCGAAAAGACCAGGATTGTTCGTCAGCAGCGACGAGAACGTCGCGGCGAGCGTGGCCTCGTCGGTTGGCGTGGACGGCAGCAGTCTGCGCAGCAAACTCAGTTCGTGCGATCCATGCTGCGCGATGCATGCATCGAGCGCGGCGAGCCATTGCGTGCACGACAGCGTATCGAGCGCAGTGCCGGTGTGAGAAAACGCGTCGTCGAAACGCACGCTGCGTGGATGGAAGACGTGATACGCACGACCCCACGTGTCGGCATCGAAGACCGCCGACGCCACGCGCGACGCGACATAGTCGACCGGCGACCAGTCCGAACGCATCGGCACTGCGGGTCTCGCGTTCAACTGCGCCATCGCCGTCAACAGGAAATGCGTGAGCGCGCGCGGATTCGGCACGCAACTCACGCCGCCGCTCGACGGCATCACCTCGCCGAGCCGGAACACGGTGACCGGCAAACCGCTTGCGCGCGCGTCGAGCAACATCCGTTCGGCAACCCACTTCGAGCGGCTGTAGCCGGAACGCGGAACGATCGTATGGTGAGGGTCTAACGCTTCGTCGAGTAGCGCTGCGCGTTGCGCGGCTTCCTGTTCGAACGCGCCGAGCGTCGACACGAAGAAGAACGGCTTCTCGTGATGTTCGAACGACAGGCGCAGCAACTGCTGTGTCGCGAGTACGTTCGACGCGCGATGCGCACGATAGTCGTAGGCGAAATTGACGAGCGCGCCGCAGTGGACGATCGCGTCGAAGCGTGCGGCGAGTGCGTCGCGGTCCGGGGCGTCCAGGCCTAGTCCTGTTGCTGCGAGATCGCCTGCGACTGCGTGAAGCCGGCCCGCATAGCGCTCGTCCCACAGGTGCTTTTCATTGAAGCATTCGATCAGCCGGCGCTGCGGATCGCCGTCCGCGCGCAGAAGCACCACGACCTCAAGATCGTCGTCGCGATCCAGCAGTGACTTCGCGAGATAGCTGCCGATGAAACCGGTGCCGCCTGTGAGTAGCAAGCTGCGCGGTGCGTGCTGTGCGTTCGACGTGCTCGATGCGTTCGATGCGCGCCCTGCATGCTCGATGCGATTGCGGAGCCCAGCGTCCGCAGCCGCCGATGTGCCGTGCTGCGTCGCCTGCAGTGCGCTCGCGAAGACATGCGCATCGCGCTCCATCAATGCCGCCTCAGATTCGTCTGGCTCGTCCGCGCCGCCACCACCCAGCCGCTGCTCGATATACACCCCAGCCTTCGCCGCACTCGGATGCGCGAGCAGATCGCTGACGCTGAAGCGCAGCCCGAACAGCCGTTCAAGCTCGATCGCAGTCGCAAGCGCGTTGAGCGAATCCCCGCCCGCTTCGAAGAAATCGTCGTCGACACCGAGGTCCGCGCAACGCAACTGCGCGGCGAACACGGCGAGCACGCGCGCGGTCACATCGTCGTCGGCGACGGGCACCGCGTGCAGCACCTGACGATCGGTGTCGGCGAGATAGTCGTCGAGCTGTTGCTGCAGAACCTTGCGATTCACCTTCCCGCTTTCCGCGAGCGGCATCGACGCGAGCACGAAGTAATGCCGCGGCAGCGACGCACGCGGCAGCACGCCGCGCAGATGACGCTCGACCGTCGCGCGGTCGAGATCCGCCGTGCCGGTCACGAAGAGCGCGATCGACCGCGCGCTGCGCTCGCCCGCGACGAACGCCTTCGCGTGATGCACATGCGGACAACGCTCCGCAGCCGCCTCGATCTCGCCGAGTTCGATCCGCACGCCGCCCACTTTCACCTGAAAATCCTTGCGGCCGACGAAACGCAGTTCGCCATGACTGTCGAAACAGCCGAGGTCGCCGGTCCGGTAGAGCTTCGCGCCGGGAATCGTCGGGAACGGGTTGTCGATGAAGACGCGCGCGGTGAGTTCGGGTCGTCCGACGTAACCAGCGCCGACGCAGATCCCGCCGATCAGCAGCTCGCCGCACGCGCCCGGCGGCAACGGCCGCAGTTCAGGATCGACGATCACGACGTAGCAATTGTCGATCGGGCGGCCGATCGGAATCGACATGCCGTCCGCCGCTTCGGCCGGATGAAAGACCATGCCGATCGACGTCTCCGTCGGACCGTACGCATTCGTGATCCGCAGATGCGGCAACAGCGCGCGCATCTTGTGAACCATCGGCGGCGTAATTTCCTCGCCGCCGACGATTAGTTCCGCGAGCGTCGACAGCTTCGCGCACACCTGGTCGTCGTGTTCGGCGAGCGCGACGATCTGGTTGAACACGCTCGGCACGAAGTCGGTCATCGTGACGCCGTAGCGCGCGACCGTGTCGACCGTCGTCTCGAGATCGAGGAACGCGCCCTGCTTCGGAATCACGACCTTCGCGCCGGTCGTCAGCGGCCAGAACAGTTGCCACACCGACGAGTCGAACGTGTGCCGGCTGTTTTGCAGAATGCACGCGCGCTCACCCGCCACCCGATCGAAATAGCGCGACATGAAGCGAAAGCGATTCGCGAGGCCGCCGTGCAGATTCAGCGCGCACTTCGCGCGACCCGTCGTGCCCGACGTGAAGATTCCGTAGATCGCATCGTCCGGTTCGATCGCGACGTCGGGCCGCGTACGCTGCGGTTCGAGCCGGTCGATGTCGATCGCGAGCGCGCCGGCGCGAAATGTCTCGGGCAAGTCGTCCGCGTTTGCGCAGACGACCACGTCGCTCGACAGTTCTTCCAGTGCCTGCACGAGGCGTTCGACCGGCCACGCGTGATCGAGCGGCACGAACGCGGCGCCGAGCTTCATCAGTGCGTGATACGCGACCGGCATTTCAAGACTGTTCGCGAGCAGCACCGGCACGATCGCGCCTTTCGTCACGCCGCGCGCGGCAAGCTGGGCGGCAAATGCATTCGCCCGGCGATCGAATTCCGCGTAGGTGAGCCAGCGGCCGTCGAAGCAAAACGCGGGGCGCGCCGGATGCGCATCCACGCTGTCTTCAATCATCTGCGGAATCGCGCGCCACGCACCGTGGTCGCGCGCTTCGCCTGCAAGCGCACCGACCACGCTCTCGAACGAAGCGGAGCCGAGACCGCGCGCGGTGGCAGGCGTTGCGTCGGGATCGGTCAGCAGTTCGTGCAGGATTTCGGCATACAGTTCGGCGACCGCGTCGCACGCCTGCGCCCACGGATCGTCCTCTGCGCAGACGGCGATCACCGACAGCATCTCTTCGCCAAGCCGGCACAGAATGCGCACCGCTGCGCGTCCCGCATTCAGTTCGACGGGACGACTGATCAGATCGACCTGCATCGCGCGATCGGGGACGTCGCTGCTGCGCGCGGCATCGAGCAGCCGCAGCGCACGATCGCGCGACGCGAAGTTCAGCGACTCCGGCCACCCGGTCCAATGCGCGATGCCGGGCGCGGTATCGCGCCGTTGACGACTGTCGACGATCACCGGCAAATAGCGATCGAGTCGCGCACAGGTTTCGATCGCGGCGAGCGCGGCCGTCAGTGTCAACGTCCGCGCATCCGCGATCGGCTCGATGCGCCGAACGGGCCTCGCATAATGGCCGAGTATCTGCACCTCGTAATGCGTCGACGTTGCCGGATCGGCAATATCAAACGCACCGGCCGTACTTTCACTTTCTGAAGGCGTTAAATGTGTTCGTACCATGTTTATGGATAGACACAGAAAGCCAAATCAATCGGATACGCCAGCCCAAGCCGACGCGTTTATGCATTTCGCATTGAATAAAATCTGCTGCTGCAATTCCGAAAACCGAAAGCACGATATCGCCGACGACAAATATGCCGCCGTACGGGATACCGGAAAGATGACGCCGTGATGTTCTTGTCTCGTGAGCCGTTGTGGCTCGATTTCTGGATTATTTTTTAAATGGGCAAATCGCCGGCACGATTGGAGCAAGCCATTTTTAGGTTGTCAACTGCGATTCGATTGCCCGGCACCTGGCAATTTGCGAACTTCGCGGTTTCAATTAGCGCGGTTTTATCGAGCTGTTTAAATCCCGAAGTGTCACGCCGTTTTCTTTTTTAACGCTTCAGCTTTTTCCAGAGAATTTCCGTAGTCGAACGCTCACGCATAATCGCCATTTGAAAATGACTACGGACTTCGACACCATCGCACGTCGATATTTCGACACGTCAATACACCCGCCCCATCCCGCTCGATCTTGCGTAGATTTTGCATCGGGTCGAGTCCGACCTTCATCGCGACATGCGTGTGGTTAAACCAACCGCCCGATAGTATGCTTTGGCGCGAGGTACGCCGCCGCAACCATGTCACAACCGACGACGATGTTTCGTCTAATGGTTCAGAAAAGCTATCCCGGTTTGCTTGCAGAGCGGGTCGTGTCCCAAGCGGAGTCCCCCCACTTCATGTCAGAGCCGATCGAGTACGTCTTCAAGCCGAGCGAGCGGCCATCGCTGCCCGGCTCTCCCTACAATCCCGAGCATCCGGGCGCACGTCGCGCCGGGTATTTCGCGATAGGTTGTCTGCTCGGTATCACCCAAGGCCTGGGCAACGCGCTGGTCGTGGTGAACCTGAACTTCGCGCAGGGCACGCTCGGCCTCTTCAGCGACGAAGCCAACTGGCTGAGTGCCGCGTATTTCATGGTGTACGTGTCGGTGAATCTGCTGCTGGTGAAGTATCGGCAGCAATTCGGCCTGCAGCGTTTTATCCGCGGCACGCTCGTCGCGTATGCGCTGATCAATCTGCTGCATCTGTTCGTCGAGAGTTTCTGGATGGCGGTCGCGGTGCGCGCGATCAGCGCGGTATCCGCAGCCGGTTTGACGACACTCGCGATCAACTATCTGCTGCAATCGATGCTCCCGCCGAAAAAGCTGCACGGCATCATGATCGGCATCAGCATTCCGCAGCTCGCCGTGCCGCTCGCGCGCGTGCTGTCGCCTGGCCTGCTGAATACCGGCGACTGGCACATGCTCTACTGGTTCGAGTTCGCGCTGGCGCTCGCGTCGCTTACCGCAGTGATGCTGCTGCCGTTACCGCGCAGCGATCGGGTCAAGGTCTTCGAGCCACTCGATTTCCTCACCTTCGCGCTGCTCGCCCCCGGTCTCGCGCTGGTGGTCGCGGTGGTGTCCGAAGGACGCATCGAATGGTGGATGGAGCGTGCATGGATGGGCTGGTCGCTAGCCGCCGGCATCGCGCTGGTCACCGCGGGGATGCTGGTCGAACATCGGCGCGCAAACCCGCTGATCAACACCCGCTGGCTCACCAGACGAGAGATGATGCGGGTGATTCTGGTGGCCGCCACGATCCGCATTCTGCTGTCCGAGCAGGCGTTCGGCTCGGTCGGATTGCTGACGCTCTTCGGCATGCTCAACGACCAGATGATCACGCTGAACCTGATCATCCTCTCGGCGTCGATTGCCGGCATCGCAGTCAGCGTGTTGACATTCAGACCGGACAATCCCGCATCGGCGGTCCGGCTCGCGGTGCTGCTGATCGCCGTCGGCGCGTTCCTCGATGCCGGCGCGACCAACCTCACGCGACCGGAAAACTTCTACTTCAGCCAGGCGCTGATCGGGTTCGCGTCGCTGCTGTTCCTCGGCCGCGCGATGGTGATCGGGATGGCGCAGGTGCTGCTCGCGGGCGGCCAGCATTTCGTCACGTTCGTGGTGCTGTTCAACATCAGCCAGAGCGTCGGCGGGCAGATCGGCACCGCGTTGCTCGGCACGTTCCAGATCATCCGCGAGCGTTTCCATTCGAACGAACTCGTGCAGTCGATCGATCTCGCCAATCCCGTCATCGCCGCGCGCATTCATGCCGCCGGCATGGCCCGTTTCGCGCAGACCGTGACACGCGAGGCCAATATCCTCGCGTATAACGACGTGTTCCTGCTGGTCGGCGTACTCGCAGTGCTCACGCTGTTGTGGGGCTACGCGATTCGCTGGTCGGTACGGCGGAACAACGAGCTTTCGCCGATCGTCGCGCTTCAACAAAAAGTCATGCAGGCTCAGGCCGCCCAGGCTGCGCTCGCGGCACAGGCCAGCCACGAAAGTAACGTCGGAAACAGGTAAAAGGTAAGCGACTCGATGAACACACAGAACACCGGGCCGTCGAAGGCCACTCCCGGGCCCGCTGCATCTGCTACCCCCGCTGCCGACCCGCTCGGCGCGCCGCACGGCTGGCGCCCGCCCGAGAAAAATCTCACGACCATCATCGCGATCGTCGTGCTCGCGATCGTCGCGATCCTCGTCGTGCTGTACGCGTGGCGACTGCCGCCGTTCTCCGGTCTCCCCGAAAAAACCGACAACGCGTATGTGCGCGGATTCGTGACGACGATCAGTCCGCAGGTGAGCGGCTACGTGACGAGCGTGCCGGTCAGCGACTTCGCCGAGGTGAAGACCGGCCAGGTGCTCGTGACGATCGACGACAGCACCTATCGCGCGCGGGTCATGCAGGCCGAAGCGAACCTCGCCGCGCAGCGCGCGACCTTCGCGAATTCCACGCAGTCGCAGCGCTCGCGCGAAATCGCGATCCAGGGCCAGGAAGCGAATATCGCGAGCGCCCGCGCACAACTCGCGCGCACCGAGGCGGACATGCGACGCGCCGACGCGCTGGTCAAGGACGGCTCGCTGTCGAAGCGCGAACACGACCAGGCGCGCGAGGCGCTGCTCGCCGCGCAGGCGTCGTTGCAGCAGGCGCTCGCGAGTCGCGCGATCGGTTCGGAAGATGTGCGCACGGTGCTCGTCGCGCGTCCGGGTCTGCAGGCCGCGATCGATGCGAATCAGGCCGCGTTGCTCAGCGCGCAGATCGACCTGGGGCACACGGTCATCCGTGCACCGGTCGATGGGCAGCTGTCCGAAGTCGGCGTGCGCAACGGTGCTTACGTCACGGCCGGTACGCAGCTGATGTCGCTGGTTCCGCACAGCGTGTGGATCGTCGCGAACTATAAGGAAGCGCAGACCCACCACATGCGCGTCGGCCAGGCGGCGACGTTCGAAGTCGATGCGCTCGGCGGTGCGAAACTGCGCGGCCACGTCGAAGAAATCGCGCCAGCGACCGGATCGGAATTCGCGGCGATCCGCTCCGACAATGCGACCGGAAATTTCGTCAAGGTCGCGCAGCGGATTGCCGTGCGGATCAACGTGGACCCGGGGCAGGAACTGGCGCAGCGGTTGCGGCCGGGGATGTCGGTCGAAACCTCGATCGATACACACGGCGGTAAACAACAGTGAAGCCCGTGAACCGCTCCGTCTCTCTTCTCGCCGTCGCGCTGCTGCTTGCGGCCTGCTCCGGGCCGCCGGTAAAAACCGCGACGGTGCCCGCCGTCGCGCCGCCCGCAACGTGGCGCACCGATGCCGGACCGACGACGCCGCTCGATACCGCATGGTGGCGGCAATTCGGCGATCCGGCGATGACCGCGCTGGTCGAGAAGGCGCTCGCGAACAACACCGATATCAACGTCGCTGTGAGTCGCGTGCGCGCGGCGCGTGCCAACGTGCAACTGGCACGCTCCGCACTGCTGCCGACGCTCGATGCGAACGCCGGTGCGTTGCGCTCGAGCAGCGTCAGCGGCTTTGGGACGCAGCTTTTCCAAAGCGGCGGACAGTTCGAAGTCGAAGCAGCGTGGGAAGTGGATCTGTTTGGCCGGCTGTCCGATCAACAGTCGGCGGCACGCGATGCGTATCTCGCCAGCGAAGCGGCACGCGACGCGACGCGGCTATCGATTGCCGGTGCGACCGCGAGCGGCTACATCACACTGCTCAGTCTCGATGCGCAACTGAAAATTGCCCACGAAACGCTCGCCGCGCGCGCCGATTCGCTGCGCCTCGCGAAACGGCAATTCGACCAGGGCTATTCGTCGAAGCTGGAACTACAGCAGGCGCAGGCCGAGTACGAGTCGACCGAACAACTGATTCCCAGCACTGAACTGGCAATCGCGAAAGCCGAAAATGCGTTGAGCCTGCTCACCGACGAAACACCGTCGGCGATCGAACGCGGCGCCGTCTTCGATGCGTTGACCGAGCCCGGCATTCCCGCAGGCCTGCCGTCGAACCTGCTGCGTCGTCGGCCCGATATCGCAGCGGCCGAGTATCAGCTCGCGGCCGCGGACAAATCGCTGCTCGTCGCGCGGAAAAACTTCCTGCCGCAGGTGCGTCTGTCGACCGCGCTGGGTCGATCGTTTTCGACTGCGCAGATCGATCCGATCACGATCTGGTCACTGGGCGGCAGTCTGCTCGCGCCACTGTTCGAAGGCGGCAAGCTGACCGCCGAAGCCGACAAGGCAGGCGCGCAACGCGACGAAGCGGCGTTCGCCTATCGCGGTACGGTACTGACGGCCTTTCGTGAAGTCGAAGACGCGCTCGCGTCGGCGCAGCACTACGACGAGCAACTGACCTTGGTCAAAGCGCAGCGCGACACGCTGGTCGAAACGCTGCGCATCGCGACCAACCGTTATCGCGAAGGCTACACGACCTATCTCGATCAACTCGATGCGCAGCGCGGTCTGCTCTCCGCACAGCTGAGCGTCGTGCAGATTCGCGCGAACGCGCTGAGTTCGCGCGTGCAGCTTTATCAGGCGATGGGCGGCGGCTGGAGTGCCGACAGCATCGAGAGCGCGAACGCGAACGCGAAATAAAAAATGCCGGGCCGGGTCTGTCGAACCCGGCCCGGCATTTCTTTTCCGCAAACCGGCAGAACCGGCAGAACAAAATCAGAACTTGTGCCGGATACCGACACGAGCGGCCAGCTGATTCGTCGTCCCCGCACCCGACGGACCGAAGAACGCCGTGCTCGACCCGATCTGCGCCTGCACGTCCGTTGCGCCGTTGCGTCCCGCTGCCTTCTGGAACACGCCGACCACATAGACATCGGTACGCTTCGACAGCGCGTAATCGAGACTCGCGTCGACCTGGTTCCAGTGGCCGCTGTTCGCGTTGTGCATGTTCTCGTACGTATACGCGAGGCTGCCCGTCAACGCTGGCGTGAAGTTGTAGCGCGCGCCGATGTCGTACGCGTCGAAGTCCGTCGCTGCGCCGTTCAGCGCTTCGATGCGCGTATTCGTATAGAGCCCGAACACGGCCAGCGGGCCGAACAGATAGCGCGCACCGATGCCGAACGTGCGCAGATCCTTGCCACCACCGGTGCCGCCCGCATTGACGTTCGAGATCGTCGTCAGGATGCTCGGTGCGGCGGCTGTCGGATACGAAATGTCCGTATAGGCTGCGCCGACCGACAGGCTGCCTGCTGCATAGTTGAGCCCGAAGCTGTACGTGCGCGACGACCCCGTCGAGCCGACCGGCGCCGACCCGGCGAACGCGCCCGCCTGATTCGAGAAGCCGTACAACGCGCCGAATTTGAAACCCGAAAAGTCCACCGATGCGAACTTCACCGAGTTGTTGATCCGGCTGTTGACCAGCTGGTCGACGTCGTTGATGTGATACGCGTAGTTGCCGGCCATGTTGTTCGTGCCGGCCGAATACTGGTTGCCGAGCACGTCGGTCGATAGCGAATACTGGCGGCCGAACGTCACCGCGCCGACCGACTTCGACGACAACCCAACAAACGCCTGGCGACCGAACTCCGCGCCGCCCTGGTTCAGCGCGCCGGTGCCGGTGTTGAAGCCGTTTTCGAGCACGAAGACCGCGCTGTATCCGTTGCCGAGATCCTCGGAACCGCGCATGCCCCAACGCGTGCCTTGCGCGACGCCGTCGTCGTATTTGAAGCGCTTGCCCGAGCCGGTCGCGGTCGCGCTGTGGTTGACGTAGCTAAGCCCGGTATCGATCAGGCCATACAGCGTCACGCTGCTTTGTGCATGCGCGACACCTGCGAACGTGCTGAGTGCGGTGAATACGAGAAGTGGTTTTTTCATCTGAATCCGTCTCCAGGAATCTATGAATTTCTTGTCGTTGCAGCGAGCGGTGCTGCCCGCAGCCTGAGGCGAAACCCCAACGCCCGGCATCCGGCAGTCGAGGGTGGTTGAACATAAAGCAGACTGAAAGGAACGTCCAATATATTTTTGGACGTCGTTCCATATTTTTGGGATATACCGGCGGGGTGGCGGGAGGACGCGACAGCGGCGTTGCACCAGCATGGCGCTTTGTCGAAGGCCACAGCGCAATCCGCGTTTCCGCCGATGCAGGGTTCGGCAAAACCAGTGATACATTGCGCCTTTTATGGGCCTGCAAAGCCGGTTGCAACCGGCGTAGATGTGCGATCAACCGTGCAATACAGCGAAAGAATCTGTGCCGGTCGATCCGCAGGACTCCAGCATTTTATTGTCATCGACCCGAATTAGAATCGCGCATCCGCCCGAGAGGCGCTCACACGCAAGTATCGAAGGAGACCCATCGATGATTGGAAAACCCCTGATCCGTTCGCTGTCCGTTGCTGCCGTGCTCGCCCTGGGCGTCGCCCAGCACGCGCAGGCCGCAACCGAAATCCAGTTCTGGCACGGGATGGAAGCCGCACTGGGCGAACGCCTGAACGACATCGCGAACGCGTTCAACGCGTCGCAAAGCGACTACAAGATCGTTCCGGTCTACAAGGGCAATTACGACCAGACGCTCGCCGCCGGCATCGCCGCGTACCGCAGCGGTAACGCGCCCGCGATCCTGCAGGTGTACGAAGTCGGCACCGCCACGATGATCCAGGCGAAGAAGGCCGTCATTCCGGTCTCCGACGTGTTCAAGCAGGCCGGCGTGCCGCTCGACGAAAAAGCGTTCGTGCCGACCATCGCCAGCTACTACAGCGACGCGAAGACCAACGAGCTGATCTCGATGCCGTTCAACAGCTCGACGCCGGTGCTGTACTACAACAAGGACGCGTTCAAGAAGGCCGGGCTCGATCCGAACAAGCCGCCGAAGACGTGGGCCGAACTCGAACAGGACGCACAGAAGCTGAAGGCATCGGGGATGTCGTGCGGCTACTCGTCGGGCTGGCAGAGCTGGATCCAGCTCGAGAACTACAGTGCGTGGCACGGTGCGCCGTTCGCGTCGGAGAACAACGGCTTCGACGGCACCGACGCGGTGCTCGAATTCAACAAGCCGTTGCAGGTCGCGCACATCCAGTTCCTGCAGAAGATGGCGAAGGAAGGCACGTTCTCGTACGTCGGCCGCAAGGACGAACCGGTGTCGAAGTTCTATAGCGGCGACTGCGGGATCATCACGAACTCGTCGGGCTCGCTCGCGACGATCAAGAAGTACGCGAAGTTCAACTTCGGCACCGGCATGATGCCGTACGACGCGAACGTGAAGGGTGCGCCGCAGAACGCGATCATCGGTGGCGCGAGCCTGTGGGTGCTGTCGGGCAAGGATCCGGCCACGTACAAGGGCGTCGCGAAGTTCCTCGCGTACCTGAGCTCGCCGGCCGTCGCCGCGAAGTGGCACCAGGACACGGGCTATCTGCCGGTCACGAAGGCCGCGTATGAGCTGACGCAGCAACAGGGCTTCTATGAAAAGAACCCGGGCAGCGACACGGCAATCAAGCAGATGCTGAACAAACCGCCGCTGCCGTTCACGAAGGGCCTGCGTCTCGGCAACATGCCGCAGATCCGCACGATCATCGACGAAGAACTCGAACAGGTCTGGGCGGAGAAGAAGTCGCCGCAGCAAGCGCTCGACTCGGCGGTGTCGCGTGGCAACGAACTGCTGCGTCGTTTCGAGAAGGCAGGCAGCTAATACGGTTGTCGTACCGGTTGTAAAAGCAGAGAAGCATGACGAAGCGGCCGTGGTTTTACCCACGCGGCCGCTTCGTCGTTCCGCATCACGTTTCACTCCAGCAGGAAAATTCGATGGATAAACGCTCCCGCTTCGGCTCAGGCGTCCTGCCCTATCTGCTCGTCGGCCCTCAGCTCGCGATCACGCTGGTTTTCTTCCTGTGGCCCGCCGGCGCCGCGCTATGGCAATCGACGCAGACCCAGGACGCGTTCGGCACGTCGAGCGAATTCGTCGGGCTGGCGAACTTCCGCCAGCTGTTCGCCGATCCGCTGTATCTGTCGTCGATGTGGACGACGCTCATTTTCTGCACGCTCGTCACGGTGTCCGGTCTCGTGATCTCGCTGCTGCTCGCGGCCTGCGCGGACCGCGTGACGCGCGGCGCGAAGGCGTACCAGACGCTGCTGATCTGGCCGTACGCAGTCGCGCCCGCGATCGCGGCCGTGCTGTGGTCGTTCCTGTTCAATCCGAGCATCGGACTCGTCACGTATGCGCTCGCGAAGTACGGCATCGTGTGGAATCACGCGCTGAACGCGGGGCAGGCGATGTTCCTCGTCGTGCTCGCGTCGGTGTGGAAGCAGGTCAGCTACAACTTCCTGTTCTTCTACGCGGGCCTGCAGGCGATTCCGCGTTCGCTGATCGAAGCCGCTGCGATCGACGGTGCCGGTCCGGTGCGGCGCTTCTTCGGCATCGCGCTGCCGCTGCTGTCGCCGACCAGCTTCTTCCTGCTCGTCGTGAATCTGGTCTACGCGTTCTTCGACACGTTCCCGGTCATCGATGCAGCCACCGGCGGCGGTCCCGCTCAGGCGACCCGCACGCTGATCTACAAGATTTTCGCGGAAGGCTTCCAGGGGCTCGACATCGGCAGCTCGGGCGCGCAGTCGGTCGTGCTGATGGTGATCGTCGTCGGGCTGACGGTCGTGCAGTTCCGTTTCGTCGAGCGGAGGGTTCAATACTCATGATCGAAAATCGACGCGGTTTCGATATCTTCTGCCACGCGGTGCTGCTGATCGGCGTCGTGCTGGTGGTGTTTCCCGTGTACGTCGCGTTCTGCGCGGCCACGATGAGTGAGCATGAAGTGTTCACCGTGCCGCTGTCGCTGATCCCGAGCACGCATCTGTTCGAGAACGTTGCGACCGTGTGGTCGCAGGGCAGCGGCAACGCGGCCGCGCCGTTCGGCCGGATGCTGTTCAACAGCCTCGTGATGGCGCTCGTCATCGCGGTCTGCAAGATCGCGGTCTCGATGCTGTCGGCGTACGCGATCGTGTTCTTCCGTTTCCCGTTTCGCAATACGGCGTTCTGGCTGATCTTCATCACGCTGATGCTGCCGGTCGAGGTGCGCATCTTCCCGACGGTGCAGGTCGTATCGTCGATGCATCTGAGCAACACGTACGCAGGGCTCACGCTGCCGCTGATCGCATCCGCAACCGCGACGTTCCTGTTCCGCCAGTTCTTCATGACGCTGCCCGACGAATTGATGGAGGCCGCGCGCATCGACGGCGCGGGGCCGCTGCGATTCCTGTGGGACATCGTGATGCCGCTGTCGAAGACGAACGTCGCCGCGCTGTTCGTGATCACCTTCATCTACGGCTGGAACCAGTATCTGTGGCCGATTTTGATCACGAGCCAGCAGTCGCTGACGACGGCGGTCGTCGGGATCAAGAGCATGATCGCGTCCGGCGACACCGCGACGGAATGGCATCTGGTGATGACCGCAACGCTGCTCGCGATGTTGCCGCCGCTCGCGGTCGTGCTGACGATGCAGCGCTGGTTCGTGCGCGGGCTCGTCGATGCGGAAAAGTGAGCGGGCCGAAGCAGTGAATACCTCAATGAACACAACACGCGGCCGCTCGGATCGAGCCGGCCGCCTCTGCACTGAAAGGCGGGTGGAATGGCTGCGCTGACGCTCAAGGCTGTCAAGAAGACCTACGACGGCAAACAGTTCGTGCTGCACGGGATCGATGTGGACATCCGCGACGGCGAGTTCGTCGTGATGGTGGGTCCGTCGGGTTGCGGCAAGTCGACGCTGCTGCGGATGGTCGCCGGGCTCGAGAGCATCTCCGACGGCGAGATCTCGATCGGCGGCACGGTCGTGAACCGGCTCGAACCGAAAGACCGGAACATCGCGATGGTGTTCCAGAACTACGCGCTGTATCCGCACATGAGCGTCGCGCAGAACATGGGCTACGCGCTGAAGATCGCGGGCACTGCGCCCGCCATGATCGCGCAGCGCGTCGATGCGGCCGCGAAGATTCTCGAACTCGGGCCACTGCTCGAACGCAAGCCGCGCGAATTGTCGGGCGGTCAGCGGCAGCGCGTTGCGATGGGTCGCGCGATCGTGCGCGAACCGGCGGTGTTTCTGTTCGACGAGCCGCTGTCGAATCTCGACGCGCGGCTGCGCGTGCAGATGCGGCTCGAAATCCAGCGACTACATGCGCGCCTCGCGACGACGAGCCTGTACGTCACGCACGACCAGGTCGAAGCGATGACGCTCGCGCAGCGCGTGATCGTGATGAACAAGGGCCACGCCGAACAGATCGGCTCGCCGACCGACGTCTACGAGCGGCCCGCGACGGTGTTCGTCGCGAGCTTCATCGGCTCGCCGGGGATGAATCTGCTGCACGGCCGCGTGTCCGCCGACGGCTCGACGTTCGAGATCGCGGACGGTGGTCCTTCGCTGCCGATCGCGGGTGCACCGTCGATCGGTCGCGAAGTGACGGCTGGGCGCGAGTGGATCGTCGGCATCCGTCCCGAGCACATGACGCCGGGTTTGCCCGACGCGGCGCATGCGACGCTCACCGTCGATTCGTGCGAACTGCTCGGCGCGGATAATCTCGCGCATGGGCGCTGGGGCGTGCACGATGTCACCGCGCGGCTGCCGCACACGCACCGGCCCGCAGCGGGCGAAGCACTGCAGGTTGCGCTGCCTGCGCGGCATCTGCATTTCTTCGATCCGGCGAGTGGGCAGCGGGCGAACTGACGCGAGCCGGGACTACGCGGCGACGCGCACGATCGAGAAACCATGAGACGACCCATCGCACTCAGATTGATCCGTCCGTGCGCGGCGTTCACCGTCGCGTTTCTATTGAGCGTGTCGCCGGCATTCGCGTACGTCGCACCCGGCACGAACGCCGACGAAGGCAATCTCAGCAATCACAACACCTACCGGAATCACGACGGCGACACCGTGCATGCGCCGGCGCGCTCGCTGTCCGGACAGGTTCCGCAAAGCGCGACCGCGCGCTGCCGCGACGGCACCTATAGTTTTAGCCGCCATCGCAGCGGCACTTGCTCACGGCACGGCGGTGTCGCGGACTGGCTGTAGATCTGCGCGAGCCGCTACGCCGCCCCGCTCGCTGTCGCCCGTCGCGGCGAAGTACAATGCCACCTGAACCATCCGCCCGCGCGCGGGGGCAGTCTCAAGCCCAGCGACGCGCCGGTGCCGGGCGCCCTGCCCGGCCTGCACCGCGGGCCTGTACCGATTTCCCATTCACCCCCGATTGCCGGTCCTCATGCGGCCGGCGTCGCCAACGTCCTATTGCAAGCAAATGGCCCAATACGTCTTCACCATGAACCGGGTCGGCAAGATCGTGCCGCCCAAGCGCCAGATCCTCAAAGACATCTCGCTGTCGTTCTTCCCCGGCGCGAAGATCGGTCTGCTCGGCCTGAACGGCTCGGGCAAGTCGACGCTGATCCGCATCATGGCGGGCGTCGACAAGGACATCGAAGGCGAAGCGACGCCGATGCCGAACCTGAACATCGGCTATCTGCCGCAGGAACCGCAGCTCGATCCGCAGAAGACCGTGCGCGAAGCCGTCGAGGAAGGTCTCGGCGAAGTGTTCGGCGCGCAGAAGAAGCTCGACGAAATCTACGCGGCGTACGCAGAGCCGGACGCCGACTTCGACGCGCTCGCCGCCGAGCAGGCGAAGTATGAAGCGATCCTGGCCACTGCCGACGGCAGCGCCGAGCAGCAGATCGAAATCGCCGCCGACGCGCTGCGTCTGCCGGCATGGGACGCGAAGATCGAAAATCTGTCGGGCGGCGAAAAGCGTCGCGTCGCACTGTGCAAGCTGCTGCTCGAAAAGCCCGACATGCTGCTGCTGGATGAGCCGACCAACCACCTGGACGCGGAATCGGTCGAGTGGCTCGAACAGTTCCTCACGCGCTTTCCTGGCACCGTCGTCGCCGTGACCCACGATCGCTACTTCCTCGACAACGCAGCCGAATGGATTCTCGAACTCGACCGCGGCCACGGCATTCCGTGGAAGGGTAACTACAGCAGCTGGCTCGACCAGAAGGACGAGCGGCTGAAGCAGGAAGAGTCGTCGGAATCGGCGCGTCAGAAGGCGATCAAGAAGGAACTGGAGTGGGTGCGCCAGAACCCGAAGGGACGCCAGGCGAAATCGAAGGCACGGATCGCGCGCTTCGAGGAACTGAACAGCCAGGACTACCAGAAGCGCAACGAAACGCTCGAAATCTTCATCCCGGTCGGCGATCGCCTCGGCAATGAAGTGATCGAATTCAAGAACGTGAGCAAGGCGTACGGTGACCGTCTGCTGCTCGACGACGTCAGCTTCAAGATTCCGGCGGGCGCGATCGTCGGGATCATCGGACCGAACGGCGCCGGCAAGTCGACGCTGTTCCGGATGCTGACCGGTAAGGAACAGCCGGATTCGGGCGAGATCGTGCAAGGCCCGACCGTGAAGCTCGCGTATGTCGATCAGAGCCGCGATGCACTCGACGGCTCGAAGACCGTGTTCGAGGAAATCTCCGGCGGCGCCGACGTGCTGACGGTCGGCAAGTACGAAACGCCGTCGCGTGCGTACATCGGCCGCTTCAACTTCAAGGGCGGCGACCAGCAGAAGAACGTCGGCAACCTGTCGGGCGGCGAGCGCGGCCGGCTGCATCTGGCGAAGACGCTGATCGCGGGCGGCAACGTCCTGCTGCTCGACGAACCGTCGAACGATCTCGACGTCGAAACGCTGCGCGCACTCGAAGACGCACTGCTCGAATTCGCCGGCTCCGTGATGGTGATCTCGCACGATCGCTGGTTCCTCGACCGGATCGCGACGCACATTCTCGCGTTCGAAGGCGATTCGCAGATCACGTTCTTCGACGGCAACTACCAGGAATACGAAGCCGACAAGATCAAACGGCTCGGCGAAGAAGCGGCGCGTCCGAAGCGTCTGCGCTACAAGCCGATCGCTCGCTGATGTAACGCGGCGCGGTGCGCGGCCCGGCGGCAGGTCTCTATCGATACGCCGCCGGGTACGGCGCTTGCGCGCACGCTCGCCGTAACGCGGCTTTGTTTCTCTGCTCGTCTGTATCGCAGTAACACCACTGGAACGCCGCACTATATTCGCCGCGTGCTGCGCATCGCGCACAAGCACGCGCCGCCGCATAGGCCCGGCCGCACCGGGCAACGCCACAAGCCGAGCAACGCTCGACGCGTAAAGCACGGCAACGAGGAGGCAGGCATGGTGATGTCGATCGGCAAACGCGTGGCCATCGCCGTTGCGGGCGTCGTAGTCGTAACCGCCGCAGCCGCGCTTGTCGGGCTCCACTTCGTGCAACGCGAAGTCGAAGCGCGCGTGGTCGCGGCACTCGGACCGCTCGGCAGCGCGGGGCGGATCGATGTCGGCTTCACGTCGGTGCATCTGTTCGACGTGCGGCTGAAGGCGCCCGAAGGCTGGCCCGCCGATCCGCTGCACGCGGACGAAATTGTCCTCACGCCCGACATTGGCGATCTGCTCACGCATCGCGTGCATCTGCGCGACATCACCGTTCGCGGCTTCACCCTCACCGCGTTGCGCACGAAGGATGGCGCATTGCGGCTGTTGCCGAATCTGCGTCAAACCGTGGGCGAACCGCAGCCGTCGCAAGCTGCGAGCGCAGCCACGCCTTCCATGCCCGCCGAAAAGCTGATCGACCACATCTCGTTCGAACGCGGCACGTTCGAGTTCTACGATCAGTCGGTGAGTAATCCGCCGTTTCATGTGACCATCGGCGACGCGGGCGCGCAGGTCGATCATCTGCATCTGCCTGCGCTCACTGAGCCGACCAACGTGGCAGTCAATGGATCGATCAAAGGTCCGCAGCACACCGGCAAGGTGTCGCTCAACGGATGGATCAAGATCGCGAGCAAGGATTCTCAGATGACCACGTCGCTGCGCGGCGTCGACGTCGTGACGCTCGATCCGTATCTGCTGAAGAAGGCCGGCGCGAAAGCGCAGGTCACGGGCGGCACCATCGACCTCACGCTGAATTCGACGGTGCGCGACTACCGGCTGCACGCACCCGGCACGCTGACGCTACATAAACTCCAGCTCGCGGAAAGCAGCGATCCGCTCGACACGTTCCTGTCGATCCCGACGCGCGCCGCCGTCGCGGCGCTCAAGTCGCACGGTAACGACATCACGCTGCACTTCGTGCTCGACGGCAATCTGCGCGATCCGAAATTCCGGCTGAACGAAAACCTGATGACCGAACTGCGCACCGGTTTTGCAAAGACGCTGGGCGTCAGCGTGGAAGGTGTCGCGAAGGGCGCGGGAGAAACGGTGAAGGGACTCGGCGATGCGTTGAAGAATCTGATCGGGCAGTAAAGAGCGCGTGCTTGACACGCGCCGCGCAAAGCTCGACGATTTGTCCATAATCTGATTTATCGATCCACAATATGGACAAATCAGGAGACACCATGTCCGCTCCCTCCGCCGGCGCAAATGCGCCGGATGCACTCACGCCCTACCAACTCCCCAATCCCCCCGAAGCATTGCGCGAGATTGTCGTCGAATCCGCGATCCCAACGGACGAACGTCTGTGGGTCCCGCAAGCCGACAACGTATGGTTTCGCCCGCTGTGCCTGAACGTGTCGACCGGCTACTGGATGAACCTGCTGCGCGTGCGCAAGTCCGGCGTGCTGAGTCGTCACCGTCATCCGCAGGCGGTGCACGGGATGGTGCTGAAGGGCAAATGGCGCTATCTCGAACACGACTGGGTCGCGACCGAAGGCAGCTACGTGTTCGAGCCGCCCGGCGAAACGCACACGCTGTACGTGCCCGAAGACGTCGAGGAAATGATCACCTACTTCCAGGTGAACGGCGTCATGTACTACTGCGATCCGTACGGCAACTTCACCGGTTATGAGGACGTGTTCACGAAGCTCGAAATGTGCCGCGCGCATTTCGAGAAGGTCGGACTCGGCGGCGGATTCGTCGACCAGTTCGTGAGGTAAGCGCGGTCACTCTGCTTCATCCATCCATAGACTCAAAAGAGCATCGGAGGAGACAACCATGCAGGCCAAGACCTCGCGCCTCGCGCGCATCCAGGTGATCGCGCTCGTGTTTCTGACACTCGCGGGCATCGTCAATTATCTCGATCGCAGCACGCTGTCGATCGCGAATCACTCGGTCAGCGGTGAACTCGGTCTCAGCGCATCGCAGATGGGTTTGCTGCTGTCGGCGTTCTCGTTCTCGTACGCGTTTTCGCAACTGCCGATGGGCGTGCTGCTCGACCGCTTCGGCGCGCGGCTGATGCTCGGTGTCGGGATGCTCGTGTGGTCGGTCGCGCAGCTGTTCGGCGGACTCGTGCAGACGTTGCCGCAGTTTCTCGCCGCGCGGATCGCGCTCGGCATCGGCGAGGCGCCGCAGTTTCCAGCGGGCGCGAAGGTCGTCAGCGAATGGTTCGCGCTGCGCGAACGCGGCCGGCCGACCGGCATCTTCACGACGTCGTCGACGATCGGCCCCGCACTCGCGCCGCCGATCCTCACCGTGTTGCTGCTGGTGTTCGGCTGGCGCTGGATGTTCGTCGTGATGGGCGTGCTCGGCATCGCGGTCGCGATCGGCTGGTACATCGTCTATCGCAACCGCGCCGACGTCCGGCTCGCGCCCGAAGAAGTCGTCCACCTGACCGAAGAAGAACCGCACACACGCGCCGAACGCCGGATGACGTTCGCCGAATGGCGCGGCCTGTTCGCGTCGCGGACCACGTGGGGGATGATCTTCGGCTTCATGGGCGTGATCTACATGGTGTGGCTCTATCTCACCTGGCTGCCCGCGTATCTCGAACACGAACGCCATCTGTCGATTGCGAAGACCGGCTGGATCGTGTCGATTCCGTATCTGTTCGGCACGCTCGGGATGCTGTCGAGCGGCTTCGTCGCCGACGGTCTGATGGCGCGCGGCGTCGCGCCGATCCGCAGTCGCAAGTGGCCGATCTGCACCGGACTCATTTTCGCGGCGGTCTTCACGGTGCCCGCTGCGTACACGCCGAACACGACGCTCGCGATCGTCTATCTGTCGCTCGCGATGTACTTCATCAACCTCGCGAGCGGCGGCGCGTGGGCGCTCGTCAGCGTCGCGGCGCCACGGCATCTGGTGGCGTCGCTCGGCAGCATTCAGAACTTCGGCGGGTATTTCGGCGGGTCGTTTGCGCCGTTCATCACCGGGGTCGTCGTCGATCGCACGCATTCGTTCGTCAACGCGTTTTTGATCAGCGCGGCGGTGTCGTTTGCGGCGGCACTCGTTTATATGTTCGTCGTGCGCGTGCCGATCGCCGATCGCGTCGACGAAGCGGTCGCGGCTCGGCCTGCGTGATTTTTTCTTTCCGGTTGATCGATCCATCATGACGTTTCAGCACGATCTTTTCGCAGGCAAAACCGCTGTCGTGACCGGCGGCACTCAGGGCATCGGCGCGGCAATCGCGCTGCGGCTCGCCGCGCTCGGTGCACGCGTCGTCGCGGCCGGGCTCGCGCCGACCGATGCGCAGCGCGCGGCACTCGGTGCGTCGATCGAGGTCGTCGCGCTCGACGTTGCATCGACTGACGACGTCGCCGCGCTGTTCGCGCCGCTGTCGTCGCTCGATGTGCTCGTGAACTGCGCAGGCATGATCCGTCGCGGCGAAGAGCACGACGTCGATGTGTTCGAGCAGGTGATCGACGTGAACCTGACCGGCACGATGCGCGCGTGCTCGGCGGCTCGACCACTGCTCGCGGCGAGTCGCGGCACGATCGTCAATACGGCTTCGATGCTGAGTTTTTTCGGCGGCGGGCTGGTGCCGGCGTACGCGGCGAGCAAGGGCGGCATCGTGCAGCTGACGAAATCGCTCGCGCTCGCGTATGCGCGCGACGGTATTCGCGTGAACGCGGTCGCACCCGGCTGGATCGCGACGCCGCTTACACAGGCGCTTCAGGACGATGCGGAACGCTCACGTGCGATTCTGGAGCGCACGCCGCTCGGTCGATGGGGTGAGCCGCACGATATCGCGCAGGCGGTTGCGTTTCTTTGCTCGCCGGCTGCGGCGTTTGTGACGGCGACGGTTTTGCCGGTGGATGGGGGGTATCTGGCGGCTTGAGCGTGTCGGGAGCGGTCGGCAAACGAGCCGTGAAAGCAGCGGTGACGCGAGCCACTAGTCGCCCCACGGGTGCCACTTCAGCGACCGATATAATCGCGGCCACTTTCTAGCAGGGCTCGTGCGCCATGCACGGCACGGCATCGATCGCCTTCCTGTCCGCAACTCACAACCGTCGTCAGTCACACAGCTATCCGCCATCGACAACCATGCCGACTTCCACCGACTCTCGCGACGCCGCCCAAGCCACCGGTACCGCCGCCTTCTCGAAGTTCATGGCGGTGCTGCAACTGATCGCGGATGCCGCCGAACCGCCGACCATCGCGCAGCTCGCGACGCTTAGCGGCTATCCGCGGCCGACGGTCTACCGGATCGTCGGTGCATTGATCGCCGAGGGACTGGTGATCGAGCGCCCGCACGGCGCGACGTTCGAACTCGGTCCGCGGCTGCTGACGCTCGCGAGCCGCAGCTGGGAGCGCTCGGATCTGCGCGTCGCCGCGACCGATGCGTTGCAGGCGCTGCGCGATGCGACGCAGGAGACCGTGCATCTCGCAGTGCGCAGCGGCACGGAGATGGTCTACATCGAGAAGCTGGAAAGTCCGCACGCGGTGCGGATGGCGTCGCGGATCGGCACGCGTGTGACGCTCTATTCGAGTTCGGTCGGCAAGGCATACCTCGCGGCGCTCGATTCGCGCGCACGCGATGCACTGCTGCAAGGACTCGTGCTCGAACGCTTCACGCCGAACACGATCGTCGAACCGGCAGCGCTCGCGGCCGAACTCGACGCGACGCGGGCACGTGGTCACGCGGAAGATCGCGAGGAAAACGAAGCGCAGATTTTCTGCTACGGCTGCGCGATTACGGGTCCGGACGGCGAGCCGGTCGCGTGCATCAGCGTGAGTATTCCGCTGTTTCGCCGCAGCGCGACGCCGGAGGAAACTTATATCGAGCCGCTGCGGGCGGCGTGTCGTGCGATTGCGGAACGGCTCACGCCGATGTCGCGCGGCGGGCAGTAGCGGCACGAAGATAGATCGAACCGTAGCTCAATCGAGCCGCTGCGTGCTGCGTGTCGTGCAGTTGTAGAACGGCTCACGGCCATATTGCGCGGCAGACAGTCGCGACTACGCGCAACGCGACACAAAACGAACGTTCAGACAGGCAGCCCAAGCGCCCGCAACGCGGCACCCGTCGTCGCCGCGCCGGTGTGATGCACCCCATGCCAGCCGAGCGCAGTCGCAGCCTCTGCGTTCTTCAGATTGTCGTCGATGAAGACCAGCTCTTCCGGCGCGATACCCGGTAGCCGCGCTTCGATCCGCTCGCGCATCACAGCGAAGATCGCCGGGTCCGGTTTCACGAGCTTGATGCGACCCGACACGACGATGTCGTGAAACCGCCGCAGCACCGGGAAGTGTTCCCACGCATACGGAAACGTCTCCGCCGACCAGTTGGTCAGCCCGTAGATCGGCACATCAGCAGCTTCGAGCGCTTCGACGATCGTGATCATGTCTTCATGCAGGCCGACGATCATCTCGTGCCAGCGGTCGTAGAACGCACGAATCAGCGGCGCGTGTTCGGGAAACTTCGCGATCAGTTCGGCAGTCCCTTCGGCGAGCGGCTGGCCGCCGTCCTGGCGGATCACCCAGTCCATCGTGCAGACGTTCGCGAGAAACCAGCGGCGCTCCGCTTCGTCCGGAATCAGCTTGCGATACAGATGCTCCGGACTCCAGTCGATCAACACGCCGCCGAAATCAAACACGACTGCCTTGATCGTCATGCGAGCTCCGTCGCGAGCACGTCGGACAGCAGACGCACACCGACGCGGTTGCCCGACAGCGACGTGCGCGGCCACAGCTGGTTGTAGTGATCGACGAGCTGTTTCGGCGTGAGTGCCGACGTGTGCTGTGTGGTGTGCAGATCGCCGACGATCGTCGTCCGGAAGCCAAGCGACGCCGCACTGCGCGCGCCGGTGTCGATGCAGAACTCGGTGGCGTAGCCGCAGATCAGCACGCGTTCGACGCCGCGCCGCGCGAGCAGATCGGCGAGCCGCGTCTCGTGAAACGAATCGCCGACCGCCTTGTTGACGACCGCGTCCGCATCGTTGCGCACGAGGCCGGGGTGCAGTTGCCAGCCGTCGGTGTTCGGCTCGACTTCGTCGCCGGCCTCGCCGTCGTGCTGCACGAAGAACACCGGCACACCGGCTGCACGCGCGGCGCCGGTCAGCCGGTTGATGCCGTCGACCACTTCGTCGCCGCGATACGCAGCGTCGGGGCCGAAGAAAAACGCCTTCTGTACGTCGATGACCAGCACCGCGAGATCAGTCATACCGTGTCCTCGTCAGAACCCTGGCTTCACACCGGCTGCGTGCGCGCGTCGAGCCACGCCTTCGCGTCACCCGACACATGCGGCGACACGCGCGTGCGCACCATCTCGTGATACGCGTTCAGCCACGCGCGTTCGTCGTCGCGCAGGCGCGCAAGCGCGAGGCAGCGCGTGTCGATCGGGCACAGCGTCAGCGTTTCGAACTTCAGGAAGTCGCCGAACTCGGTCTGCTCCGCTGCGCGATTCAACACGAGGTTCTCGATCCGCACGCCCCACTTGCCCGGCCGGTACAGACCCGGTTCGATCGACGTGATCATCCCTTCTTCCATCGCGGTCCACGATTCGGCGGCCGCGTAGTGCGCGATCACCTGCGGACCTTCGTGCACGTTCAGGAAGTAGCCGACGCCGTGACCGGTGCCGTGACCGTAGTCCGCGCCCGCTTCCCAGATCGGCGTGCGCGCGATCGCGTCGAGCATCGGCGAGCGGATGCCGCGCGGGAACTGCGCACGCGACAGCGCCATCGTGCCTTTGAGCACCGTCGTGAAATCGTTGCGCTGCGCGTCGCTGATCGTGCCGACCGGCACGACCCGCGTGATGTCCGTTGTGCCGCTCAGGTACTGGCCGCCGGAATCGATCAGCAGCAGACCATTGCCTTCGATCGTCGCGTGCGACTCGGCCGTTGCGCGATAGTGCGGCATCGCGCCGTTCGCGTTGAAGCCGGCGATCGTCGCGAAGCTCAGCGACTTGAAGCCGGGCCGGCGCGCGCGGGCTGCCGTCAGACGCTCGTCGATGGTCAGCTCGGTGACCTTCTCGCGGCCCAGCGCGCTTTCGAACCACGCGAAGAATTCGGCGAGCGCGGCGCCGTCCTGCTCCATCGTCGCGCGGATGTGTTCGGCTTCGGCCTCGGTCTTGCGCGACTTGAAGAACGTCGACGGATTCACCGCCTCGATCAGCTTCACGGTAGACGGCACCGACTGCAGCACGCCGAACGTGATCCGCCGCGGATCGATCAGCAGCGTTGCGCCGGCGGGCAGCGCCATCAGCGCGGCGGCCGCGTGCGCATACGGCTCGACCCGCACGCCGTCGCGCGCCAGCGACGACGAGAGGCCGTCCGGCACCTTGCCGTCGGCGACGAACAGCGTCGCGCGGTCGAGGCCGATCAGCGCGTGCGCCACGAACACCGGGTTGTAGCTGACGTCCGCACCGCGCAGGTTGAGGAGCCACGCGAGGTCGTCGAGTGTCGAGATCAGATGCCACTGCGCCCCGGTTTCCTGCATCGCGCGGCGCACCTGGGCCAGCTTGTCGGCGCGCGCGACGCTCGCGTGCGGCGCAGCGTGTTCGTAGACGGCATCGGTCGGCAACGTGGGACGCTGCGGCCAGATCGTTTCGAGCAGATCGACGTCGGTGCGCAGGCGGACGCCGCGCGCGGTCAGCGCGTCGGTCAGCGTGCGTGCGGCAGCGACGCCCAGCACTGCGCCGTCCGCGCCTACCGTGCCGCCAGCCGCGACGTTCTGCGCGAGCCACTCGACATGCGGGGCGCTCTGCTGGCCGCCGGTCATTTTCATCAACTGCACGCCGGTGTCGGCCAGCTGCGCGTCGGCCTGGACCCAGTAGCGGCTGTCGGTCCATAGTCCTGCGAACTTGTCGGTGACGACCAGCGTGCCGGCGGAACCGGTGAAGCCGGACAGCCATTCGCGGCCTTGCCAGCGGCCCGGCAGATATTCGGACAGATGCGGATCGGCGGACGGCACCAGATACGCGGCGATTCCTTCGCGGGCCATCGCGCCGCGCAGCTCGGCGATGCGCTCGGGGATCGAGGAGATTTTCGGAAGACGGGCATTCATCGGATTCACCTGCTAGCGTTCATCGACGGGATAACAGGCCGACCGTCACGGCGACGGCGATCAGCGCGGCAGCCGTGCACACCGGCCACTCGAGCAGATCGCCATCATGAAAGAGACCAGTCACGTTGCCGGCCATCAGGCCGATCACCGCGCCGGCGACGCCGGCCGCGACCGCCATCCACCAGCGGGCGCGGCTCGCACGGCGCAGCGGGTGCAGCCATCTACCAGCGAGACCCACTGCGACGCCGAGCACCAGAATGCCGAACCAGCCCATCAGCGGACCTCGCCGCGCTGCGGACCGGTCGAGTGGGCGGGCGTCGCGTCCCCGGATAACATCGTTCTCTCTTTCATCGAAGGTCGGCACCGCTGCTGACGGTTATTCGTTGTACGCAGCGGTTTGTTTAATGTTCCATTCTCTATGGACAGTCCACACGGCCGGCCGGTTGTGGACACGAATCGCAGTGCCCGTTCGATCGACACGGTCGAACCACGGGTACGCTGTTTGCGCGTAGGGCTGCCAGACCCCGATCTTCTCACGACCGGCACTCCAGAAACCAACCGACGGCGCGCAAGTTTCGTCTCAGGTAAGACGAATCAGGATTGACCACTACGAAAAGCGGTTCTGCGGCGGATAGTCGCGGCTCGGCTGAGGTGCCGGCAAGCCTGCGCCCGCTTCATCGCAGCTATCCGCGCCGGCTTTCCCGGCAGCGCGAAGCAGCCGCTTCGCGCGAGGCCGGACGCAGGCGACGCCCCATTCGCCGGAGAATCGGCCGGACAGACTGAAAGAACCGCGGAAAAGCTATAATATTGCGCTGAACCATAGCCCCGCATATGCAGCTTCTAACGATCGGAATCAATCACCACACCGCGCCCGTCGCCTTGCGCGAACGCGTGGCGTTTCCGCTCGAACAGATCAAGCCTGCCCTTGCGACGTTCAAGGACATATGGCTCGGCGCCACGGCCCGCACGGCGCCCGAAGCGGCGATCCTGTCCACCTGCAACCGCACCGAACTCTACTGCGCGACCGACGACCAGACGGCGCGCGAAGCCGCGATCCAGTGGCTGTCGAAGTACCACAATCTCCCCGTCGATGAACTCGCCCCGCACGTCTACGCACTGCCGCAGTCGGAAGCCGTGCGGCACGCGTTTCGCGTCGCGTCGGGCCTCGATTCGATGGTGCTCGGCGAAACGCAGATCGTCGGACAGATGAAGGACGCGGTGCGTACCGCGTCGGAGGCCGGCGCGCTCGGCACCTATCTGAACCAGTTGTTCCAGCGCACGTTCGCCGTGGCGAAGGAAGTGCGCAGCACGACCGAGATCGGCGCGCAGTCGGTATCGATGGCGGCGGCGGCCGTGCGGCTCGCGCAGCGCATCTTCGACAAGATCTCGAACCAGCGCGTGCTGTTCATCGGCGCGGGCGAAATGATCGAGCTGTGCGCGACGCACTTCGCCGCGCAGCAGCCGCGTGAACTGGTGGTCGCGAACCGCACCGCCGAACGCGGCTCGCGGCTCGCCGAACGCTTCAACGGCCGCGCCATTCCGCTCGCCGATCTGCCCACGCGGATGCACGAGTTCGACATCGTCGTGTCGTGTACCGCGTCGACGTTGCCGATCATCGGGCTCGGCGCAGTCGAGCGCGCGGTGAAGGCACGCCGCCACCGGCCGATCTTCATGGTCGACCTCGCCGTGCCGCGCGACATCGAACCGGAAGTCGGTCAGCTCGAAGACGTGTTCCTGTACACCGTCGACGATCTCGGCGCGATCGTCCGCGAAGGCAATGCGTCGCGTCAGGCGGCGGTCGCGCAAGCCGAAGCGATCATCGAAACGCGCGTGCAGAACTTCATGCAGTGGCTCGACGCGCGCAGCATCGTGCCGGTCATCCGCCACATGCACACGCAGGCCGACGCACTGCGCCGCGCGGAGGTTGAACGCGCGCAGAAGATGCTCGCGCGCGGCGACGATCCGGCTGCCGTACTCGAAGCGCTGTCGCAGTCGCTGACCAACAAGCTGATCCACGGCCCCACGCACGCGCTCAATCGCGCGAGCGGCGCGGACCGCGACTCGCTCATCGATCTGCTGGGCGGCTTTTACAAACACTCTGGCTCCTCGGAGCGTTAGCGGCGCTCCCCCGCCGTCGCGCGGATTGTCGCGCGCTTGCCGGCACCCGTTCAGGGGCCGCGCGCCGTACCGATTCCAATTCACTGTCCGACCTTTCCGGAACCCGCTCCGACCCACCGATGAAAACGAGCATGCAACGCAAGCTCGACCAGCTCACTACGCGGCTGGCCGAACTGAACGATCTGTTGAGCCGCGAAGACATTACGGCCAATCTCGACCAGTACCGCAAACTCACACGCGAGCACGCGGAAATCGGTCCGGTCGTCGAGCATTACGGACACTGGCGCCAGGCCGCCGGCGATGCGGCGACCGCGCAGGAACTGCTCGCCGATCCGTCGATGCGCGACTTCGCCGAAGACGAAGTCCGCGCGGCGCGCGAACGGATGGAGCAACTGGCCAGCGAACTGCAGAAGATGCTGCTGCCGAAAGATCCGAACGACGACCGCAACATCTTCGTCGAAATCCGCGCGGGCACCGGCGGCGACGAATCGGCGCTGTTCGCGGGCGATCTGCTGCGGATGTACCTGCGCTACGCGGAACGCAACCGCTGGCAGGTCGAGATGATGTCGGCGAGCGAGTCGGATCTCGGCGGCTATAAGGAAGTGATCGTGCGGATCGCGGGCGAAGCCGCGTATTCGAAGCTGAAGTTCGAGTCGGGCGGCCATCGCGTGCAGCGTGTGCCGGCGACCGAAACGCAGGGGCGCATCCACACGTCCGCGTGCACGGTCGCCGTGATGCCCGAGGCCGATGAAATCGGCGAGGTCGAAATCAATCCGGCCGATCTGCGGATCGACACGTTCCGCGCGTCGGGCGCGGGTGGGCAGCACATCAACAAGACCGATTCGGCGGTGCGCGTCACGCACATGCCGACGGGGATCGTCGTCGAATGCCAGGACGATCGCTCGCAGCACAAGAACAAGGATCGCGCGCTGAAGGTGCTCGCCGCGCGGATCAAGGACCGGCAGTATCAGGAGCAGCACGCGAAGGAAGCGGCGACGCGCAAGAGCCTCGTCGGTTCGGGCGATCGCTCGGAGCGCATCCGCACTTACAACTTTCCGCAGGGCCGCCTCACCGATCACCGGATCAACCTGACGCTGTACCGGCTCGACGCGCTGATGGACGGCGATCTCGACGAACTGATCGCGGCGCTCGTCAGCGAGCATCAGGCGGAACTGCTCGCATCGCTCGGCGACGCGGACTGATCCCACGCTGATGGATACCGCTGCTACCCTGCTCCGTGCTTCGCCGTTGCCGTTGCTCGAAGCGCGCATTCTGCTCGGACATGCGCTCGGCTGGCGGCGTACTGAGCTGATCACGCGTGCGGACGAGCCGCTCGATGCTGTGGCGATCGCTCGTTATCGTGCGCTCGAAGCACGTCGGGTTGTGGGCGAGCCGGTTGCCCAGTTGATCGGCACGCGCGAATTCTTCGGGCTCGAATTCGAAGTTACTGCGGACGTGCTGATTCCACGGCCAGAGACGGAACTGCTGGTGGAGACTGCGCTGGCGGCGCTCGAAGGCCGGAGCCTGTCGCATGCGCCTCGCGCACCTCACGCACCTCGCGTGCTCGATCTCGGCACCGGCAGCGGCGCGATCGCGGTTGCGATTGCTGCAACACGACCCGACGCACGGGTCTGCGCGACCGACCGCTCGGCACAGGCGCTCGCGGTCGCGGCACGCAACGCTGCGCGGCTCGTCGATTCGCGTCGGCCCGGCGGTGCGTTACGCTTTCTCGAAGGCGACTGGTACGCGGCCCTCGACGCATCCAACGAAGCACCGTTCGACGTAATCGTCAGCAACCCGCCATATATCGCGGACGGCGATCCGCACCTGGTACAAGGCGATCTGCGCTTCGAACCGCGCGGCGCGCTCACCGACGAAGCAGACGGCCTGTCGGCCATTCGCACGATCGTCGCCGGTGCGCCGGCACGGCTCGCCGCCGGCGGCGCGCTGTGGATCGAGCACGGCTACGATCAGGCTGCCGCCGTGCGAACGCTGCTGTCGGCGGCCGGGTTGCGCGACGTCCGGTCGGCGTGCGATCTCGCCGGCATCGAGAGAATTAGCGGCGGACTCGCCAGTGCCTGAACCCGGCCGTCGAGCCACGCCCGGCCGGCTGTAGCGAAATCCGCTATCATTTCAGCCTATCCCCCACCATTCCGGAACCGCAAGGTCAGTCTCATGGACACGCAACAACGCATCAAGCAAATCGTCGACGAAAACGCCGTCGTGCTCTTCATGAAGGGCACCGCGCAATTTCCGATGTGCGGCTTCTCGGGCCGCGCGATCCAGATCCTGAAGGCATGTGGCGTCGACGAACCGAAGACCGTCAACGTCCTCGAAGACGACGGCGTCCGCCAGGGCATCAAGGAATTCTCGAACTGGCCGACCATTCCGCAGCTGTACGTGAAGGGCGAATTCATCGGCGGCTCGGACATCATGATGGAGATGTACCAGTCGGGCGAACTGCAGCAACTGTTCGCCGCCGCCTGAGCGGCGCGCGTTAACCGCTGTCGTTGTCCCGCATGACGGTGCCGCTCTCCTCCACATCACAGGCCGCGGCACCGCGCCGGCTGATCGTCGCGATCACCGGTGCGACCGGCGCCATCTACGGCGTCCGGCTTCTCGAAACGCTGCGCCGCGTCGGCGGCGTGCAATCCCATCTGCTGATTTCCAGCGCGGGCTGGCTCAACGTCCGGCATGAACTGCAGTTGTCGAAAGACGACGTGCACGCGCTTGCCGACGTGGTCCATCCGGTGCGCGACGTCGGCGCGAGCATCGCGTCAGGCTCGTTCGCGACCGACGGCATGATCGTCGCGCCGTGCTCGATGAAAACGCTCGCGAGCATCGCGCACGGTCTGTCGGACAACCTGATCGCGCGCGCCGCCGACGTCACGCTGAAAGAGCGGCGCCGGCTCGTGCTGATGGTCCGCGAAACGCCGCTGAATCTCGCGCACCTGCGCAATATGACGGCCGTGACTGAGATGGGCGGCGTGATCTTTCCGCCGTTGCCGGCGTTTTACAACGCGCCCAAGTCGATCGATGAGATGGTCGATCACACCGTCGCGCGTGTCCTTGATCTGTTTGCGCTCGGGCCGGCGTTGGCGCCTGCGTGGCAAGGGCTGCGTTCCAGCGACGACGAGTAAGCGGAAAGAGCGAAGGGCCGCTCGCGATTCGCAACACCAGCGACACAATCAATTCCCCTTTCGCCCGTTTATCTGCCGGTGGTTCGCCTCTATATTGAAGGCAACCCAACTTTCACGCCGCGCCCGTCGCGGCGCCGCTGCGATGAACCGCTTGCCTACCCTCTTCCTGTCCCACGGTGCACCGACGCTGCCGATCGACCCGTCGTTACCGTCCGGTGAATTCGCGACGCTGTCGGCGCAATTGCCGCGTCCCGAATCGATCCTGATGCTGTCGGCGCACTGGGGCACCGCCGCGCCGGTCGCGAGCACCGCCGAGCGTCCGGAGACGATTCACGACTTCTACGGCTTTCCGCGCGCGCTCTATGAGATCGAGTACGCGGCACCTGGCGCACCCGACGTCGCACGCCGCGCTGCTGCGATGCTCGACGCGCACGGCGTGGCCGCCTCGACGCAGCCGCACGGCCTCGATCACGGCGCGTGGGTGCCGATGCTGCTGATGTTCCCCGACGCCGACATTCCGGTCGCTCAATTGTCGATCCAGCCGCACATGGACGCCGCGCATCACTTTCGCGTCGGCCGTGCGTTGCGCGAGTTGCAGGACGATGGCGTGATGGTGATCGGCTCCGGCCAGATCACGCACAACCTGCGCGCCGCCGATTTTTCGGCGCGGCCGGAAGACGCCGATCCGCGCGTCGCCGAATTCACCGACTGGTTCGAGGACCGGCTGGCCGCGCGCGACATCGATGCGCTGCTCGACTACCGGAACCGTGCGCCGCACGCCGCACTGATGCATCCGACCGACGAGCATCTGCTGCCGGTATTCGCCGCGCTCGGTGCCGCGGATGACAACTACACGCTGCAGATCCAGTCGCTCGGTACGTATCAGCGTGCGCTCGCGATGACGAACTACGTATTCGGCAACGCGTAAGCGCCGCGTCGACCCGACCAGAACGACAAAGCCCGCCTGACTCACGTCAGGCGGGCTTTGTTTTTCACTAGACTGTGCCGCCAGCAACGCGGCACAACCGCGAACAATCAGGCGCCGATCCCCTCAAGGATATCGTCCTGCTGCTCACGCTCGTCGAGATACTCGGTGCGATAACCGGTATGCACGCCCCAGTAGTAGAAAATCAGCGCGCAGATGATCACGACCAGCATGTCCCAGCCGTACGGCAGTACGTTGCGGCCGCCGAACTGCTTGCTGCCGATCAACGACAGGATCGCCATCACCGGCAGATACGCAACCAGCCACCACGCCGCCTTCAGATCGCGGCCCCAGCCTGCGAAGCCGGCCTTCGCCTGATAGTAGAAGTACACCGGCAGCGCGACGATCATCAGCAGGATGATTTCGCCGGTCAGCGGCCACTTCGCCCAGTACAGGATCAGCGACGCGCAGACGAACGCGAACGGAGCGATGAACGACATGCCCGGAATGTGCAGCGGACGCTCGAGGTCGGTGGCCGCGCGGCGCAGCGACATCAGGCTGATCGGGCCGGTCAGGTACGAGATCACCGTCGCGACCGAGATCACCGCCGCGAGCGAGCTCCAGCCGCGGAAGAAGAACAGGAAGATGAACGACACGAGCAGGTTGAACCACATCGCCTGACGCGGCACGCCGTAGAACGGGTGCACGTTGCCGAACATCTTCGGCATCGTGTTGTTGCGCTCCATCGCGTAGATCATCCGCGTGGTCGTCGCCATGTAGGTCGTGCCGGTGCCGCTCGGGCTGACGAACGCGTCGACGTACAGCAGGATCGCGAGCCAGTTCAGGTTCAGCGCGATGGCCAGTTCCGCGAACGGCGACGCGAAGTTGAAGTGGCTCCAGCCCTTCAGCACGTCGGTCGGATTCACCGCGCCGATGTACGCGATCTGCAGCAACACGTAGATCACGAGCGCCAGCAGGATCGAGCCGATCACCGCGAACGGCACGCTCTTCGCCGGATTGCGCGCTTCGCCTGCGAGGTTGATCGGGCTCTGGAAGCCGTTGAACGCGAACACGATGCCGCTCGTCGCGACCGCCGTGAACACCGCCGACCAGCCGTACGGAGCGAACGTCGTGGCGTCGCCGAAGTTCTCGTGATGGAAACCCGTTAGCATCAGACCGAGGATCGTTGCGCCCGGAATGATGAACTTGAAGACGGTGATCGCCGAGTTGGCGCGCGCAAACAGCTTGACGCCCCAGTAATTCAGCAGGAAATAGATAATCACGAGCCCCGCGGACAGCAGTAGCCCTAATGTAGTCAATGAGCCGTTGACGAACAGGTCGTGCGCCCACTGATATGGCCAGGTGCTCATGTACTGGATCGACGCTTCCGCCTCGATCGGAATCACCGACACGATCGCGATCCAGTTAGCCCATGCGCTGATGAAGCCGACGAGCGCGCCGTGCGAATAGCGCGCGTAGCGCACCATCCCACCCGACTCCGGAAACATCGCGCCGAGTTCGGCGTACGTGAGTGCAATCGCGAGGATCACGACCGCGCCGATCACCCATGCACAAATTGACGCGGGCCCTGCAATCTTTGCCGCCTTCCACGCGCCGAACAGCCAGCCCGAGCCGATGATCGAACCGAGGCCGGTCAGCATCAGCGCGACCGGGCCGATGTTCCGTTGAATTGAGCTCTTCACGTCTTCTCCTGTATTCGAGTACATGCGGTCATGTCATGGGTCGCCTTGTCCTGCAATACTGCATGCACATCGTCTCCCGGCGACTGACCGGCATACATGGTGCCATCCAATGAAGGAGTGCAAGCGCCATGCGGCGCGTAGTTTAACGACTGCACCAAATGATTGCAGGGAAATGCGAGTGTCCCTACAAAAAAATCGAGCAAATAGCAAGCTTTGTAAGCAAGACTTGAGCCATCCGTAAAAAACCCCCTATCAAGGGCGGGATTGAGTTGACCTCGGCCCGAAATATCCGTATAACGGACGGGCAGGATTTCAAGCGGCGAGTGAATTGGTCTTTCGTAGTTCGCCCATCAACGGTACTCCGGTTGGTCCCATTACCCCCTTCCTTGATTTTCATGCACCCCACGGGCTTCGGCCTTATTTATCATCTTTAGGAACTAAGTAATATGGAAACCGGTACCGTCAAGTGGTTCAATGACGCAAAGGGCTTTGGCTTCATCACGCCGGACGGCGGCGGCGAAGATCTGTTCGCGCATTTCTCGGAAATCCGCACGGAAGGCTTCAAGACGCTGCAAGAAAACCAGAAAGTGTCTTTCGAAGTGAAGACGGGCCCGAAGGGCAAGCAAGCCGCTAACATCAAGCCGGTGTAAGCAGCAACGCTTCCTTCTGGACGCAAAAAAACCCCGCCTCGGCGGGGTTTTTTATTGGTCGCGGTTTATTGCGCAGGCGATAAACCATAACGGCACAAAACGCGAACCTCAGCGATTCATCGATTCATCGAAAGAGCCGCTGCGCGTGAATGCCGAGCCCGGTCGCGACGCTCGCGAGACGGTCGCCGAACACCGGCTCCGCATCCGGAAACGCCGCCGCTAACGCAGCCGACAAAAACTTCAGCCCCGTCGACCCACCGGTGAAATAGATCGCGGTCACGTCCTGCGTCGCGATGCCCGCCGCCTTGACCGTCTCGCGGGCCGCCTGCACGATCCGCTGCGTCTCGTCGTGACCGGCCGCGACGAGTTGCGTTTCGTCGAATGCGAGACGCAGATCGTCTTCCACGTCGTCGAGATCAATCAGCGTTTCGCCGCCGGCAGCGACGCCGATCTTCGCTTCTTCCGCGTGCGCCGCGAGCGCATGACCGAGCCGTCGTTCGACCACGCGCATCAGGCGATCGTGATGACGCACATCGGTGTACAGGTGCCGCATCAGCGACAGTTCGCTGACGCGCTTCGGCGCGTACACGGTGTTGATCAGATGCCAGGTCGCGAGATCGAAGTAGACGCGGTTCGGCACCTCGCGGCCTTCGGGATCGAAGCTCTGGTTGCCGAGTTCGCGCAGGATCGTCGCGAGTTCGACGCGCCGGTCGAAGTCGGTGCCCGCGACGTGCACGCCGTGATGCGCGAGCACGTCGTCCTTGCGGTCGATCTGCTTCATCCGCTCGGGGCCCACGCGCACGAGCGAAAAGTCCGACGTGCCGCCGCCGATGTCGGCGACCAGCACGAGCCCTTCCTTGTTCAGATGCGATTCGTAGTCGAAGGCGGCCGCGATCGGTTCGTACTGGAAGTGGATTTCGTTCAGCCCCACCGAACGCGCCGCCGCCTCGAGCTGCTGCTGCGCGAGCAGATCCGCGCGCGGATCGTCGTCGACGAAGAACACCGGCCGCCCGAGCACCGCGCGCCCGATCGATTCGCCCGCAGCCGCTTCAGCGCGACGCTTCAGATGATCGACGAAGATCGCGATGATGTCGGTGTAGCGGATCGCGGAGCCGTCGCCGAGATCGGTCGTGGTCTCCGCGAGCGCCGAGCCGAGGATGCTCTTCATCGAGCGCATCAGCCGGCCGTCGAAGCCGTCGACATACGCGTCGATCGCGGCACGACCGAATGCGCGCGTATTCTCGTCGGTGTTGAAGAAGACAGCGGTCGGCAGCGTCGTGAAGTCGCCTTCGACAGGCGCGAGCCGCAGCACGCCGGCATCGGGCAACGCGACCGCCGAATTCGACGTGCCGAAGTCAATCGCACAGTAAGTCATCGCGAAAAGCCGCCGCCGACAGAAAGAGGACGGGCTTTTTATCACGAAACCGCGACGCCCGGCAACCGGCCCGCGGAACGGAAATTGCTCGCTTCCGCCGGATAACCGTCCAATTCCACCGATCCGGGAGACAAGCGGAAATGACCGAGCCGTCCACCGTCGCCGCGCGCGAGACATCGCCCGCGATCGTCGAGACCGACCTGCCCGCGCGGCTCGACCGCCTGCCGTGGGGCCGCTTTCATTCGCTGATCGTCGCGGCGCTCGGCATCACGTGGCTGCTCGACGGACTCGAGGTGACGCTGGCAGGCGCGGTCGCGAGCGCGCTGAAGACGAGCCCCGCGCTGCACTTTTCGAATGCGGATGTCGGGCTGACCGGCAGCGCGTACATCGCGGGTGCCGTGCTCGGCGCGCTCGGCTTCGGCTGGCTGACCGACCGGCTCGGCCGGCGCAAGCTGTTCTTCATCACGCTCGCGCTGTATCTCGCAGCAACCGCCGCGACCGCGCTGTCGTGGAATCTCGCGAGCTTCATCGTGTTCCGCTTTCTGACCGGTGCGGGGATCGGCGGCGAATACACCGCGATCAACTCGACGATCCAGGAGTTCACGCCGGCGCGCGTGCGCGGCTGGACCGACCTCGCGATCAACGGGACGTTCTGGATCGGTGCGGGGATCGGCGCAGCGGGCTCATTGGTATTGCTCGACCCCGGCCTGCTGCCAGGCGACTGGGGCTGGCGTGCGTGCTTCTTCATCGGCGCGGCGCTCGCGCTCGCGATCCTGCCGATGCGCGCATGGGTGCCCGAAAGCCCGCGCTGGCTGCTGACGCACGGTCAGCCTGACGAAGCGCGCACGATCGTCGAAAACATCGAGACGCGCTTTCGCGCACAAGGCCACACACTGCCGACGATCGACCATGCGCCGCTGCTGCGGTTACGCGCACGCTCGCACACCGCGCTGCGCGAAGTGTTCCATGCGCTCTTCACGCTGCACCGGCGACGCTCGCTGGTCGGCCTCTCGCTGATGACCGCGCAGGCGTTCTTCTACAACGCGATCTTCTTCACGTACGCGCTCGTGCTCACGGATTTTTATCGCGTGCCGGGCGATCACATCGGCTGGTATCTGCTGCCGTTCGCGCTCGGCAATTTTCTCGGACCGCTGTTGCTTGGCAGACTGTTCGACGTGATCGGCCGACGCAAGATGATCGCGACGACTTACGCGCTGTCGGGGATTCTGCTCGCCGGCAGTGGCTATCTGTTCGAGCAGCAGTGGCTCACCGTGACGACGCAGACGATCGCGTGGATGATAATTTTTTTCTTCGCGTCGGCGGCGGCGAGTTCGGCGTATCTGACCGTCAGCGAATCGTTTCCGCTCGAAATCCGTGCGCTCGCGATCGCCGTCTTTTATGCGTTCGGCACGGCGCTCGGTGGCATCGCGGGTCCGGCGTTTTTTGGGCGGCTGATCGACTCGCATCAGCGCAGTGAGGTGTACACCGGCTATCTGGTCGGCTCGGCGCTGATGATCGCTGCAGCGATCATCGTGTCGATCTGGGGTGTCGATGCAGAGAGGAAATCGCTGGAGAGCGTCGCGGCGCCGCTGTCCGCAGTCACGGACGATTGATTGGCACTGAACGCACGCGCCCATAAAAAAAACGCGCGGTACACACCACGCGTTTTCACATCGATCAAACAACAACAGCCACTCAAATTCAGAACGGCTTCTTCCACGCCCCTGCAAACGCAACTTCGCCGAGCGGCACACGCGTACGCGCAGCGCGTTCGCGATCGCGCAACGCCGGATCGAGTTTCGCCGGATCGCCGTAGTGACCGACCGCGATCATCGCGATCACTTCGATGTCGTCGGGGATGCTGAACTCCTTGCGAAACGCGTTCACGTCGACGCCGGCCATCTGATGCGCGGCAAGACCCAGCGCATGCGCCTGCAACACCAGCGACATCGCTGCCGCGCCCGCATCGTACGGCGCGCAGCGATTGACGTCGCCCTTGCTCGTCAACGTCTGCGTCGTGACCGCGATCAGCACCGGCACCGGACCATTCCAGCCCTGGTTGAACGGCACGAGCGTCGCGAACGCGCGCTTGTACGCGGCTTCATCGGTGCTGCGGTCGAACACGACGAAGCGCCACGGCTGCGCGTTGTATGAAGAAGGCGCCCAGCGGGCCGCCTCGAGGATCGAATGCAGTTGCTCGCGAGTCACCGGTTCATTCGAGAAGGCTCGCGGGCTCCAACGGCCGGCAAGCAGATCGTGAATGGAAACATCGGTCGCTGCGGGTTTGGTGGTCATGCGTTTCTCTCAGTCGAGGTTTGGTCGACGGGCGAACGCCCGGGAGACGTAGCATAACCCGGGCTTCGTGAAACGCGCTTCATCGTGCGTGGAGACCCATCCACTGTGTGTGGAGATCTGTCGCTCGCCGCCGCGTCGAAAGCAGCGGCGAGCGGCGATCAGACCGGCTGCGCAGCAACCGGCCGGTCGCGTCGATTGATACGCAGCACCAGCACCGACGCGACGAGGCACAGGCCGCCCGAGATCATCGATGCAACCGTGTACGTGCCGAGGCTCGAGCGCAGCATGCCGGCGCCGAGCGCAGCGAACGCGGCACCTAGCTGATGCCCCGCGACCACCCAGCCGAACACGACCGGCGCGGCGTCCTTGCCGTAGACGTCGGTGGCGAGACGCACGGTCGGCGGCACGGTGGCGATCCAGTCGAGACCGTAGAAGATCGCGAAGATCGGCAGGCCGTAGAAGTCGATACCGAATGCGTGCGGCAGATACATCAGCGACAGTCCGCGCAGCCCGTAGTACCAGAACAGCAGCACGCGACTATTGAAGCGGTCCGACAGCCAACCCGACAGCGTCGTGCCGAACAGATCGAAGATGCCCATCGCGGCGAGCAGCGACGCGCCCTGCACTTCGGTCATCCCGTAGTCGCCGCACATCGCGATCAAATGCGTGCCGATATAGCCGTTAGTACTCGCGCCGCAGATAAAGAAGCTGAAGAACAGCAGCCAGAAGTCGCGCGTGCGGCTCGCCGATGCGAGCGTGCCGAATGCGATCTGCAGCGGATTCTTCGTCTGCACGGCGGTCGCGAGCGGCGCACCGGGCGCTTCGCCAAACGGACGCAGCATCACGTCGGCGGGACGCTCGGGCAGCAGGAACGCGACCAGCGGCAACACGACCGCAGCCGCACCCGCGACGATCCACACCACCTGACGCCAGCCCTGATGCTCGGCGACAGCGGCAAGCAACGGCAGGAACACCAGTTGGCCAGTCGCCGAACTCGCGGTGAGAATGCCCATCACGAGACCGCGATGCGTGGTGAACCAGCGATTCACGACCGTCGCCGACAGCGACAGCGCAGCAACGCCCGTCGCACCACCGACCATCACGCCCCAGATCAGGATCATCTGCCACGGGTGCGTCATCAGCGACGACAACGCGACGCCGGCCGCCATCGTCCCCAGCGCGATCAGCACCGTGGGCCGCACGCCGAAGCGTTGCATCGCTGCGGCCGCGAACGGTCCCATCAGACCGTACAGCGCGATGTTCACGGAGATCGCGAGCGAGATCGTCGCGCGGCTCCAGCCGAATTGATGTTCGAGCGGCACCATCATCACGCTCGGCGTCGCACGCGTGCCGGCGGCCGCGAGCAACACCAGAAACACGACGGCCACCGTGAGCCAGCCGTAGTGGAAACGTGCGCCGATTCTTCTTGCTGCCCAGTTCATCGGTTCTCCTGTTGGCCGCCCGTTGCGGACAGCGCCGATTCTCGTTGCCTGCCGGATTGTTGCCGATCCGGTAAGGGACTTGTGACAGATCTGTCACAAAGAGAGTTGCGATGTTAGTTACCGATCGGTAACATGTCAAGCCATCGAAGCAATAACCCTGAAGGTGATGTGCCATGAACGCCAACATCGACGCGAACGCCAAACCGCGAGCCGCCCGTCGTCCTCGTACGCAGATGGCCGGCCATGAAGCGCAGACGCATCTGCTGGATGCCGCAGCCGAACTCTTCTATCGCGAAGGCGTGCGGGCCGTCGGCGTCGACGCGGTGGTCGAGCGCGCGGGCGTCAACAAGATGAGCCTGTACCGGCAGTTCTCGTCGAAAGACGATCTGGTGGTCGCTTATCTTGAGCGTTCGGACGAAGGCTTTTTCCGACGCTTCGAACGCAGCGTCGCGAAGCATCCCGGCGAACCGGTGAAGCAGATCGCGCAGTATTTCGAGGATCTGTTGTCGCGTGCGTCGGTGCCCGACTATCGCGGCTGTCCGTTCGTCAACGTGTCGGCGGAATTTCCGGACCCGGCGCATCCGGCGCGTCAGTGCGTCGCGCGCAACAAGACGAAGCTGATGGCCCGCCTGACCGAACTCGCGACCGAAGCCCGCGCCGACGATCCGGTCGCGCTCGCTAACGCGCTGGCATTGCTGATCGAAGGAATCTACGCCGCGAGCCAGACCTACGGCCCGACCAGCGGACCAGTTGCCGTTGCCGCGCGCGTCGCCGCGCAACTCGTCTCTGCATCATGCCCACAGACCGCGCCGGAGCAACCGTGATGCCGCTCGACGACACCACCCACGCGACGATCCTCAGCGAGACACGTCACTGGCTCACGCGCGCGGTAATCGGCCTGAACCTGTGCCCGTTCGCGAAGGCCGTTCACGTGAAGCAGCAGATCCGCTACGCAATCAGCGAAGCGACCGACATGGAAGGCGTGCTGACCGATCTCGAAGCGGAATTACGTGCACTCGTCGACGCCGACCCGGCCACGATCGACACGACCCTGCTGATCGTGCCGCACGCACTCGCCGATTTCGCCGACTACAACGACTGCCTGTTCTTCGCCGACCGGTTGCTGAAGCAGTTGCGCCTCGAAGGCGAGCTGCAGATTGCGAGCTTCCATCCGCAGTATCAGTTCGAAGGCAACGAACCCGACGACATCGAGAACTACACGAATCGCGCGCCGTGGCCGATCCTGCATCTGCTGCGCGAAGCGAGCATCGAGCGCGCGGTCGACGCGTTTCCCGATGCCGCCGATATCTACGAGCGCAACATCGAAACACTGCGTCGTCTGGGCCACGCGGGCTGGGCCGAGTGGATGAGCGCGCCGGAAGCGGACTGAGCCGCTACGACGCCCACGCGACCACTCCCGCAAGCCACCTCAAGCCGCAACAAAAAACCGCTCCTGCAACTCGGCGATTCCCAGCGTCTCCATCACCTCCGCGAGCCGTTCCGTCGGACGCCCACGCGGCAAGTCCTTGTACTGCGCGATGATCAGCTCGTTTTTCATCGAGTGTTCCCAGCCGACCAGTTCGGTCACGCTGACCTGATAGCCATGCGCCTCAAGCTGCAGACACCGCAGCACGTTGGTGATCTGGCTGCCGAACTCGCGCGTATGCAGCGGATGGCGCCAGATTTCCGTCAGCGCATGACCGAGCGAGCGGTTCTTGTTCCGCCGCAGCACGCCCGCCACTTCCGCCTGACAGCACGGCACCACGACGATGTACTTCGCCTGTTTGCGTAACGCGAAGCGGATCGCGTCGTCGGTGGCGGTGTCGCATGCGTGCAGCGCGGTGACGATGTCGACGGTGGGCGGCAGGCGATCGGACACGATCGAGTCCGCCACCGACAGATTGAGAAACGACATCCCGCCAAAGCCGAGCCGCGCCGCCAGCTCTTCGGACTTCGTCACCAGTTCTTCGCGCGTCTCGATCCCGTAGATCCGCGACGCGTCGTGCTGCTCCTTGAAGAACAGGTCGTACAGGATGAAGCCGAGGTACGACTTGCCCGCGCCGTGATCGACCAGCGTGATCTCGGGCTGCGCGGCCTTCAGCTCGGTCAGCAGCGGCTCGATGAACTGGAACAGGTGATACACCTGCTTCAGCTTGCGGCGGCTGTCCTGATTCATCTTGCCGTCGCGCGTCAGGATGTGCAGCTCCTTCAGCAGTTCGACGGACTGGTTGGGACGGATTTCGTGAGTTTTGCCGGACATCGATCGAAACCGCCGCCCATTGCATCGCGAACGTGCGACAGGCGACGGAAAAAGAGAAAAGTTGCTGCCAGTTTACCCAAAGCGCGGCAACCCGATACGGATCGACCGTTCGGGCAGCCGCGCGACCCGTTTGCAGTCCACTCCTGTGGACACTCATGTGGTCACTCAGTGATCACTTAGCTGCACCCTCACCTGGAATACTTCGTGCTCTGTTGTGGACGTGCGTGGCGCGGGGTGAACGCCACGACACGATGCCGTAAGCCGGCCCGCCTGTCGGGGCCCGCAGAACAACAAGGAAAGCCGGCGGCCGTCGTTTTCGGACGGCCGGACCGCCGGGCATGTGGGGAGGTCGGACCCGGAACACGGGTTCGAACGTTACGTAACCTGCAGCGCGCCGCGACCTCAACAGAGAGCGCGCTCAGAAGATCAAGAGGCGGCAATGGACGCGATACCCCAAGGAAGCGCCGAGCAGAAGTTTCAGGAGCTGCTTGCGAAGCTGATGGCGACGCCGGCGTGGTCGGAAAAACAGCAGATCGAACTCGAAATGGCGCGTGACATTTCGGTCGAGATGCTTCGACTCGCCGAAGCGATGCGCGACGGCAGCGTCGATCTGGAAACCTGCCTGACGATGCTCAAATACGCGAAGGTGCTCGACTTCGTGATGACGACGCTCGCGTCGCGACGCGACATCAAGCCGCAAACGCTGCGGGTCATCTTCAAGCTCGCCGGACTCAAGGTCGACGAAGCTTATCCGGGCTAGCCGGATCTATCTCACGCCTCAGCGCCGGTGCGATTACCGGCCGAGGCGTGTCATCAGCCGTGCATACGACAGCTTGAGGTGCCGCTGCATCGCCGCGTGCGCCTGCACGGCGTCGCGTGCCTCGAGCGCTTCGAGAATCGCGCGATGCTCGTCGAGCGCCGTAGCCCACGTATCCTCGCCTTCGAAATGCACGCGCAGCTTCGACGACAGCGGACGATGCCGCTCGTCGAACAGATCGCCGACCGTCCGCACCACCACGTCGTTGTCCGTCATCTGCGCGATCGCCAGATGAAACTGCCGGTCGGCTGCGATCGGCACCTGTCCCGCCTCGACCTCCTGCGCCATCCGCTCGAACAGCGCACGTAGCGCCTTCAATGCCTTCGGCCGCGCGAACGGTGCGACCGCCGCCGCGATCGCGCCTTCGATCAGCGCGCGCGCTTCCATGTTCTCGCGCGGACTTTCGCCGAGCTTCTCCGGATCGGGCGTGGCGATCACGCGCGACGTGTCGGTCACGTAGACGCCCGAGCCCATCCGGATCTCCACGCGCCCTTCCAGTTCCAGCGCCACCAGCGCTTCACGCACCGACGGCCGCGACACGCCGAGCGTCTGCGCGAGTTCGCGTTCGGATGGCAGGCGTCCGCTCGGTGCGAAGCCTTGCTGCTCGATCAGTGCGCGCAGCTTGTCGGCAATCTGCAGATAGAGACGACGCGTTTCGACGGGTTTGGCGGGCACAGCGCCTCCAGACAACAACCAGGAAAAATACGAACGACCGGAACAGCCCCGGGAAAGCGTGAATTGTAATCAGCCGGGCCCGCGTCCGGACAGGCGAACCGGGAAACGACCTGTTCTCGCGCTAAAGGTCACTCACAAACTGGCTTGACCAGATTAGCAAATCGCACCTACTATCGGCAACTGGTCAGGCCGAAATAGATCGATCGACAGCGGGTCATATCCGCTTCGATCCGTGACCGTCGGCCCCGCCGCCCCCACTCTACTGCGACCCTGCGATGAATTCTGCCGGTCAAGCGTGCTGCCGTTTCGCTTCGTCGTCCGCGCGTGCGCGTCGGTCGTCGGTTGGCGTTGCGGGCACATGCCGTGCGGCGTCGCTCGCGCAGTCTCCGCTGTCACTGCAGCCACGATCCCCGCATCGATGAACCCGACGAACACGAACAACCCGATCCTCCAGTTCGGCACGAGCCGCTTCCTGCAGGCACACGCCGATTTCTTCATCGCGCAGGCGCTCGCGACGGGCCAGGCGCTCGGCCACGTCACGGTCGTGCAGACCACGTCGAATCCCGACAGCCGTGCGCGTATCGACGCGCTGCGCGAAACACCGCGCTATCCGGTGCGAATTCGCGGCCGCCGCGACAACGCCGATATCGACGAGACGATCGAATGCGATGCGATCAGCGAAGCGCTCGACGCGAACGTCGACTGGCCACTCGTGCGTGAACGCTTCGCCAACGATGCGCGCGTCGTGCTGTCGAATACCGCCGACAGCGGCTTCGCCTGCTTCCCCGACGACACCGCCGCGCTGCTGCGCGATCCACACGCGGTACCGCGTGGTTTCGCCGCGAAGCTCGTCGTGCTGCTGCACGCGCGTTACGAAGCGGGCGCCGCGCCGCTCACGCTGCTGCCGTGCGAGCTGATCACGAACAACGGCGACACGCTGCGTGCGCTGGTCGCGAGTATTGCGCGCGACTGGCACGCGGACGACGCGTTCGTCCGCTACATCGAGCACACGTGCATCTGGGTGAACTCGCTGGTGGACCGCATCGTGTCGGAACCGATCCTGCCGATCGGCGCGGTTGCCGAGCCGTACGCGTTATGGGCGATCGAGCGGCAGCCGGGCATGGTACTGCCATGCGAACACGCAGCGATGATCGTCACCGACGACCTGCCGCACTACGAACGCCTGAAGCTGCTGCTGCTCAATCTAGGCCACACGTACCTCGCGGAACGCTGGCAGGCCGACGCGCGTCCCGCCGACGAAAACACGCTGCACGCGATGCGCGACCCGATACTGCGCGCCGATCTCGAAGCGCTATGGCATGACGAAGTACTGCCGGTCTTCGATGCGCGGGGCAAAGGCGACGACGCGCGCCGCTATCTCGACGACGTGCGCGAGCGCTTCGAGAATCCGTTTCTCGATCACCGGCTCGCGGACATTGCGCGCAATCACGCGCAGAAGAAGCAGCGCCGCTTTCAACCGGTGCTCGACCTCGCTCATGAACTGAAACTCGAACTCGCACAGTCACGGTTGCGCGCAGCGCTCGCACGCGAGCCGCTCACTGTTTAGTCACGCAGAACACGCTGTAAAAACCCGCAGTTCCGCCAACAGAGCGGAACGCACGCAACAAACGGCCCGCCAGCCCGGCATCGCAGCGGACCGCGCCATTCACACGACGGATGCCGATCTTGGAGGAGACGTTGTCATGCGGAAAATGCGCTGGGTGGTGATCCTGTTCTGCTTCCTTGCGATCGCGGTGAATTACATCGATCGCGCGAACCTCGCGGTCGCGGCTCCGCAGATCGAGAAAGCGCTCGGCATCGGGCCCGCCGAAATGGGCCTCGTGCTGAGCGGCTTCTTCTGGACTTACGCGCTGATGCAGATGCCGTTCGGCTGGTTCGTCGATCGCGTCGGCGCGCGTATCGCGCTGCCGCTCGCGGTGGGCTGGTGGTCGCTGTTCACGGCGGCAACCGGGGGCGCGTCGAGCGTGATGTCGATGTTCGGCTGCCGGCTGATGCTCGGCATCGGCGAGGCGGGTGCGTACCCGTCGTGCGCGAAACTCGTCAGTCAATGGTTCAAGCCCGCGCAGCGCGCACTCGCGACCAGCATCTTCGATAGCGGCTCGCGGGTCGGCTCGGCGCTGTCGATTCCGGTCGTCGCGCTGATCATCGGCACGCTCGGCTGGAAGGCGTCGTTCGTCGCGACCGGGCTGCTCGGTCTCGTCTGGATCGTCGGCTGGTTCGTGATCTATCGCAGCCCCGCGCACGGCGACATGACTGGCGAACGCGACGTCGTGCCCGAGCCGCGCACGCGCCAGGCCGGCGACGCGACTTGGGCATCGCTGTTCCGCCACCGGACGATGTGGGGAATGATGCTCGGCTTCTTCTGCCTGAACTTCGTCATCTACTTTTTCATCACGTGGTTCCCGAGCTACCTGGTGCAGACGCGCGGTTTCTCGCTGAAGTCGCTCGGCACGCTCGGCATGGTGCCCGCGCTGATCTCGATTCCCGGCGGCTGGCTCGGCGGCTACGTGTCCGATGCGCTCTACCGGCGCGGCTGGAGCCTCACCGCGTCGCGCAAGACGTGCATGGTCGGCGGGATGCTGATGTCGTCGGTGATCACGCTGTCCGCGTTCACGTCGGACGTGTACCTGATGCTCGCGTTCTTCGGCATCGCGTACGGCAGCCTCGCGTTCGCCGCGGCCAGCATCTGGTCGCTGCCCGCCGACGTCGCGCCGACACCCCGGCACGTCGCGTCGATCGGCGGCATCCAGAACTTCGCGTCGAACCTTGCGGGCATCGTGATCACGACGTTCACCGGCATCATGGTCTCGATGACGAAGGGCTCGTTCACGATTCCGCTGGTCGTCGCGGGCGGCTTCTGTTTTCTCGGCGCGTTCAGCTATCTTGTGATCGTCGGGAAAATCGAGCCGCTGCCCGCGCATCCGGGCCAGCGCGACGAGCCGGAGCCGGCGCGGTCGCCGGTTTGATCGAGGCTTAGAGCACGTTGAACGCGCACGTCGTGTAACCGATTCATCTGAACGCCATTGCGAAATTCATCATGTCGACCACACCACACGCCGTGATCCGGCTGCATCCCAACGACGACGTCGTGATCGCCACGCGCCAGCTCGTATCGGGCACGCGAATCGACGCGGAAAATCTCGTCGTCTCCGGACTCGTGCCGCCGGGTCACAAGATCGCGACGCGCGCGATCGCGCAGGGCGAACCAGTCAAGCGCTACAACCAGATCATCGGCGTCGCGCGTGAGGCGATCGCGCGTGGGCAGCACGTGCACGTCCACAACCTCGGCATGGCCGAGTTCGCACGCGAGCATGCGTTCGGCGCCGATCTGCATCCGACCGCGTATGCAACCGAGCCCGCGCATTTCATGGGCATTCGCCGCGACGGCCTGAGCGGTGGCGAAGGCGTAGTCGCGACACGCAACTTCATCGGCGTGCTGACGAGCGTCAACTGCTCGGCGACCGTCGCGCGCGCGATCGCCGATCACTTCCGCCGCGACGTGCATCCCGAAGCGCTCGCGGACTACCCGAACGTCGACGGCGTGATCGCGCTCACGCACGGCCTCGGTTGCGGTATCGATCTGCAGGGCGAAGGCATCGCGATCCTGCGCCGCACGCTCGCGGGCTACGCGGCGCATCCGAATTTCGCGTCGGTGCTGTTCGTCGGACTCGGCTGCGAAACCAACCAGATCGGCGGCGTGCTCGAAGCCGGTGGTCTGTCCGGCGACGCGCGCCGCCTGCGCAGCTTCACGATTCAGGACAGCGGCGGCACGCGCAAGACGATCGAGCACGGCATCGCGACCGTCCGTGAAATGCTCGCCGACGCAAACCGCGTGCGCCGCGAGCCGGTGAGTGCATCGCATCTGATGGTCGGTCTGCAATGCGGTGGCTCCGACGGTTACTCGGGCATCTCGGCGAACCCGGCGCTCGGCGCGGCGGTCGACCGGCTGGTACAACATGGAGGCACCGCGATTCTCTCCGAAACGCCGGAAATCTACGGTGCCGAACATCTGCTGACGCGCCGCGCGGTGAACCAGGAAGTCGGCGACCGGCTGCTCGCGCGGATCGCGTGGTGGCAGGACTACTGCTCGCGTAACGGCGCGGCGCTCGACAACAATCCGTCGGCGGGGAACAAGGTCGGTGGCCTCACGACGATCCTCGAGAAATCGCTCGGCGCGGTGGCGAAGGGCGGCACGACGAACCTCGTCGGCGTCTACGAATACGCGCAACCGATCGATGCGAAGGGCTTCGTGTTCATGGATTCCCCTGGCTACGATCCGATGTCGGCGACAGGCCAGGTCGCGTCCGGCGCGAACCTGATCTGCTTCACCACCGGCCGTGGGTCGGCATACGGCTGCGCGCCGTCGCCTTCACTGAAGCTCGCGACCAACACCGCGCTGTGGGACCGTCAGCAGGACGACATCGACATCAACTGCGGCGGTGTGATCGACGGCACCGCGAACATCGACGAACTCGGCGAAGCGATCTTCCGGATGATGCTCGACTGCGCGTCGGGGACACGCTCCAAGAGCGAACTGCATGGCTATGGGCAGAGTGAATTCGTGCCCTGGCAGGTGGGTGTGATTACGTGAGTGTGGGGTGGCGGTGGCTTTAACGGCCGCCACAGAGGTGTTCTTTACGCAGATGGCTCCGATGCAAACGGCTCGGACGCGCCGGCGCTGGCGCCCCTTACCCGTGATGCGGATGACCTTGACGCAGATCGCTTAGATGCGAGCAGCCCGGATGCGCCGGCCTTGGCGCCGTCCGCCCGTGATGCAGATGACCCTGACGCAGATCGCTCCGATGCAGGCGGCTCACGCACAGCGGCCGTCGCCTGCGTGACTCGTACTCTGCACAGCGCAGCCCCGACCCACGCACGCCGTTTGCCGCTGTCGCGCACCGATGGGACAATGGCGACCTCGCACGCCCCCCGGCATTGAACGGGCGCTGCGACGTCGCGGCGCCGCGTTGGCGCCTTCGCCGCTCTCGACGCCTGCCCCATTCCCCGTTCCCCGATGTCATCGATCAGCACACCGTCCTCCGCTTCCGCCGCCGTGATCGGCGCGGGCCCCGCCGGGCTCATGGCCGCCGAAGCGCTGAGCCAACGCGGCATCGCCGTCGACGTCTATGACGCGATGCCCTCCGCCGGACGCAAATTCCTGATGGCCGGCAAAGGCGGGATGAACATCACGCATTCCGAACCGCTCGAACAGTTCGTCGAGCGCTACGGTGCGCGCCGCGCGCAGATCGCGCCGCTGCTCGATAGCTTCGGTCCCGATGCGCTGCGCGACTGGCTGCGCGCGCTCGGCGTCGAAACGTTCGTCGGCAGCTCGGGCCGCGTCTTTCCGACAGACATGAAAGCCGCGCCGATGCTGCGCGCGTGGCTTCACCGGTTGAAGGAAAGCGGCGTGCGCTTCCATATGCGGCATCGCTGGACCGGCTGGGACGTCGCCACGAAGGACAACGCAACTAGCCACACACTGCGCTTCGCAACACCCGACGGCGAAAAGCACATCGACGCAAACACATTCGTCCTCGCAACCGGCGGTGCAAGCTGGCCGCGCCTCGGCTCGGATGCGGCGTGGGTGCCGCTCGTCGCTGCGCACGGCGTGCCGGTCGCGCCGCTGCAGCCCGCCAACTGCGGTTTCGACGCACCGTGGAGCGACTATTTCCGCGAGCGCTTTGCCGGACAGCCGCTCAAGCCCGTCGCACTCACCGTCACCGACGTAGACAAAAAAGTCCATTATCGAAAAGGTGAGTTCGTTTTGACGGCGACCGGCGTTGAGGGGAGTTTAATTTACGCATTTTCCTCACCGATCCGCGAGCGGCTGCTGGCCGACGGCGAGGTCACCGTTCACCTGGATCTCGCGCCTGGATTGACGGTCGCACGGGTCGAGCAGGAAGTCGGGCGACCGCGCGGCTCGCGTTCGCTGTCGACGCATCTGCAGGGACGCGTCGGCATCGCCGGCGCGAAGTTCGGGTTGCTGCGGGAGTGTCTGTCGAAGGAAGCGTTCACCGACACGGCGCTGCTCGCACGTGCGATCAAGGCGCTGCCGTTGCGTTTGACCGCCGCACGGCCGATCGAAGAAGCGATCAGCAGCGCGGGCGGCATCCCGTTCGACGCGCTCGACGCCGATCTGATGATCCGCCGCACGCCCGGCGCGTTCTGCGCGGGCGAGATGCTCGACTGGGAAGCGCCGACCGGCGGCTATCTGCTCACCGCCTGTTTCGCGACCGGCCGCACGGCGGGCGAAGGTGCGGCCGCGTATCTCGCGCGGCGTGACGGCTCAACTGCAGCCGATCACGCGCCGCGCGACTAGCGCGCCTTCAAGCGCCACAGGAACGTGATCTCGGCGGCACGCGCCGCATGCAGCAGATCGCTCGCATCCGCCGCCTTCGGATGGCGCGGACGAATGATCTCGCGCGCGATCTCCACGAGCCCGGCCGCCGCGATCGCCTCGAGCAACTCGGCGCGCGTACGCAGCCCGAGATGTTCGGCGAAGTCCGACAGGATCAGCCAGCCCTCGCCGCCCGGCTCCAGATGCGCGGCGAGACCGTTCAGAAAGCCGAGCAGCATGCGGCTGTCCGGATCGAACACCGCGTGCTCGACCGGCGACGCGGGCCGCGCCGGCACCCACGGCGGATTGCACACGATCAGCGGTGCGCGGCCCGGCGGAAACAGATCGGCTTCGACGACCTTCACCTGCGCGCCATAGCCGAGCCGGTCGAGATTTTCACGCGCGCAGGCGAGCGCGCGCGGATCCTGATCGGTTGCGACGATGCGCTTCACGCCGCGCTTCGCGAGTAGCGCCGCGATCACGCCGGTGCCCGTGCCGATGTCGAAGGCGAGTTCGAGCGACGGCAGCGGCGCGCGCGCGACCAGATCGAGATATTCGCCGCGCACCGGCGAGAACACGCCGTAGTACGGATGAATGCGGTCACCGAGTACCGCGACCTCGACGCCCTTCTTGCGCCATTCGTGCGCGCCGACCAGCCCGAGCAGTTCGCGCAACGACACGACCGACGCTTCGCCGGTCGGTGCGCCCCACGCTTCTTCACAGGCCAGGTTCACGACGGGTGCGCGCCGCAGCGGCACCGTGTAGTCGCCGGTGAGCGGAATCAGCAGCATGCCGAGCGTGCGTGCGCGTTGCGATTGCGCCTGCCGATGCATGTTGAACGCGTCTTTCGGATCGGCCGGTGCTTTGCGCGGCTTGCGTTCGATGCGTCGCGCGATCGCCTGCAGCAGTTGGCGGGCGTTCTGGTAATCGCCCATCCACAGCAATGCGGTGCCTTCGCTCGCGAGGCGGAATGCGGCGTCGGCGGTCGTACGGTCGTCCGCGGTGACGACGCGCTTCGGCGGCGGTGTGCCGGCCTCCGAATGCCAGCGAGCCGTTTCGGGGCCCGTTGCAGCAGGCCAGGTGATCGTGGGATAGGGTGTGGTCATGAGTGGCGAGGAAGGTGGGGCGACAGCTGCGACATTTCGCTTGCGACAGGGCGTCGGAGGATCCGACGCCTGCTTGCATGCATGCATGCATCGGCCGGCACAGGGTACGAATTGTAGTACGGCGTGCGCCGCAGCCGTCGAACGTTCGATGCGAAAGCGTGTGCCGCGCCTCGCCGGAGCGGCGCACGCATCGGATTTACTTTTATTGATTGCAGGTCAGGTGCCGGGGTGGCCGGAGAAGATCTGCAGCCATCCGCCGAACATGCTCGTGAGCAGGCCGAAGAGATCGGTGCCGTCCTGGGCGGCGCTGCTACCGCTGTTGCTGTTGCCGTTGCTGCCGCCTTTATTGCCACCGGATGCGAGCGGCGGCGACGAACTGAATGCAGCATTCAGTTGCGCAATGTCGAAGCTGCCCCAGCCGGTGACGAAGTCGAAGCCCGGCGTCGCGCTGTAGCCATACGTCACGCCGTTGCGCACGACACCATTGTTGCCCGACACCACCGGATGAACCAGCGCCGGATTCGCGCTCACCTTGCTGTAGATGTTCGCGCCGGGAAACGCGAGCGTGTTGTTGTTCGCCGACTGCACGCGCGCCCAGATGCCGGCGAAGGTCGGCGCTGCGAGACTCGTGCCGCCGACGAGGTTCGGTAATCCTGCGGTGATCGTGCCAAAGGTCTGTCCTTGATAGACCAGAATCGCACCGCTGCGCGTGTCTGCCTCGAAAGCGATGTCCGGCACCACGCGCGCCCGGTTTCCTGTCACCGGCGATTGCCACGACGGCGCTGTCTCGTACTGGCTCACACCGCCGCCGGTCGCCTCCAGCACCCCGTCCGCGTTGAGCCCTTCGTTCCAGGCCGTCTCGTGGTCGTACTGACCATTCGCCGTGTAGAGCGACGTACCGCCGACCGCGATTACGTACGGCGAGGTCGAAGGTTCGACGACGTTATCGGCGCGCAGGTTCGACGGCACGATCCCGTGCTGGCATTCGTACACACCGAAATCACCAGTCGATACGGAGAACGTCTGCCCCTGCGCCATCGCGATCTTGAAGATCGAATCGTCGGTGGACTGCGAGCCATCACCTTGCGCACTCGCTTCGCAGACGCCGAGCGATACATTGATCACCTTCGCGACGTTATCCGATACTGCCTGGTTGTACGCGGCGGTCAGGTCGCTGAGATACAACGACGGTGCATCGTAGAACACCAGCTTGTTCACCGCGCCACCGGCAGCACCGACGACCGCCTGGCTGTCCAGATTCCACTCGACGTTGTGCTTCAAGTCGCTGTAGTCACTGCCGGGCTGCCCGGTCTGTACGACCTGGGTCGTCACCGGTGCCAGCCCGTTGTTCGTCGTGAACGTCTGCAGATCGGACAGTGTCGGCGAAAGATCGCCCTCCGAAATAATGCCGACTGTCGTCGCGGATGCAGTCGGCGTCGAACCAGCCGCATAGAGAGTCGAGAACTCGACCGGATTGTGTCCGGTCAGCACCGGCGTCGCTGCAGCCGCGGTTCGGCTGGACGCGGGCGTCTGCGTGCTGGCACTTGCACCGGGCCTGCTCAACACGTAGTTCGTGTGCGCGGTGACCGCGTTCTGCAGACCCTGCACGGAGTCGACGATATCGCCGAGCGCGGCCGGCACCTGCGCATCGCTTGTGTTCGCGAACACCGATCGGCCATCTTGCGTAAAGCGTCGCAGGCTCGTGTTGAACGCGGCCTTCACCGTCGCGGCGTTGCCGTCTGCCGTCACGAGCAGGCGATTCTTCGCGACGCGTACGTTCGTGAAGCCGGCGCGCGTCAGATACTGAACCACCGCATTCGCCTGCGCTTCGGTCGGCGCGTACGTCGACAGCACCTGATCGGGCGTCAGGTATTGCCGATAGTTCGGACTACCCGGCCGGTTGACCTGATCGACGAACGACTCGAGTCCCTTCTGATCGCGCAGCTTCAGTGCGACGACGACATGAACCTTGTCGTTCGCGCCAAGCTCCGCGTAGGCGCTTGCAGCGGATGCCGCACTGGTCATCGCCTGCGCGCCCGATGCAGCTGCGGGAATATTGAACGCATGCGTGTGGGTCGATACCCAATTGCCTGAACTCGCTTGCGCGTGAGCAGCGGAGACCAGCAAGCCGGTCGACGATAAACCGATTAACGACAGAACGGACAAACGACGTGTCGTGCAAAGAACCTGCACAATGCGCGACGGTGCATGGATGGGCATGATGCCCCCTCGAGAGATCGACGGTCATTTGACCGGCACGGTGGTGCCGGGCTGTTAAAACGCGATGCGCAGCACAATGTGTGCGTTGCTCATCGACATTTATCGAGCGCTTCGTAATTTTTAGTGATCCGAATAATAGGTGATCGAGATCGCTTTACAAGCAGGCAATCCTTAACCTTTCTCAGACTTTTTTAACGATTTCTCTAAGGCTTTTCGCTATCGGATAACTGGCGTGCGATGCGAGTTCGCGACGTGAATCGCATCGCGAGGAGAGCTGCGTTAAGGCCATCACAATGTGGCGCGCGATGCATGACTCTGATGAAGAAAAATGAAAATGCGTGAGCGATGTGTGTCGCTCACCGGTGACCCCGAATTCTTGTCACCAATGAAAAAAGACCACGAGCATCGCTGCTCGTGGTCTTCTCGATACAACCGACAACCGAAATCAGTCCGTGCCGAATTTCGGCGAATGCGGACCGTACAGCAAACCGTTCGGCGGACCAGCGGACAACAGACGTCTGCTCGTCAACCCCGCAACCGCGACGCTATCATCAGACAGCGAGTGCGCGATCTGCTTGATCGCCGCTTGCGCCAGCACACCGATCAATCCGAACGCGTTGACATTGACGTTGCCGCCCAGCTCCTTGCCCGTTGCGCGTGCGGAACCTTGCCAAAGGACGTCGCCTGTTTTCAGATCAACGAGTTTCGCCGATGCGGTCACGACCGTCGTACTGTCGATCACCTGATAGACGGAACCGTACTGACTCACCTTCGTATAGAGCGCAGCATCGACACCGAAGATGTCCTGCAGCTTCGCGGGCGAGACCGCCTGAATATCCGTCGCATCGGTGAGGCCGTTGTACTTGAACGTCTCTTCCATTGGCGCGACGGGAATCACGTAATAGCCGGCCTCGGCGAGCGGCAGCGTTTCCTGCGAGAGCAGACCGAAGGTCGCCTTCACATCCGACGTGTCATTCACCGGCGGCAACACCAGAATGGAACGCGGCTGACTCTTCTTGAACGCGGTGTAGTCGGGACGCTGGACAGGATGAGCGCACGCGGCCAGCAGCGACAGCGCAGAGAGGGCGGATAGAAGCTTCAGTGAGATGTGTTTGAACATGGCGGCCTCTTATTGTGTTTTGGACTTCTTCAACAGGAAGTCCATATAGGTCGACGATTCCGGGAACGACTGCTTTTCAGCCTCGAATTCCTGCACCGCCTGCTGATCCTTCCCGACACTCGCGTACAGCATGCCGAGATGCGCATGGAACCCCGGCGGCGGCCGGTTGCCCTTCGCGCGGATCTGTTGCAGCGATTTCTCGAGCGCGTCGATCTGCTCCTGCGGTGCCGTTTGCGCCTTGAAGTATTCGTAGACCTGCGGCTGATACCCGTCCCACTGATACAGCGGCGGCGTCGCATGGTTTGCTGCGCAGCCAGTCAATAAAATCCCCGTAGCGGCGAGCGACAGCGCGGCGCCTTTCATTGAAATCCCGATCTTCATATGGTCTGTTTTTTAAGCGAATGAATGAGCGTGTCCGGCCGTTTTATTTCGCGGCGTTGAGCGCGCCTGCGTCGACCTGCTGGGCGAGATGATTGACGGCTTCCTGGATGGCCAGTTCGAGGACCTTGCCGTTCAGCGTGGAGTCGTAGCTCGCGGTTCCGCCGAAGCCGATGATCTCGCGATTCGACAGGCTGTATTCGCCCGCGCCCTGGCTCGACAGCACGACCTCGGACGTCGTCGTGTTGACGATGTTGAGGTTGACCTTCGCATAGGCCACCTGCTGCTTGCCACGGCCGAGAATGCCGAACAGTTGCTGGTCGCCTACTTCCTTGCGCCCGAACTCGGTGACGTCACCCGTCACGACGAAATTCGCACCCTTCACGGCCTGGGCTTTTTTCAGGAACCCGGCTTCCTGTTTGATTTCTTCGAGGTTGTCGCGATCCAGCACGTTGAAGCGCCGGCTCTGCTGCAGGCTCGTGATCAGGATCGTCTTGGCCTGGCCGCCGAGGCGATCGATACCGTCCGAGAAAATGCCGCGCATGTAGCTCGACCGGTTATCGAATTTGCCGACTGCGATTTCGGTCGGCTTGCCTGTAAACGGTACTTGCGCACTGCTGACGACGGGCACCGGCAAAGACTGCGACGACTCGGTCGCGCAACCGCTCAACGCAACCACGACGGCTGCTGCGACAATCGCGATGCGATGACTGCTGTGTGTTCTCAAATGACTCTCCTCGTAAAGTTGCGGCCAGGCAAACGCAGGCTAGCGACGTCGATCGATACCGACGCCGCGATCCTGCGATTCACCAAAAAATTTCCCCGTTGCGTGAATACCGATCGCGATGTGGGCGACAGGAACGCGTGTGGTTTTTTAAGCTCTTGAGCGCTAGTCCATGTTGTACATGCGCTGCTATGTGTTGTTGTTAATTTTTGTGTTGATCGAAAAGAGTGTGATGCCTATAACGTACCAATCTTGCTAAACCTTGAGGGTTAAGGATTAACAAATCTCGATATCTCGTAGTGCGATGCAAATCTCATCAAGCAGAAGCGACGCGTCACGAATATAACGTGACGCGCGCGGCGATGAAACCTGCACGAATGCGGAGGGTGCTTTCTGGAGGAGTCGCTGGAGCAGATAATCCAGCGTGAAATTGCAAAGCGCATTGCACGCTTCTTGATCCGCAAATAAAAACAGAGTGATTTTTCCGGACACGTCCGCGTATGCCGCGTGCCCGAAAAATTCACTCTGCTAGATGATGTACTACTTGATGTATTTGGTGCCGGCTGCAGGACTCGAACCCGCCACCTCATGATTACAAGTCAAGCGCTCTACCTGATGAGCTAAGCCGGCATGAGGCCGTGATTTTACTTCATTTCACGACCTTGAGGTGCCCTCTTCCACTACCCTTTGAACCATCGTCGTCGGGACGCGGATCGTCGTTCTCATCCGCAGCCGCCGGGGCATCGTGCTCGGCTTCCGCAACGTGCAAACCGCTGTCGACAGCCGGAGCTGCGCTGTCTTCCGGCAGATCGTCGGCACCGGAATCCGCTGCTTCGCCGCCCGCCGAATCGACCGGGAACGCCATCCCCTGACCATTCTCGCGCGCATAGATTGCCAGCACGTTCGCGACCGGTACCTCGATCTTGTGCGACTTGCCGGAGAAGCGTGCGCTGAACTCGATCCATTCATTGCCCATCTGCAACTGGCTCGTCGCCTCGAAGCTGATGTTCAGCACGATCTCGTTGTCGCGCACGAACTGCCGCGGCACGCGAGTCTGGTTGTCGACCCGCACCGCGATGTGCGGCGTGTAACCGTTATCCGTGCACCACTCGTACAACGCGCGAAGCAGATACGGCTTGGTGGAAATCTCTTGCATCAACGATCCTCTTCCCGGGCGGCGTATCGTGTATCAACCACGTGCATCAACCCCACGGTACGCACACCCTCAAAGCCGGCTCAGCGGCGCATCACCTTTTCCGACGGCGTCAGTGCTTCGATATACGCCGGACGGCTGAAAATGCGCTCGGCGTACTTCATCAGCGGCGCGGCGTTCTTCGACAGCTCGATGCCGTAATGATCCAGGCGCCACAGCAGCGGTGCGATCGCGACGTCGAGCATCGAGAACTCTTCGCCGAGCATGTACTTGTTCTTCAGGAAGATTGGCGCGAGCTGCGTCAGACGATCGCGGATGGCGACGCGCGCCTTCTCGTGATTCTTCTCCGCTGCCTTACCCTTCTCGTTCTCGAGCGTGCCGACATGCACGAACAGCTCTTTCTCGAAGTTCAGCAGGAACAGTCGCGCGCGTGCGCGTTGCACCGGATCGGCGGGCATCAGCTGCGGATGCGGGAAGCGCTCGTCGATGTACTCGTTGATGATGTTCGACTCGTACAGAATGAGGTCCCGTTCAACGAGAATTGGCACCTGACCATACGGATTCATCACCGCGATGTCTTCCGGTTTATTGAACAGGTCGACGTCGCGAATCTCGAAGTCCATGCCCTTTTCGAACAACACCAGCCGGCAACGCTGGGAGAACGGGCAAGTTGTGCCGGAATACAGAACCATCATAATTTGCGTTTCCTCAAAAAACTGAAGGGCCAGCGGGTGGAAAAACCGTACCGCAGGTTTTTCCTGGCGCCGGCCCCACGCCCGTCAGAGCGTGACTATTTGATATCTTTCCAGTAGGCGGCGTTCAATCGCCATGTCAAAAAGCACAGGACGCCAAGGAACAGAAGCACCCAGACGCCGAGCTGCTTGCGGGTTTTCTGCGTGGGTTCGGACATCCACGAGAGGTAAGCCACGAGGTCGGCCACAGACGAATCATAATCTACCGGCGACAGCGTCCCTTGCGAGACCTGCTGGAAGCCCAGGAACTTGTGGATCTTCTCGCCGTTCTCCGAGTCGACCGTATCCTCGAATTTTGCCGTGCGCTGCCCCTGCAGCTGCCACAGCACGTGAGGCATGCTCACGTTCTCGTACACCATGTTGTTCCAGCCGGTCGGCCGCGTATTGTCGCGATAGAAGCTGCGCAGATACGTGTACAGCCAGTCGCGATTACGTGCTCGCGCTTCCACCGACAGATCCGGCGGCGTCGCGCCGAAAAACGCTTTCGCATCCTCAGGGCGCATCGCGACGGACATCGTATTGCCGACCTTGTCCGTCGTGAACAACAGGTTCGCCTCGATCTCCTTCTGCGAAATGCCGATGTCCGTCAGGCGGCTATAACGCATCAGGTTCGCACTGTGGCAATTCAGGCAATAGTTTACAAACAATTGCGCACCGTGCTGCAGGGAGACGAGATTTTCGGTGTTATCGGGGGCGCGGTCGAGCGGAAAATTTTCATCCGCATGAACCGGCGTACCGAGCAGCGCACAGGCAACCGCCAGCGAAGCGGCGCCGGCCCGTACGAGCGTCGACAGTAATTTTTTCATCTTCGTGTTCTCCTCGCTCGCTATTAATGGGGCTTGAACCGCACGCGTTCGGGTGGCTGCTTGAACTTGCCAAGCCTCGTCCAGAACGGCATGCCGAGGAAGAACGCGAAGTAGATCACCGCGCAGATCTGTGCGATCAGCGTGGCCGCCGGCGAAGGCGGCTTCGTGCCCAGAAACCCGAGCGTCAGGAACGCGAAAACGAAGATCCCGTAAAACACCTTGTGGAAGAACGGCCGGTAGCGGATCGACTTCACCGGCGACTGATCGAGCCATGGCAGGAAGAACAGCGAGATCACCGCGCCGCCCATCACGACCACGCCCCAGAACTTCGACTCGGTGAAGTACATCGCGAGGATCACCAGCACGGCGAGCACCGGCAGACCGATCTTGAACTTGCCGCGTGCGCGCACCAGCGCGACGATGCCGAGCAGCGCGATCACGATCATCAGCACGATCTTGAACGGGTCGGTGGTCGCACGCAGCATCGCGTAGAACGCGGTGAAGTACCACACCGGCGCGATTTCCTGCGGCGTCTGCAGCGGGTTCGCGGGGATGAAGTTGTTCGACTCGAGGAAGTAGCCGCCCATCTCCGGCGCGAAGAAGACGATCGCCGCGAAGATCAGCAGGAACACCGACACGCCCATCAGGTCATGCACCGAGTAGTACGGGTGGAACGGAATGCCGTCGAGCGGCACGCCGTTCGCGTCCTTCTTCGCCTTGATCTCGATACCGTCCGGGTTGTTCGAGCCGACCTCATGCAACGCCACCAGGTGAGCCGCGACGAGACCGATCAGCACGAGCGGGATCGCGATCACATGGAATGCGAAGAAGCGGTTCAGCGTGACGTCCGATACGACATAGTCGCCGCGAATCCACAGCGACAGGTCCGGTCCGATGAACGGAATCGCCGAGAACAGGTTCACGATCACCTGCGCGCCCCAGAACGACATCTGCCCCCACGGCAGCAGGTAGCCGAAGAACGCCTCGGCCATCAGGCACAGGAAGATCGCGCAGCCGAAGACCCACACGAGCTCGCGCGGCTTGCGATACGAGCCGTACAGCAGTCCGCGGAACATATGCAGGTACACGACGACGAAGAACATCGACGCGCCCGTGGAGTGCAGATAGCGGATCAGCCAGCCCCACGGCACTTCGCGCATGATGTACTCGACCGACGCGAACGCGAGCGTTGCATCGGGCTTATAGTTCATCACGAGGAAGATACCGGTGACGATCTGCAGCACCAGCACCATCAACGCGAGCGAGCCGAAGAAGTACCAGAAGTTGAAGTTCTTCGGTGCGTAGTACTCGGAGACGTGGGCCTTCCACGTCGACGTCAACGGAAAGCGCCGGTCGATCCATCCGACCAGTCCGGTCGTTTCCACCTCTTTTTCGATCGCCATTTACGCTTCTCCTTTCTCGTCCTTGCCGATCACGAGCGTATTCGCCGACGTGAACATGTAGGGCGGGATATCGAGGTTCTGGGGCGCAGGTTTGTTCTTGAAGACGCGGCCGGCCATGTCGTAGGTCGAGCCGTGGCACGGGCACAGGAAGCCGCCGGGCCAGTTGTCGGGAAGATTGGGCTGCGGGCCCTCAGTGAAGCGCGGCGTTGGCGTGCAGCCCAGATGGGTGCACACGGCGACGGCGACCAGGATGTTCTTGCGGTCGGCACGGGCGCGGTATTCGTTCTTGCAGTAATCCGGCTCCGGCATCGTAAAAGGCTTGAGGGACTTGGGATCGGCGACTTCGCTATCGGCTTTCACGACATCGGCGAGCATCTCGTCGGTGCGGTTGATGATCCAGACCGGCTTGCCGCGCCATGCGACGGTCAACATATCGCCGGGCTTCAGACCGCTGATATCGACTTCGACCGGTGCGCCGGCCGCCTTGGCTTTTTCAGATGGTGCAAACGAACTAACAAAGGGTACGACAGTGGCAACACCTCCTACGCCACCTACTACGGTCGTCGCAATCAGCCAGGTACGGCGGCTGCCGTCGACGCGTTCACTTTCTTTGTCTCGCATCACATCGCCCCACTTCTGAGTTGGATTTTTCCGTCACGTCGTTCTACCGCCGCTAGTTTGCGCGAATGGAGTCGGCATTTACAAGGGGCCATTGCCAAAAACCGTGCGAAGTCATTGATATGTCAGGGTTTCCCCGCACGGATCGCAAACTGTTTGTCACCTCCTTTTAAGCGTTCTCTGGGTATTTCGATCCTTTTCTTCAAGTAATTCACACTGGATTATCGATATCGATAAACAGGTGTTCAATATCGAATGTCTGGGAAATATGCGTACCGAGTGCCTGAACGCCATAACGCTCGGTCGCATGATGCCCGGCCGAAATGAATGCGACGCCGCTTTCGGCCGCCGCATGCGCGACCGGCTCGGAGACTTCGCCGGTCAGGTAGACGTCCGCACCGGCGTCGATCGCGGCGTCGAAATAGCCCTGCGCGCCGCCGGTGCACCAGCCGATGCGTCGCAGCTCGCGCTCCGGATCGCCGAACACGAGCGGCGTGCGGCCGAGCGTCTGCTCGACTTCGGCGGCGAAGTGTCCGAGCGTGAGCGGCATCGGCAGCGTGCTGAGCCAGCCGAGCCGGTTTTCGCCGAAGCGGGCCTCATCGGGGATCAGGCCGAGCCGCGCGCCGAGCTGTGCGTTGTTGCCGTACAGCGGGTGGTCGTCGAGCGGCAGATGGAACGCGAACAGATTGAGGTCGTTGGCGAGCAGCAGCTTCAGACGACGGTACTTGCGCCCGGTGATCTGCGGCGCCTCGTTGCGCCAGAAATAACCGTGATGGACCAGCACGGCATCCGCGCCCCACTCGAGCGCCGCTTCGAGAAATGCCAGCGAAGCGGTCACTCCGGTCGCGATCTTCGTGACCCGCCGACGCCCTTCCACCTGCAGTCCATTCGGGCAGTAGTCCTTGAAGCGCGCGGTTTCGAGGACGTTGTTCAAGTACAATTCCAGTTCGATCCGATCCATATAAACCTCTAATCTTCAAATGCTTAGACGCTTCTGGCTGTTTTTCGCCCAAGCGGTGACCGTGCTGTTGGCGTTGATGTTCATCATTGCGACCCTCAAGCCGCAGTGGTTGCAGCGCCAGGGGCAGTTCGGCAAGCAGCTCGCCGAACCGATCGTCGCCCTGCGGGAGGTGGCGCCAGGCATCGGCGGCGGCCCAGCGCAGGCGTCGTATGCGGATGCAGCCAATAAGGCGATGCCCGCGGTCGTCAACGTCTTCTCCAGCAAGGACGGATCGTTGCCGCCCGACCCGCGGGCGAAGGATCCGCTGTTTCGCTATTTCTTCGGCGACAGGAACAACAACCGCAAGCAGCAGGAACAGCCCGCAGCCAACCTGGGCTCGGGTGTCATCGTGAGTTCGGAAGGTTACATTCTAACGAACCAGCACGTCGTCGACGGCGCGGACCAGATCGAAATCGCGCTGTCCGACGGCCGCACCACGAATGCGAAGGTCATCGGCGTCGATCCGGAGACCGATCTCGCGGTGCTGAAAATCAACATGACGAACCTGCCCACCATCACGCTGGGCCGCATGGACCAGACGCGCGTCGGCGACGTCGTGCTCGCGATCGGCAATCCGTTCGGCGTCGGGCAGACGGTGACGATGGGCATCGTCAGCGCGCTGGGGCGCAATCACCTCGGCATCAACACGTTCGAGAACTTCATCCAGACCGACGCGGCGATCAACCCCGGCAATTCGGGCGGCGCGCTCGTCGACGTGAACGGCAACCTGCTCGGCATCAACACTGCAATCTACTCGCGCTCGGGCGGCTCGCTCGGCATCGGCTTCGCGATCCCCGTATCGACCGCGCGCAGCGTGCTCGAGAGCATCATCACGACCGGCTCGGTTACGCGCGGCTGGATCGGCGTCGAGCCGCAGGACGTGACGCCGGAAATCGCCGAGTCGTTCGGGCTCGACCAGAAGTCGGGTGCGATCGTCGCGGGCGTGCTGAAGGGCGGCCCTGCCGACAAGGCCGGCATCAAGCCGGGCGATATCCTCGTCAGCGTGAACGGCCAGGACATCACCGACACCACGCGCCTGCTGAACGTGATCGCGCAGATCAAGCCGGGCACCGACGCGAAGGTGCACGTCGTGCGCAAGAACCGCGAGCTCGACGTCAACGTGACGATCGGCAAGCGCCCGCCGCCACCGAAGCAGGCCACCGACGATAACGGCGGTGGCGACGACAACAACGACGACGGCGGTTGATCCGCCACTCTGCAGCTCCGCAACGACGCGTGAACCGTCGCACCAATGAAAAAGGGCAGCCAGTGGCTGCCCTTTTTCATTCAGTCATTCAGTAACTTCGCGTCACCCTCAATCCGCTGCCTTCTCTTCGTCGTCGGCGGCTGCAGGCGCCGGCTTGCTGACGAAGAGCCGCGCGGCGATGATCCCGGCCTCGTACAGCACGATCAGCGGCACCGCGAGGATCAGCTGCGAGAACACGTCCGGCGGCGTCACCACGGCCGACACGATGAACGCGCCGACGATCACATACGGCCGGATCTCCTTCAGCTTCTTGACTGTCAGCAGGCCCGTGCGCACCAGCAGCACGACAACGATCGGCACTTCGAACGTCACGCCGAACGCAACGAACATCGTCAGCACGAAGCTCAGATAGTTGTCGATGTCGGTGTTCATCTCCGCGCCGAGCGGCGCGTTGTAGTGCGCCATCACGCGGAAGATCGTCGGGAACACGACGAAGTACGCGAACGCCATTCCGCAGAGGAACAGCGAATAGCTGCTCGCGACCAGCGGCATGACCAGTTTCTTCTCGTGCTGATACAGCCCAGGCGCAACGAACGCCCAGATCTGGTACAGCACGAACGGCAGCGCGATCACGAACGCGACGAGCATCGTCACCTTCATCGGCACGAAGAACGAGCCGGTGATGTCCGTGACGATCATCTTGCCGTCCTTCGGCAGGTTCATCATCAGCGGCCGCGCGAGCAGCTTGAAGATGTCCGGTGCCCAGTACACGAGCCCGACGAACACGATGATGACGGAGATGCCGGCGCGGATGATGCGGTCGCGCAATTCGACGAGATGCGAGATGAAGGTCTCTTCGTTGCTTTCAGTCTGGGTTTGCTGCGGGTCGCTCACGACGGCCCTCGGTAGGAAATAGGGGAGAGGGAGACAGCGGACGCGCGGAGCATCAGAGGAAGCGGGTCGGACGGCGCAGGCTTGCCGGCGTGTGGCGCGCAACGCGCGCCGCGCCCGACTGCACACGCGTGCGGCGTGTGGTGGCGCGCTTGTACCACGTCGGTGTTGCCGTCTGCTTCACGCGCCAGTTCTTGCGCTTCGGCGCGGCCGCGTAGCTGCTGCGCCACGAGGTGCTGTCCGTCGCGCCATCACCGGCCTGCATCGCCGCACCACCGACGACGCTCTCCGACACCGACGTCCCCGAGTTCCATGCGTCGTTGATCTCGGTTTCGTGCTTGCGCAGATTGTCGTGAATCGTCGTGTTGACGTTTTGCGCTGCCGCTTCGAACTCGGTCTTCATGCGCCGCAGTTCGTCGAGCTCGATTTCGCGCGTGACTTCGGCCTTCACGTCGTTGATGTAGCGCTGCGCGCGCCCGAACAGCGCGCCGGCCGTCCGTGCAACGCGCGGCAGACGTTCGGGCCCGAGCACGACCAGTGCGACGACGCCGATCAGCGCCATCTTGGTTAAACCGAGATCCAGCATGAGTCGCAGGTTCCGTCAGTGCACGCGCAACCGCGGCTTAGCGGTAATCGCCGGAATGCGGCGTCTTTTCCTTCGCGTCGACATCGACGGCACCGCTGCGCGGCAATTCGCGCTGCTGTACGCCCGGCGCATCGCCTGCTTCGCTTTCCTTCATGCCTTCCTTGAAGCCCTTCACCGCGCCACCCAGATCGCTGCCGATATTGCGCAGCTTCTTCGTGCCGAACACGAGCGCGACGATCACCAGGACGATCAACCAGTGCCAAATGCTAAACGAACCCATGAAAACTCTCCTTAACCCTGCTGTCGCGGATCACCGCGACGAAAAACCCAACTGCCTTGCGGCCCATTCGAAGCCGGGGCTCCATGTGTCTGTTGCCGCCTCGCGGTTGCAGCGATGGCCGGCGGCGCGCCATTATCGCGTGCGATCGGGTCGGTGGCATTACAGCAATGTAACTGCACACGATCCGTTACTCGCCTCAGCGTCAGCCCATCCGCTGCCACGGGCGCGGGCCCGCGAGCAGATGCGCGTGCAGGTGATAAACCTCTTGCCCGCCGCCCGGACCCGTGTTGATCACGGTGCGGAAACCGGTCTCGCCGCCCGTATACGCAACGCCCAGCTGCTTCGCGAGATGCGCCACCAGAATCATCATTTTACCAATCAGCGGCGCGTCGCTTTCGGTGCAGTCCGACAGCGTCGCGATGTGCTTGCGCGGAATCACGAGCACATGGGTTTCGGCCGCCGGATGGATGTCGCGGAACGCGACGAAATCGTCGTCTTCGTGAACCCGGGTGGACGGAATGTCGCCCGCGGCGATCTTGCAAAAGAGGCAGTTCGGATCGTGGCTCATGGTTTTCCAGGTGCACGGCGCGCGGCGTCAGAGCAGCGCGCGCGAATTCTGCAGCGGCTTGTTGTCGTACAGGTACAACCAGCCTTTGATGATACGGTACAACGTCCAGATTCCGACAGCCCAGAGGATCGGAATACCGATCAGCAGCAGGAACAGTGCAACGCCGATCAGATAGCCGAGCAGCGCAAACCAGAACGTGCGGATCTGCCAGTCGAAATGCGCTTCGTACGGCGTGCCGATCGCATCCGGCCGCTTCACGTAGTTGATGATGATCGCGATGATGCCGGACACGCCGCCCGTCAGGTAATGCACCGCGTACAGCCCGTAGAGCACATGCGTCAGCGTGCGCAGGCTACGCTCGCGGTCGGATTCAGAGGCGTTCCTGTAAGACGGCGGCGGATAGCCGCCCTGCGACTGTTCCATGACTGCTTCCTCCTTGCGGTGCACTCTTTCGCGCGGGACCGCAGCCGCAAACGCAGCTGCGCGGTCCGCGTCCGCTCAATCGCCGCTCTGCTCGCGCTCCCGGCTCTTGCGCAGCGCCTTTTCCTCGATGCCCGACGTGCCTTCGCGACGCTCGAGTTCCGCAAGCACATCAGCGGGGCTCAGGTCGAAATGCGACAGCATCACGAGACAATGAAACCACAGATCGGCGACTTCGCCGACGAGCGCCGTCGGCGCGCCGCCCTGGCGCACGTCCTTCGCGGCGAGCACGACCTCGGTCGCTTCTTCGCCGATCTTCTTGAGTACCGCGTCGTCGCCCTTGTGAAACAGGCGCGCGACATACGAAGCGTCCGGATCGCCGCCCTTGCGGCTGTCGATGATCGCTGCAAGACGGAGCAGCGTGTCGTTCGTCGATTGCGAGATTTGCGTCATTTGTAGATGTGCTGGGGGTCTTTCAATACCGGCTCGACGGTTGCCCAGTCGCCGTCGTCGACGGTGCCTTCGAATTTCTGGAAGAAGCAGGAGTGGCGGCCCGTATGGCACGCAATGCCCGACACCTGCTCGACCTTCAGCAGCACGACATCTTCGTCGCAGTCGAGCCGCACTTCGTGCACATGCTGCACGTGGCCCGACTCTTCGCCCTTGAACCACAGCCGCTGCCGCGAGCGCGAGAAATACACCGCGCGGCCGGTCTCGATGGTTTTCGCGAGCGCCTCGCGGTTCATCCACGCGAACATCAGCACGTCGTTCGTCGACGCTTCCTGCGCGATCACCGGCACGAGGCCATTCGCGTCCCACTGCACCTTGTCGAGCCAACCGCCTGAAGAATTCGTCACGTCACATCCTCACTGAAATGCCCTGACCGGCCATGAAGCGCTTGGCCTCGCCGACGGTGTGCTCGCCGTAGTGGAAGATGCTCGCGGCGAGTACCGCGTCCGCATGGCCGTCCTTGATGCCGTCCGCGAGATGCTGCAGCGAGCCGACGCCGCCCGACGCGATCACCGATACCGGCACCGCATCCGACACCGCGCGCGTCAACGCAAGGTCAAAGCCGCTCTTCGTGCCGTCGCGGTCCATGCTCGTGAGCAGGATTTCGCCCGCGCCGAGTTCGGCCATCTTGCGCGCCCATTCGACGGCGTCGAGCCCGGTCGCCTTGCGGCCACCGTGCGTGAACACTTCCCAGCGCGGCGTTTCGCCGTCGGCGGATACGCGCTTCGCGTCGATCGCGACGACGATGCACTGCGAGCCGTATTTGTCGGTCGCATCGCGCACGAGCTGCGGATTCGCGACCGCCGACGAATTCATGCTGATCTTGTCCGCGCCCGCGTTCAGCAGACGCCGCACGTCTTCGACCGCGCGCACGCCGCCGCCGACCGTCAGCGGAATAAACACCTGCGACGCAACCGCTTCGATGATCGGCAAGATCAGGTCGCGCTGGTCGGAGGTCGCGGTGATGTCGAGAAAGGTGAGTTCGTCGGCGCCCTGATCGTCGTAACGGCGCGCGATCTCGACCGGGTCGCCCGCATCGCGCAGCTCGACGAAGTTGACGCCCTTCACCACGCGACCGGCCGTGACGTCGAGACAGGGGATGATGCGTTTAGCTAGAGCCATGATCTTGCCAATACGTTGCGAATTTCACCGATCGAATTTCATCGATATCGCCGATGAGGCGGTCCGTCGACGGCGCTCGTGCGCCGCGAGGGAGACGGGCGGAGGCGGCACCGGGCCGCCTGGTTAGCCGCTTATGAACGGGACGCCGCGCGCCGCGCAGAAGCGGCGCCGACCCTCAGGCGTCGTCCGATTCGCGCAGCCGGTCGGCATGCGTCTGCGCGGCGGCGAAATCGAGATCGCCCGAGTAGATCGCGCGGCCGCAGATCACGCCTTCGATCCCTTCGCCCTCGACCTCGCACAGCGATTCGATGTCGTTGAGGTTCGACAGGCCGCCGCTCGCGATCACCGGAATCTTCACCGCGCGCGCGAGCCGCACCGTCGCATCGATGTTGATGCCCTGGAGCATCCCGTCGCGACCGATATCGGTATAGATGATCGATTCGCAGCCGTAGTCCTCGAACTTGCGTCCGAGGTCGACGACTTCGTGGCCGGTCAGCTTGCTCCAGCCGTCGGTCGCGACCTTGCCGTCCTTCGCATCGAGCCCGACGATGATGTGACCGCCGAACGCCGTGCACGCTTCCTGCAGAAAGCCCGGATTCTTCACCGCAGCCGTGCCGATGATGATGTACGACAGGCCGTCGTCGAGATAGCGTTCGATCGTGTCGAGGTCGCGGATACCGCCGCCTAGCTGCACGGGAATCTCGCCGCCGACTTCCGCGATGATCGCGCGGATCGCCTCCTCGTTCTTCGGCTTGCCGGCGAACGCGCCGTTCAGGTCGACGAGGTGCAGCCGTCGCGCACCGCGCTCGACCCAATGGCGGGCCATCGCCGCCGGCTCCTCGGAGAAAATTGTCGCCTGGTCCATATCGCCTTGTTTGAGGCGTACACACTGACCGTCTTTGAGGTCGATGGCGGGGATCAGCAGCATAGCAATCGGTGGTGTCTGGGAAGAGGTTGGGTATCGGCGCCGGCATTGACCGGCGCGGCACGGCGGTGCGCCGTTCCGCTAGTTTAGTACAACTCTTTCGGCGCCCCGCCTGTACGAATGGCCAGCGGAAGTATGCTGCGGCGGGCGCGGCGCGTTCATGGGTTCCAGTGGACGAAATTGCGGTACACGCGCAAGCCCGCGTCGGCACTCTTTTCGGGGTGGAACTGGGTCGCGAAAATGTTATCTCGCGCCACTGCCGAGGTAAAGGTCACGCCATACACGGTCTCGCCGGACGTATGCGCGGCATCGGCCGGATCGACGTAGTAGCTGTGCACGAAGTAGAAGAAGCTGCCGTCAGCGACGCCGTCCCACAGCGGATGCGGCTGCGTCTGACGCACGCGGTTCCAGCCCATCTGCGGCACCTTGAAACGCGAACCGTCGTCCTGCACCTGGCCGTCGAGTTCGAAGCGCAGCACCTTGCCGGGCAGCAGCCCGAGGCCGCGCGTGTCGCCCTCGGCGCTCCAGTCGAACAGCATTTGCTCGCCGACGCACACGCCCATCAGCGGCTTGCTGCGCGACGCTTCGAGCACCGCTTCCTGCAGCCCCGATTCGCCGAGGCAGCGCATGCAGTCCGGCATCGCGCCCTGGCCCGGCAGCACGACGCGGTCCGCCGAGCGGATCGCGTCCGGCTGGTCGACGATCGCCACGTCGGCTTCAGGCGCAGCCTTTCTGAGTGCCTGGGCGACCGAACGCAGGTTGCCCATTCCGTAATCCACAATCGCTATCGAAGTCTTCATCTCAAGTTAGGCAGCAACGCCTTCAATCCGTCGACGATGAACTCCACCGCCAGCGCCGACAACATCAAACCCATGAGCCGCGTCCCGATATTGATGCCCGTCTGTCCAACCCAGCGGGCGATCGGCTCGGCGAGCCGCAGCGAAAAAAAGCAGATCGCCGCGAGCACCGCACCGATCGCGACGAGCGTGAGACGGTCGTACCAGTGCGCCGCGCCGGCCGCATAGACGATCACCGTGCTGATCGCGCCGGGCCCGGTCAAGAGCGGGATTGCGAGCGGCACGACCGCAATGTTGTTCTTCTGCTCGGCTTCGTCCCGCTCCTCGGCCGTCGAGCGCGAATTGCCGATCTGCGCGTTCAGCATGTTGATCGCCATCAACAACATGATGATGCCGCCGCCCACTTCAAGCGAGCCGACCGAAATGCCGAAGAAACTGATGATCTGCTGTCCGAGCACCGCCGTCACCGCGATCACGCAGAACACCGAGATCGCGGCAATGCGGATGGTCCGCTTGCGCTCCGGTTCGGACTGCTGCGACGTGAGGCTCAGAAAGAACGGCACCGCGCCGACCGGGTTGATCAGCGCGAGCAGCGAAATAAACGACTTGGTGATATCCATCGCACGCCGGACGCGCCTCAGGCGCGAGCCGGTCCGCTCGTCAGGGGGTCAGGGGTCGTGGCGGCCTAGAGGCTGCCCTTGGTCGACGGAATCTGCCCCGCCGCGCGCTCGTCCAGCTCGACTGCCATCCGCAGTGCCCGGCCGAATGCCTTGAACACCGTTTCCATCTGGTGATGCGCATTCAGGCCGCGCAGATTATCGATGTGCAGTGTCACGCCGGCGTGATTGACGAAGCCGCGGAAAAATTCGATGGACAGGTCGACGTCGAACGTCCCGATGCGCGCCCGCGTGAACGGCACGTGGAATTCGAGCCCAGGCCGCCCCGAGAAATCGATCACGACGCGCGACAGCGCTTCGTCGAGCGGCACGTATGCGTGGCCGTAGCGGCGGATGCCCTTGCGGTCGCCGATCGCTTTCGCGACCGCCTGCCCGAGCGTGATGCCGACATCTTCCACCGTGTGATGGTCGTCGATCTGCAGGTCGCCATGCGCCTCGATGTCGAGATCGATCAGCCCGTGGCGGGCGATCTGGTCGAGCATGTGATCGAGGAACGGCACGCCGGTCGCAAGCTTCTGCTGGCCGGTGCCGTCGAGGTCGATCTTGACACGGATCTGCGTTTCGCTGGTATTGCGAACGACTTCCGCAAGGCGCATGGTGAATCCTCGAATCGAACTTGAAAGTGGGTGACGCGAAATAGTGGAATGCGGCTGGCGTTCAGATCAGTGCAGCACGAGTTTCAGCGCGGCAAGCATCTGCGCGTTCTGCTCGGGCGAACCCACCGTCAGACGCACGCAATTGGCCAGCAATGGGTGCATTTTACTCACGTTTTTCACCAGAATCCGCGCAGTAAGAAGCGTTTCGAATGCCATCGACGCATCCGGCACCCGCACCAGCAGGAAATTGCCCGCGCTCGGGAACACTTCGGTGCCCGGCAGTTGCCCCACCGCGTGCGCGAGTTTCGTGCGCTCGTCGCGCAGTTGCGCGGCCTGCGCGTCGAGCACGTCGACGTGATCGAGCAGGAAATCGACTGTCGCCTGGGTCAGCACGTTCACGTTGTACGGCGGCCGCACCTTATCGAATTCGGTCAGCCACGCGGGCCGGCCGGCGAGATAGCCGAGTCGGATACCAGCGAGGCCGAGCTTCGACACGGTGCGCATCACGACGACGTTGTTGAACTGGTCGGCGCGCGGCATCCAGCTGTGCTGCGCGAACGGCTGGTACGCCTCGTCGATCACGACGAGGCTGCGCCCCGCAGCGGCGATGATGCGTTCCATGTCGGCCGGATCGAACAGCGTGCCGGTCGGGTTGTTCGGATACGCGAGATAGACGACGGCCGGCGCATGCTCGGCGATCGCGGCGATCATCGCGTCGGTATCGAGCGTGAAGTCGGCGTTCAACGGCACACCGATAAATTCGAGATGCGCGAACTTCGCCGACAGCTGATACATCACGAAACCCGGCACCGGCGCGAGCACTTTCGCGCCCGGATTCGCACACGCGAGCGAAATGATGCTGATGATCTCGTCCGAGCCGTTACCGAGCAGCACATCGCATGCGGGCGGCACGTTCATCGTCCGCTTGATCTTCTCGATCAGCGCTTCCGGTCGCGGCGCCGGATAGCGGTTCAGCGCGACGCCGGCCAGATGCTCGCCCAGCTGCGCGGCGAGCGCCGGCGGCAGCGTGAACGGATTCTCCATCGCGTCGAGCTTCACGAAGCCGGTCGCGTCGGGGACCGGATAGCTCGTCATCGCGAGTACGTCGCGGCGGATGATGTCTTGAGGTGTCGTCATGGCGAAGACGCCGGTCGCGTTGCGCGCCGGCGCGGCACGGGCGACGCGCGCAACGCGCGGGCGCCCTCAGGTTGGTCGATGTTCTCGTTTTATACGTACTGCGGCGCAGTTTTCCGTCGCGCGTGTTTTGCGCGACGGCTCAGTCACGGAATCAGCCGGTCTGCTTCATCCGGTATTCCGCGCTGCGCGCGTGCGCCGGCAAACCTTCGCCATACGCGAGTTCGGCTGCTATCTCGCCGAGCGTCTGCGCCCCTTCGGCACTGACTTCGATCACACTCGAGCGCTTGAAGAAATCATAGACGCCCAGCGGCGACGAAAACCGTGCGGTACGCGAAGTAGGCAGCACATGATTCGGTCCCGCGCAGTAGTCGCCGAGACTTTCGCTCGTATAACGTCCGAGGAAAATCGCGCCTGCGTGGCGGATCAGCTGGCCCCACTGATGCGGCTCCAGCGCGGAGATTTCGAGATGCTCCGGTGCGATGTCGTTGGCGATCGCGCACGCTTCGGCCATGTCGCGCACCTTGATCAGCGCGCCGCGCCCTTCGAGCGACGCCTGGATCACGTCGCGTCGCGGCATCGACGGCAGCAGCTCGGCGATCGCGTCTTCGACGCGCGCGATGAACGCGCTATCCGGGCACAGCAAGATGGACTGCGCGAGTTCGTCGTGTTCGGCCTGCGAGAACAGGTCCATCGCGACCCAGCGCGGATCGGTCGTGCCGTCGCACAGCACGAGAATTTCCGACGGCCCCGCGATCATGTCGATGCCGACCGTGCCGAACACGCGACGCTTCGCCGACGCGACGTACGCATTGCCGGGCCCGCAGATCTTGTCGACGGCCGGGATGCTTTGCGTGCCGTACGCGAGCGCGCCGACGGCCTGCGCGCCGCCGATCGTGAACACCCGGTCGACGCCGCCGAGCAGCGCCGCCGCGAGCACGAGCGGATTCTTCACACCGTCCGGCGTCGGCACGACCATCACGATCTCGCGCACGCCGGCGACGCGCGCCGGAATCGCGTTCATCAGCACCGACGACGGATACGCCGCCTTGCCGCCCGGCACGTAAATGCCCGCGCGATCGAGCGGCGTCACCTTCTGGCCCAGCACCGTGCCGTCAGCTTCGGTGTATTGCCAGCTATGGCTGCCGCATTCGATCTTCTGTTTCTCGTGATACCCGCGCACCCGTGCCGCCGCCGCTTCGAGCGCTGCGCGGCGCTTCGGCGCGAGCCCTTCGAGCGCTTCTTCGAGTTCGGCTTGCGGCAGTTCGAGCGCCGCGACGCTGTCAGCGTTCAGGCGATCGAAGCGATTCGTGTAGTCGAGCACGGCCGCGTCGCCGCGCGTCTTCACGTCGGCGAGAATCTGCGCGACGGAGCGTTCGATCGCTTCGTCCTCGCTCGCCTCGAACGCGAGCACCGCGTGCAGCGCCTGCTGAAAATCGGCGGCGCTGGAATCGAGTTTGCGAATCTTGATAGACATACGGGTATCCGTTTCGGTAAGCGCGCTCAGGCCGTTGCGCCGTCGCGCCGCGACGCGCGTTCGAACGCGTCGAGGAACGGCCGCAGCGCCGCGCGCTTCAGTTTCAGCGCCGCCTGATTCACGACGAGGCGCGACGAGATCTGCATGATCTCCTCGACCTCGACCAGGTTGTTCGCGCGCAGCGTGCCGCCCGAGCTGACCAGGTCGACGATCGCATCCGCGAGGCCGACGAGCGGCGCGAGTTCCATCGATCCATACAGCTTGATCAGATCGACGTGCACGCCCTTCGCCGCGAAATGCTCGCGCGCGGTTTCGACGTACTTGGTCGCGACGCGCAGACGCGCGCCCTGGCGCACTGCGTTCGCGTAATCGAAGCCCGCCGCTACCGCGACCGACATCCGGCAACGCGCGATGTCGAGATCGACCGGCTGATACAGACCACCGCCGCCATGTTCGAGCAGCACGTCCTTGCCCGCGACGCCGAAGTCAGCGGCGCCGTACTCGACGTAGGTCGGCACGTCGGTCGCACGCACGATGATCACGCGCAGGTTCGGACTGGTGGTCGGCAGGATCAGCTTGCGCGACGTCTCCGGATCTTCGGTGACTTCGACGCCGGCCGCCGCGAGTAGCGGCAGTGTCTCTTCGAAGATGCGTCCCTTCGACAGCGCAAGCGTCAGCGGCGCGCTAGCGGCGGGCGAAGCGGACGCCTGGGACGTTTGCGGCGCCGTACTCATGCAGCGCTCCCAGGAATCCGCCGCACCTTTGCGCCGAGCGCGGTGAGCTTCTTCTCCATCCGGTCGTAGCCGCGGTCGAGGTGATAGATGCGGTCGATCAGCGTCTCGCCTTCGGCACACAGCCCGGCGATCACCAGGCTCGCCGATGCGCGCAGATCGGTCGCCATCACCTTCGCACCCGACAGCTTGTCGACGCCAGTGACGAGCGCAGTCTTGCCGTCGATCGTGATGCTCGCGCCGAGCCGGTTCAGCTCCTGCACGTGCATGAAGCGGTTTTCGAAAATGGTTTCGACGACCTGCGCGGTGCCGTTCGCGACCGCGTTGAGCGCCATGAACTGCGCCTGCATGTCGGTCGGGAACGCGGGGTATTCAGATGTGCGCACGTTCACGCTCTGCGCGCGCCCGTTCATCCGCACGCGCATCCAGTCGTCACCTTCCTCGATCGTCACGCGTGCTTCGCGCAGCTTGTCGATCACCGCTTCGAGAATCTGCGGACGCGCGCGGCGCAGCGTGACGTCGCCGCCCGCAGCCGCGACCGCGCACAGGAACGTGCCGGCTTCGATACGATCCGGAATCACCGTGTGATGCGCGCCGTGCAGCTTGTCGACGCCCTGGATCACCAGACGGTCGGTGCCGATGCCGTCGATCTTCGCGCCCATCGCGACGAGCAGATTCGCGAGATCGCCGACTTCCGGCTCGCGCGCGGCGTTTTCGATCACCGTCTCGCCGTCGGCCAGAACCGCGGCCATCAGCAGGTTCTCGGTGCCTGTCACCGTGATCATGTCGGTGACGATGCGCGCGCCCTTCAGACGCTTCGCACGCGCTTCGATAAAGCCGTGTTCGATGTTGATCTCGGCGCCCATCGCCTGCAGACCCTTGATGTGCTGGTCGACCGGCCGTGCGCCGATTGCGCAGCCGCCCGGCAGCGACACCTTCGCTTCGCCGAAGCGCGCAACGAGCGGCCCGAGCACGAGGATCGACGCGCGCATCGTCTTCACGAGTTCGTACGGCGCGACCAGGTTGTCGACCTTCGACGCGTCGAGCGACACCCGGCCGTCGCTGCTTTCGGTGCGCACGCCCATCTGGCCGAGCAGCTTCAGGATCGTGCGCACGTCCTGCAGGTCGGGCACGTTGTCCAGATGCACCGGCTCGGCGCTCAGCAGACCGGCGCAAAGAATCGGCAGCGCGGCGTTCTTCGCGCCCGACACAGCGATCTCACCCTCGAGCCGCTGTCCCCCAACGATAACGAGTTTGTCCATGCCTGAGCTTTCCTGAGCGGTAGTATCCGCGCCGTCGCGCGCGGCCTGTTCCTGTTGAGTGTCCGCTACGGCGCCGCTACCGGCACCGCGGTGATTGTCTTGAGTCGTTCGCACTGATGTTCCAGATTATCCGTTCTGCCATTCGGCGGGCGTCAGCGTTTTCATGCTGAGCGCGTGAATCTCTTCGCGCATGCGGTCGCCGAGCGCCGCGTACACGAGCTGATGGCGCTGGATCAGCCGCTTGCCTTCGAAGTCGGGCGAGACGATGGTCGCGAAAAAATGCTGGCCGTCGCCTTCGACTTCGAGATGCTGGCAGGGCAAGCCTGCCTCGATGTACTGCTTGACCTGTTCGGGAGTGGGCAACATGGAAGTGCTCCTCGTCAGTGGCGCAGCTTGTAGCCGGACGCGAGCAGACGCATCGCGAGTACGGCCAGCACCACGAAGAAACCGGTGACGATCGCGAGGCTCGTGAGCGGAGCAATGTCCGACATCCCGAAGAACCCGAAGCGAAAGCCGTCGATCATGTAGAAAAAGGGATTCAGCCGCGACACTTCGCGCCATACCGGCGGCAGCGTATGCGTCGAGTAGAACACGCCCGACAGGAACGTGAGCGGCATGATCAGAAAATTCTGGAACGCGGCGAGCTGGTCGAATTTCTCGGCGACGATGCCGGCGATCAATCCGAGCGTGCCGAGGATCGCCGAGCCGAGGATCGCGAACGCGACGATGAAGAACGGCGCCGCGAAACTCATCGGCACGAACCAGACCGTCACGACGAACACGCCGAGACCGACCGCGAGGCCGCGCACCACCGAAGCGAGTACATACGCGCCGAACATTTCCCAGGGCGTGAGCGGCGGCAGCAGCACGAACACGAGATTGCCGGTGATCTTCGACTGGATCAGCGACGACGAACTGTTCGCGAACGCGTTCTGCAGCACGCTCATCATCACGAGGCCGGGGATCAGGAAGCTCGTGTACTGCACGCCAGGGTATACCTGCACGTGATCGCGCAGCGCGTGGCCGAAGATCGTCAGATACAGCAGCGCGGTGATGATCGGCGCAAGCACCGTCTGGAACGATACCTTCCAGAACCGCAGGACTTCCTTGTAGAACAGCGTACCGAATCCGCTATAGCCGCTCATGCAAGCCCCTCGATCACTTCCGGCCCGTTCATCACCTGAACGAACACGTCCTCGAGATCCGCCTTGCGGATTTCGATTTCTTCGAATGTACAACCGGCCGCGCGACATTGCGCAAGAATCCGCTCGACGTCGTCGTAACTGGCGAGCCGCAGCAGTTGCTGAGGCGCTTGTGTCTGGGTCGGATCGACCGCGAGCGAACGCAGTTCGGCGGGCAGCACGCCTTGAGAAAAGCGCAGATACAGCTGCGTGCCCGCGAAGCGCTGCAGCAGCGCCGACGTGCGATCGAGCGCGACCACTTCGCCACGACGAAGCATCGCGATGCGATCGCACAGCGACTCGGCTTCTTCGAGGTAGTGGGTGGTCAGCACGATCGTGTGACCTTCGCGGTTCAGCCGCGAAATGAATTTCCACAGCGTCTGGCGCAGCTCGACATCGACACCCGCGGTGGGTTCGTCGAGCACGATCACCGGCGGCCGGTGCACGAGCGCCTGCGCGACCAGCACGCGACGCTTCATCCCGCCCGACAGCGCGCGCATGTTCACGTCGGCTTTATCGGTGAGATCGAGATTCGCCATCACCTCGTCGATCCACGCGTCGTTGCGGCGCAGACCGAAATAGCCGGACTGGATGCGCAGCGTCTCGCGCACGGTGAAGAACGGATCGAACACGAGTTCCTGCGGCACGACGCCGAGCGCGCGGCGCGCATCGCGAAAATCCGCGACGACGTCGTGGCCGCGCACGGCGATCGAGCCTTCATCGGCGCGCGCGAGTCCTGCGAGGATGCTGATCAGCGTCGTCTTGCCGGCGCCGTTCGGGCCGAGCAACCCGAAGAACTCGCCTTCTTCGATGGCGAGGCTGACGCCCTTGAGCGCCTGCAAATCCTTGTAGCGCTTTTTGACGTTACGAATATCTATCGCTGGCATGACGGTGCGCCGCTTTCGTCGGCGGCGCCTTTAGGAGCAAAACTGCGGGGAAAAAACGAAAATTGGGGCCGGTGTTAGACGTCTTCAGACGTCGGCAGACCCCAAAAAAGCGTTTGATTATAGGGCAAAGTCGGTTACCCGACTCCGCCCTGGGGAATTGAGGACGACGCGTGGAGCGTCAATGTCGCGACGACAGCAGCGTGTCGACGCCGTAGGCCTGGGCGAGACTGGCGAGTCCGGCCGGAAGATTGACGATAGCGAGTGCGGCGCCGCGCTTCTGCGCGGCGCGCTGCCATGCGAGCAGCACGGCGAGCGCGGACGAATCGAACTGCGTGAGCGGTGCGCAGTCGACGCCGGTGGCGCCGCCCGCGATCCGATCGAGACCCGCCGCGAGCGCGGCTTTCGCGCTCGCGTGGGTCAGCGTGGCGCCGGTTTCGAAGGTGCTCACCGGGTTGTTCGCCGCGTTGTTCACGACTGCTTGCCCGCAGCCAGCTGCTGGTTGCGCTGCGTGAGGAACTGGATCAGCCCGTCGACGCCGTGCTGCTGGATCTGCTCGTTGAACTGCTGCTGGTACGCCTGGATCAGCCACGCGCCGAGCACGTTGATGTCGTACACGCGCCAGCCTTGCGGCGTCTTGTACAGACGGTAGTCGAGTTCGATCGGCGAGCCGTTGTTCATCACGACCGAGCGGACCACGACGTCGGTGTCGTCCGGATTCGAACGGAACGGACGCCACTGGATCTGCTGGTCCTTCACCTGCGCGAGCGCGCCCGAGTACGTACGGATCAGCAGCATCTTGAACTGCTCGACCACCTGCGACTGCTGCTCCGGCGTCGCGGTGCGCCAGTTGCGGCCCATCGCGAGCTGCGTCGTGCGGCGGAAATCCGTGTACGGCAGGATCTTTTCGTTGACGAGCTTCGTCACGGCGTTGATGTCGCCGTGCTGGATCGACTTGTCGCTGCGGATGGTGTCGATGACCTGCTGGGTCACCGTCTTGACGAGGCCATCAGGCGAGTTGCTGTCGACGGTTTGCGCGGACGCGATGCCGGCAAACGAGAGAAACGCAGCGAACAGCGGAATAAGTAGGAGTTTTTTCATATCGGACTCTGCTGGGAGAATTAGCGCAACTCTTTGAACCACCCACGTTGCGCGAGTTCATCGACTGCCGCGATGAAACTGCGACAGTCGTATCGAGGTGTTACCGGGGTTGCGTCCCCGGCGATGATCAACGCAGCTTCAGCGACGGATACCCGAAACGCGCCGGCGGCACCATGTCGCCGGCCGGCACATTCGTGTTCGACGCGGGGTTCGGAGCTTCGGCGCCCGATGCGGACGTCGGAGCCGCCGCGCCGGACGCAGCCGCTGCAGGCGCCGCCGTTGCCGATGCACCCGCCGCCGCACCTGCCGTGCCTGCCGTGCCTGCCGCCGCAGCGTCGTCGACATCTTCATACTTCGGCGGCGGCGCGCCGTCGCCGTAATCCGGCAGACCCGCCGCGCTCGAACCGTCGGTCAATTGATACTTGCGGCGCTGCAGGTAGGCGTTACGCACGAACGAATACTTGTCGAGCGCGGCGCCGTTCAGCACGTCGCCTGCACCGAGCAGATTCGCCCGCGTGTTGACGACGTTCAGGAAGTACAGCGACCAGCTCAGCCACGCCGGATCGACGTAGCTCAACGGGCTGATGTAGTAGTTGCCGATGAGGCCCACCGTGTCGCGCACCGTGCTCGGGCCGAACAGCGGCAGCACGAGGTACGGACCGGCCGGCACGCCGTAGTGACCGAGCGTCAGACCGAAGTCGTTGTTGTGCTTCGGCAGCTTCGCGAGCGTCGCGACGTCGAACAGACCGCCGACACCGAAGATCGTGTTGATCACGACCCGCATGATGTCTTCGACGCCGTCGGTGATCTTCAACTGCAGCAGGTTGTTCGCTGCGGTGTAGACGTCGCCGATGTTCGAGAAGAAGTTCGTCACGCTGTCGCGTACCGGCTGCGGCGTAATGAACACGTAACCCTTCGCGACCGGCTTCAGTGCGTATTCGTCGACCGTGTCGTTCAACTTGAAGACCGTGCGGTTGAAGCCTTCGAGCGGATCTTCCTTGATCGGCGTCTGGACGGTCGAGCAGGCGGCGAGCGTCGCCACCGCGAGCACGAGTGCCGCATTGCGGACGCGCAACGTCTTCATTTTCTGGTTCTCCTTATTGGCCGGCGGCCGCGCCTGAGGCGGGCTGCGCCGGTGCAACAGCGCCAGGCGCGGGCGCGGGGGTTTTGGCGGCGCCCGAATCCGCCGCCTTGCTGTACAGGAATTGTCCGATCAGATTTTCTAAGACGATCGCGGACTGCGTCATTGCAATGGTGTCGCCCGCTTTCAGCATTTCGGTGTCGCCGCCCGGCTCGAGGCCGATGTACTGCTCGCCGAGCAGCCCGGACGTCAGGATCTTCGCCGACGAGTCCTTCGGAAACTGGTACTGCTTGTCGATATCGATCGTGACGACCGCCTGATACGCGTTGCTGTCAAAGCCGATCGACTCCACGCGGCCGACCGTCACGCCCGCGCTCTTCACCGGCGCGCGCGGCTTCAACCCGCCGATGTTGTCGAACTTCAGCTTCACGGGGTACGTGGCCTGAAACGACAGCGAACTCATGTTGCCGGCCTTCAGCGCCAGGAACAGCAGCGCGACGAAGCCCAGCACCACGAACAGGCCGACCCAGAAGTCGAGAGCAGTCTTTTTCATCGTCATCCCAAAGAGAAACCGCCGCTGCGTCCGGCACACCGCATGGCGCCGTTCGGCGCCGTCACGCGGGTGCGCGGGGCACGGATCTTAGCTGAACATCAGCGCGGTCAGGAGGAAGTCCAGACCGAGCACGGCGAGCGACGCATACACGACAGTCTTCGTCGTCGCCCGCGATACGCCTTCCGGGGTCGGCTTCGCTTCGTAGCCCTGGAACAGCGCAATGAACGTTACCGCGAAACCGAACACGATGCTTTTGATCACACCGTTGCCGACGTCGCGCCACACATCGACGCCGCCCTGCATCTGCGACCAGAACGCACCCGAGTCGACGCCGATCATCAGCACGCCGACCACATAGCCGCCGATCACACCGACCGCGCTGAAAATCGCCGCCAGCACCGGCATCGCGATGATGCCGGCCCACAGGCGCGGCGCGACGACGACCTTCAACGGATCGACCGCCATCATTTCCATCGCGGTCAGTTGCTCGCCGGCCTTCATCAGACCGATCTCGGCGGTGAGCGACGTACCCGCGCGGCCCGCGAACAGCAGCGCCGTGACGACCGGCCCCAGTTCGCGCACCAGCGACAGCGCGACCAGCAGCCCGAGCGCCTGCTCGGAGCCGTAGCGGTTCAGCGTGTAGTAGCCCTGCAGCCCGAGCACGAAGCCGACGAACAGCCCCGACACCGCGATGATCACCAGCGAATAGTTGCCGACGAAATGGATCTGCTTCGTGACAAGGCGCGGCCGGCGCAGCAGCGGGAAAAATTCGAGCACAAGGCGCGCGAACATCCGCGCCGCGTAGCCCGCGCCGCTCAGGCCGCCGATCACCGAACGTCCGATCGCGCTGATCATGCCGAGCCTCCGCCGATGCCGAAATCCGCGGCCAGCGATGCGCTGCCCGGGTAGTGGAATTTGAACGGACCGTCCGGCGCGCCGTCGATGAACTGGCGCACGGTTTCGTCCGTCGACGCGCGCAGTTCAGCCGGCGTGCCTTCCGCGTGCACGCCGCCGTTCGCGAGGAAGTACACGTAGTCGGCGATCGCGAACGATTCGGGCACGTCGTGCGTAACGAGGATCGATGTCGCGCCGAGCGCCTGGTTCAGCGCGCGGATCAGGTTCGCCGTGATGCCGAGCGAAATCGGATCGAGGCCGGCGAACGGTTCGTCGTACATCATGAGTTCGGGATCGAGCGCGATTGCACGGGCAAGCGCCACGCGCCGCGCCATGCCGCCGGAAATTTCGGACGGCGCAAGATCGCGCGCGCCACGCAGACCGACCGCGTTGAGCTTCATCAGCACGAGATCGCGGAGCAGTTCTTCGGGGAGGTCGGTGTGTTCGCGCAATGCGAACGCGACGTTCTCGAATACCGACATGTCGGTGAACAGCGCGCCGAACTGGAACAGCATGCCCATCTTGCGGCGCAGCGCGTAGAGGCCGTCGCGCGTCTGCCTGCCGATGTCCTCGCCGTGGAACAGCACCTGGCCGCGCTTCGCCTTGACGAGGCCGCCGATCAGCCGCAGCACGGTCGTCTTGCCGCATCCGGAGCCGCCCATGACCGCCACCACCTGACCGCGCGGGAAGCGCAGGTTCAGGTTCGACAGGACGAGGCGGTCGCCATAACCGAAGTCGACGTCGCGCAGCTCGAGAAGGGGCTCAGAAGTGGAAGGCACGTAGCTGACAGTCCATTTACACGAAGGCCGAATTATAGGGCCATCATGAAAAATCTGTCGTGACAGGCCCCCCGGATACCGCAACGTCGGACGATTATTGCGTAAACGCCTGCTGCAGTGCGGAAACAGCAGCAGCCGGGTCGGTGGCCTCGGTGACCGCGCGGACCACGGCCGCGCATCCGACGCCTGTCGCGAGCACGTCCGGCAGCACGCCGCCGTCGATTCCACCGATCGCAACGAGCGGCACGACGCCGTCCAGCAGCTTCACGTAGCGGGCGAGCCGGGCGAGCCCTTGCGGCGCAGTGGGCATCGTTTTCGTCGTGGTCGGGAAGACCGCGCCGAGTGCAATGTAGCTGGGCCGGAAATGCAGCGCGACGAGAATTTCGTAGTAGCCGTGCGTCGACAGGCCGAGGCGGATGCCGGCTGCGGCCAGCGCATGCAGATCGGCCGTATGCAGATCTTCCTGGCCGAGATGGACGCCGTAGGCGCCTGCGTCGAGCGCGCCGCGCCAGTGATCGTTGATGAACACCTGCGCGTCGTGACGGCGGCCGGCCGCGACGCAGCGGGCGATGTCGTCCGCGAGTTCGGGGGTGAGTTCGCCTGCACGCGTCGTCTTGCGACGCAGCTGCACCGTCTTCACGCCGAACGACAGCACGCGCTCGACCCAGCCCGCGTCCGGCAGCACCGGATAGAGACCCAGCCGGTCCGGGCAGCGCGCGAACGGCTGCTCGGGCGCTGCCGGCAGCCCGACCACGCGCGGAAAGCGCGCGAGATCGGTCGGCCAGGCATCGGCAGTCTTGCGCTCGTCGCCGTCGCGCCAGGCAAGCGCCAGCACCAGCGCATCGTGCGGCACGAACCCGCAGTCGAGGAACGCGGCCAGCGCGGGGATCCAGTCTTCCGGCAGCGTGCCTTCAAGCTGATAGCGCTCGCCGCCGAGATGCAGCGTCGCGGTGCCGGCCGCCGCTTCGATCACGCCCGCGCCATGCACGAGCCAGCGCGCGACGTGGTCGCCGTGGTGCTGCTCATCCGAGATGACGATCAGGTCGCCGCCGTTCGCATCGTCCGGCGGGGTCAGGCAGATGCGCCACGGCGCGTGCGTCGGCGGCCAGTCGCCGAGTCGCGCGCGGATGCGCTCGGCGGCTTCGGTGAGTTCGTCGGCGGGCGGCCAGAACAGGTCGCGGCCGGACAGCGGCAGAGTCTGCGTCATGCGGCGCTCCCGTCTTGATGCCAGAACGGCATGCCGACTACCGGCGTGCTCGCATGCGCCGTTTCGCGCTCGGCCATCGGACCCGCGACCCACGCGGCACGTCCGGCTTCGGTCGCGAGCGCGAACGCGCTGGCCATCGCCGCAGGATGTGTGGCCTGCGACACCGCCGTGTTCAGCAGCACGCCGTCGAAGCCCCACTCCATCACCTGACACGCGTGCGACGGCACACCCAGCCCCGCATCGACGATCAGCGGCACGTCCGGCAGACGCTCGCGCAGCACGCGCAATCCGTACGGATTCACGACGCCCTTGCCGGTGCCGATCGGCGCGCCCCACGGCATCAGCGCCTCGCAACCCGCGTCGAGCAGACGACGACCGATCACGAGATCCTCGGTGCAATACGGCAGCACCTTGAAGCCGTCTTTCACGAGCAGCGTTGCCGCTTCGATCAAGCCGATCGGGTCGGGCTGCAGCGTGTAGTCGTCGCCGATCAGTTCGAGCTTGATCCAGTCCGTTTCGAAAATTTCGCGCGCCATCTGCGCGGTCGTCACCGCTTCGCCGACCGTCAGGCAGCCGGCCGTGTTCGGCAGTAGCGGCACGCCGTGGCGTTTCAGCAGATCGAAGAAGCCGGCTTCGGCGCCGCCCTCGTTCATCTGCCGGCGCAGCGCGACGGTCACCATGCCGGGCCGCGCGGCGTCGATCGAATCGGACAGCGACTGCAGCGACGGGTAGCGCGACGTGCCGAGCAGCACGCGACTCGCGAACGTCTCGCCGTACAGACGAAGCGCGTCGACGGGCGCCGGGGAAGCAGGAATGGAAGCGAGGGAAGTCATGTTGAATCCTTGCGTCTGACTGTGCGGGGCGCGGCTTAGCCGCCCGCGACGGGTTGCACGACGTCGAGCCGGTCGCCCGGCTGCAGCGCGCGCGCCGCATGCTGCGTGCGCGCGACGAAGTCGCCGTTCAGCGCGACCGCGAACGGCGGCTGCGCGCCCCACGCGGCGAGCGCATCGGCGACGGTCGCGTCGTCGGGCAAGGTCAGCGGCTTCTGGTTGATGTGAATGTTCATGGTGTGTCGGTCGAATGCGGGTCTTCGTTATTGCGTTCGTTATTGCTTGCGGTCATCGGCGTCATGCCGGTTCGCGTGCCGGGTCCGGCTGGCTCAGTGCATCGAGATGAAACAGCTCGCTCCAGCGCGCGTCGCGTTGCCAGTTCGCAAACGTGTCGGTGTCGGCGACACGTCCGTCGAGCAGCGCCGCCGCGAAACGCGCGGCCTCGTCGGCGACTTCCGGCGCGATCATGTAGCCGTGCCGGTACAGGCCGTTCACGCGCAACGTGCGTGCGCCGTTCCACACCAGCGCCGGACGATGGTCGGGCAGCGTCGGCCGGCACTGCGAGTTCAGTTCGAGAATGCGTGCCTCGCCGAACGCCGGATGCACCGAGAACGCAGCGCTCAGCAATTCGAGCGCGGAGCGCACCGACATCGGCGACATGTCCTCGCCTTCCACTTCCGTCGCGCCGATCACGTATAGGTCGTTCTGCTTCGGCGCGATATAGAGCGGATAGCGCGGATGCAGCAGCCGCACCGGACGCGTGAGCCCAATGCCCGGCGCGTGCACCCGCGCGACTTCGCCGCGAATACCGCGCAGCGTCGGCAGCACGGGTTTCGCGCCGAGGCCGCGACAGTCGATCGTGACGTGCGCGTCCGGCATCGCGCGATCGTCGACGGGCGTGTTCCAGTGCAGTTCGACGCCGCGTGCCGCGAGTCCGGCCGCGAGCGCAGAGAGCACCTGACGGTTGTCGAGTTGTCCTTCGCGCGGCAGCAGCCAGCCTTGCGAGAAGCGCCCGGCGAGCGCCGGTTCGGCCGCACCGAGTTGCGTACCGGACAGCGCGACGAAACCACTCCCGTCAGCACCATCGAACCACTCAGCCGGCGCATTCGCGCGCACGCGACGTTCGAACAGCGGAGCCTCGGTGCGATCCGCGTGATGCCACACGACGAGCGTGCCGTTGCGCTGAAAAAACACCGGCTGCGGAAGTTCGGCAAGCAGACGCGGCCAGGTTTCGAGCGACGCGGCGCCGAGTTGCGTGATCAGCAGTTCGGCGCTCGCGGCTTCGGCGAGCGGCGCGAGCATCGCCGCCGCGACCCACGCAGCCGCCTGCGAGCCCGACGCATCGCCGCGCTCGTACAGCGCAACGCGATGCCCCGCCCCCGCGAGATGCCACGCGACGAGCCGTCCGCACAGCCCCCCGCCGATCACCGCGAAATCCGGCCGGTTGGCGGAAACGTGCAAGGCAGCGTTCATCGCGCGACCGCCGGACGAAAGCGCAGCGACAGCGGCACGCAGGCGAAACAAAAGACTGAAGAATAAGCGCTCATCGGTTCCTTTCCGTACGGCGAAAGCGCACGTACCCAAGGACGAAACCGGCGGGCGAGGCCGGCCGGACTGCACCCTTGTGGAGGTGCCGGTCCGGCGGAGAAGGAAGACAACAGGACTTCCGGAAACTTCCCGCGCCGGTATTACCCGGATCGGGTGCGAAGGGTCTCTCTCAGCCTCGCTGCGGCGTGTGGCCAGCGCGCGAAGCACCCCTGTTTCGTCGAAGGTCATTAGACCATAAAACGCCGGACGGTCGCAAACGGGGGGCGGCGCCCTCGGCGGGGAGCCCGGTGTTAGTCACCGGCCGCTGCAAATACGGCGAGTCACGGTGCTCTGGCACAATGCCGTGAACCGAGGCCGCGCGGGCCGGCGCAGTTGCATCGCCGGGCCGCGTAACCATTAAGACTGGCTTAAGCGGGTCGCGTGAGAATCGCCACGTCACGCGCGTCGCGGCAATCGCTGCATCCTGCGACGCGCCACCGCAACCCGCCCTGAGCCGGCACATCATCAGGATGCTCATGACCACCACACTCCCTTCCAGCAGCATCCCGCCGAAAGACGATCGCGTGTCCGCGTGGAGCCTCATCAAGCCGTACTGGGTGTCCGAGGAACGCAAGGTTGCATGGGGGCTGCTCGTCACGATCATCGTGATCAATCTGCTCGTCGTGTGGATCAACGTGCGGCTCAACCGCTGGAACGCCGACTTCTACAACGCGCTGCAGAGCAAGAACGTCCACGACTTCCCGCATCTGCTCGGCATCTTCACTGCGCTCGCGTTCGGCTTCATCATCCTCGCGGTGTACGGCCGGTATCTGCGCCAGATGCTCGGCTTCCGCTGGCGCCAGTGGCTGACCACGCGCTACCTGAACGAATGGCTCGGCGATGCCGCGTTCTACCGGATCGAACGCGACCGCCTTGCGGACAACCCCGACCAGCGGATCAGCGACGACCTGCAATCGTTCGCAACGACGACGCTGTCGCTGACGCTCGATCTGCTCTCGACACTCGTCACGCTCGTCTCGTTCATCACGATCCTGTGGTCGCTCGCAGGCGCGCTGTCGATCACGCTCGGTGGCATGCCGCTGCAGATTCCCGGCTACATGGTGTGGGCCGCCGCGCTGTATGCAGTCGCCGGTTCGCTGATCATCCAGAAGGTCGGTCATCCGCTGGTGTCGATCAACTACCAGCAGCAGCGCGTCGAGGCGGACTTCCGTTTCGGCCTGATCCGGCTGCGCGAGAACGCCGAACAGATCGCGTTCTACGACGGCATGGCAACCGAGAAAAGCAGCGCGCAGGGACTGTTCAGCCGGATCCGCGACAACTGGTGGGCCGTGATGAAGTACACGAAGCGGCTGACGTTCGTGCTGGCGTTCTACGGCCAGATCGCGATCATCTTCCCGCTCGTCGTCGCCGCGCCGCGCTACTTCGCCGGCGCGTTCAGCTTCGGCGTGCTGATGCAGATCTCGCAGGCCTTCGGCACCGTCAGCGATTCGTTCTCGTGGTTCATCAACAGTTACAGCACGTTGGTCGAATGGCGCGCCACTGTGAACCGGCTGCGCGAATTCAAGCGCATCGTCCATGCACCGCGTCTGAAGGAATCGGTGTCGCCGGCCACCGAACACGGCGGCATCAAGCTGCACTACATCGATTCCGTCGGCCTCACCACCAGCGACCTGAAGCTCGCGCTGCCGAACGGCAACGCGCTGTCGACGATCCGCAACGTCGCGATCAAGCCCGGTTCGCGCTGGCTCGTGCGCGGCCCGTCCGGGTCCGGCAAGAGCACGCTGATGCGCGCGCTCGCCGGGTTGTGGCCGTTCGGCGACGGCTCGATCGACGCGCCCGTCGATGCGCGGATGATGTTCATCCCGCAGCAGAGCTATCTGCCGATCGGCACGCTGAAGGCCGCGCTCACCTACCCGTCGCCGGCCAGCACCTTCAGCGACGACGAATGCGCCGAGGCGCTGCGCGTCTGCCGGTTGTCGGAGTACGCGGACCGCCTCGAGGAATCCGGCCACTGGACGCGCATCCTGTCGCCGGGCGAGCAGCAACGTCTCGCGGCTGCGCGCGTGCTGCTGCACAAGCCGGACTATCTGTTCCTCGACGAAGCGACGAGCGCGCTCGACGCGGACAACGAAGCGCGTCTCTATCATCTGTTCACCGAGCGTCTGCCGAAGGCCGCGATCGTCAGCGTCGCACACCGCGAATCGCTGGCCTCGTTCCACGAAGAAACGCTCGAGGTCCAGCGTAGCGACGAGCCGGTCGCCGCATGAGCGACATCGCGCCGCGATCCGCACAACGCGTGGTGCTGATCACCGGCGCGGGCTCCGGCATCGGTGCGGCGCTCGCACGACGGCTCGCGGCACCCGGCGTCTCGCTGATGCTGCACGCACGCGGCGCGGATGCCGATGCGCGGCACCGGCTCGACGCGGTTGCCGTCGACTGCATCGAGCGGGGCGCACTCTGCTCGACCGTCTACGGCGATCTCGCCGAACCGGGCGCGGCCGAACACATCGTCCATCAGACGCTCGCTGCATTCGGCGCACTCGATCAACTCGTCGCGAATGCAGGACATGCTCAACGGCAGACCCTCGGCACACTCGACGCACACACGTTCGCCGATGCATTCGCCGCGATGCCGGCAGCTTTCGCGGCGCTCGTGCGGCGCGCGACACCCGCGCTCGAAACATCGTCGCGCGGTCGGGTCGTCGCGTTGAGTTCGTTCGTCGCGCATCGCTATCGTAGGGACACGCCGTTCGCGGCCACTGCTGCCGCGAAAGCGGCGATCGAGTCGCTTGCAAAAACCGCAGCAGCTGAACTCGCGCCGCACGGCGTCACGGTGAATTGCGTGGCACCCGGTTACACGCGCAAGGATCACGGCCCCAGCGCAGAGAATGCGCCCGCATGGGCCCGCGCCGCGCAGGCGACACCGCTCGGCCACATCGCCGAGCCCGACGACATCGCTGCGCTGATCGCCTTCCTCCTCTCCGACGAAGCGCGTCACATCACCGGTCAGGTGATTCACATCGATGGCGGACTGACGCTCGGTTAATCGCAACCGAACGCTCGCGCGCAAGAAAACCTCCGAAACAAACGGCAAGACCTGGAAAGCATTTGGCTTCCGGACAGGCTGTTCGTCGTTTTGATTTTGCGTCGACCGGCGACGATAGCGATGTGCCCGCGTCATGCGTCACGTGCCGTTTCGTTCGGTACGTCATGCTAGTGACCGCTCATTACCGCTACTGACCGCCACCGGATTCCGCGCTCATGCCGAACCACCGCCTCGCCTGCCGGCCGCCTTTCGCGGCTTCCGCTTTGTCGGCTGCGCGTCGCATCGCACGCTGAGCCGCGACGTCCGATGCGGCTCGCCATACGCCCTGTCTCTTACTCCGTGCCATGTTCCGCGTTGTCACCGCGCCGTCGTCGCTCGTCGTGCAGCGTGCGCCTCTCGGCCGCGCTGGTGCTCGTCATCGCGACGCTCACGCTGAACGGCTGCGCCTGGACGCTGATCTCGATCGTCGATGCGACCGGCTCGGTGATCCAGGCGGGCTACGCGGCCGCGACGCATTACTCGTCGCCGGCCTACGTCACGGGCAAACCGCTCGACGTGCCGCACGTCTGCATCGAACTGAACCAGACCGTCACGACCGGAGACTTCGTGCCTGCGCTGCAGACGGTGCTGACCGAGCGCGGCGTGCACTCCGATCTGTACAACCCCGGCACGTCGCCGCCCGGCTGCGAAGCGCTGCTGGTCTACGCGGCGGCGATCGATTACGGACAACGCGCGTTCAGCGAGCAACCCACCGCCTATCTGTCGACGATCGACCTGACCTTGCTCCAGCGCGGTCATGTTGTTGTGACCGCGCGTTACGAGACACGCGGCCTTGCGACCGATCGTTTTTCGACTGCCTCGGTGAAGCTCGGCGGGTTGATCTCGAAGATGGTGGTCGACCGGCATGAGCAGGACAAACCCGCGCTGCAGGCGTCGCGCAACGATTGAAGCACGCATGAAACGCAGCGCACCGGCGATCCTCGCGCCGGCTCGCGAAGTCTTGACGTCGTGCGTTTTGCTTCGGCAAACGCGCACCGAGGAAAGAAAACGAAAGATTTGCGTGCTTCCGGCACGCGTCCTCATCACTTAGGATTTCCTGCATGAGCCAACATATCCTGCTTGTCGACGACGATTCCGTGGTGCGCGACGTCACGCGCGAATATCTGCAGGCGCGCGGCTACGCGGTGTCGGTGCTGCACGATGGCCTCGCGTTGCAGCGCCGTCTGCAGATCGAGCGACCCGCGCTCGTCGTGCTCGACATCATGATGCCGGAGCTGGATGGCATCAGTGCGCTGCGCGCATTGCGTGCGAGCGGCGACGACATCCCGGTGATCCTGCTCACCGCGCGTAACGACGTGATCGATCGCGTGATCGGCCTCGAACTCGGCGCCGACGATTATCTCGGCAAGCCATTCGATCCGAGCGAGCTGGTCGCGCGCATCCGCACGGTACTGCGACGACGCGGCAACCCGGTGTCGAGCGCGCCGGAAAGTCGTGCGCCGTATCGCTTCGGTCCGTACGAAGTGAATTTCCCCGCACGCGAACTGCGTCGCGACGACGAACGCATTCCGCTGCGTTCAAGCGAGTTCGCGATCCTCAAGCTGTTCGTCAATCACGCGATGACGATCCTCACGCGCGCGCAGATCATCGAGAAGCTGTACGGCCACGGTGGCGCGTATCGGAACCGCAGTCTCGACGTGTCGATCTGGCGTCTGCGGCGGTTGATCGAAACCGATCCGTCGGAGCCGCGTTACGTGCAGACGGTGTGGGGGCACGGGTACGTGTTCGTCCCGCAAGGTGAAGTGGGATTCGCGGAACGCTATGTCGATGCGCCCGAAGTTGCGCAGCAGGCTGCGCAACCGTAACTCGTCATTGGCAGAAGCACAAAGAAGAGGGGCGGCACCAGCCGCCCTTTTTGCTTGCCGCCTAGAACGTCAGCACGCTAAGAAACAGCCGCTGCAGCCAGCCCATCGTCGTCGAATCGGCGAGCATCCCCTCACCCGCCTGCTCGATCTTCGCATTTGCGACCTTGCTCGAATCGACGAAGTTGCCCGCCTCGACATCCTTCGGATTCACGACACCCGATAACCGCAGTCGATCGTGATTGCCGTTCATCGCGATGATCTTCTCGCCCGACACGACGAGGTTGCCGGTCGGCATCGTACCGATCACCGTCACGGCGAGCGTGCCCGACATGCCGGTCGTATCCGAGACGCTGCCCTGCCCCTTGAACGTCGTGCTCGCCGAGCCGATGTTGAACAGCTTCGCGAGCTTCGCTGCGGCGTTCGTCGATTGATCGGCGGCCTGCGCGCTGATGTCGCTCGACCGGCTCGCTGACGCATTCGAGTTGCTGTTGCCGCTATACGACTCGGCGAGACGGATCGTCAGCACGTCGCCGAGATGCTGCGCGCGCGGCGTCTCGTACAGCAGCAGCGAACTGCCTGCCTGATAGATCGCGCCCTGCGTGTTAACGTTGAGCGGCGCTGACGAAACCGGCGCGACCATCGGCGTATCGACGATCGAATGCGGTCCGGTCGAACACGCGGCAATGCAGAAGGCCATCGCGGTAACGGCGAAGGCGGGTGAAATATTCATGGCTGCTCCCTGGCGAGCATGACGTAGAAAAGCGTGACGTGGTGAAGCTCAAACATCGCGGCAAGCAGAAACACGGATCAACCCGTCTCAGGCAGACCGTCCTGCCAGAGCCGCTCGACCGACTTGAGCCGCGCATCGGGATCCTTCAGCAGATACGTCAGCGTGCCGTTGCCGCTCGCGGGCAGCAGACACAACGTGATCGAGCTGACCGCGTTCTCCCACACGTACACGGGTAACGCGGGCGCACTCGCGTCGGCTGTGCTGGTCAGCATGCGCGGCGTGCCGTAGCGCACGGCGAGCGCGCTGCGCAGATCCGCCGCGGTCACGCCGTCGACGACGAATGAAATCTCGAACAGCCGTAGCGGCTCATCGCCGGACGCGCGCGCGAAACGCAGCACGTGTTCATCGGCAGGTGCGCCGTCGACGACCGCGCGCGACATATGCCAGCCGTTGTTGCCGCGATGCGCCCAGCGGCACGCGACGATCAGACTGTCCTCCGCCTTCAGACGCATGCCGAGCGCCCCCGCGCTCACGTCGGTTTCGCAGACGAGCTCGCTGGCAGGCGGCGTCGCGCGCACGATCCGGCTTGCGCGCAACGCGTCGAGCGTGACGCCGAGCGGGATGCCGCGAAACCCGAACGGCGTCGGCTCGGCGCGCGTGCGCGCGTCGTCGGACGCGCGGCGCGCGGTCGCTGCGGTATGGCTCAAATGCGCGGAGGGACTGTGCGGCCCCTGCGCGTCGACGGGAATCGGCAGCGTCGACGCAACCCATGCAGCGACGCCCGCAAGCAACGCTCGTTTCATCGTATTAGTCGATGGCGGAGGAACAGGCGTCGAACGGCGTGGCCGCCGTATGTCCGACGACAGGGATAATCTTCAGCGTGGCCGATGCGACCCGGCACGGCAGCGCGGCAACGCCGCAGCCGCCGAGCGGCAACACCATCGCGCACAGCAGCGAACCCGCTGCGAGCCGCGCCATGCGCACCACGCTCCGACGAAAAATCGATCTGGTCACCGGCGCCCCGCGTTATGCGGTAGTGTCGACGTGATGACCGACGAGGCCGGTCGGCAGAGACGGCATCGTCGTGGAGCCGGCTGCAGGCTCTGCAGCTTCCGTGGACGGATGTGCGGTGTTGCCTGCTGTCGTCGCTGCGGGCCTGGCGGCTGGCTGCGGATGCGTGACCGGCGGAAAGGTGGAGTGATGTGAGCCAACGGTGTTGTTCATGACGAACCTCGCGAAAGGGATGGAATCGATGCTGCGTCGATCACGAACGCTCCTCGATCGACGTATTGCGAGGTGAATCTTCGCGCGGTGGCCCTGTGCGCAATGCGCGAAGCAGCGCGCGATTTCCTGTGGCGCTTACTTCGCGTTGCGAAGCCGCTCAAAAACTTTCCGCAGACCCGTGCGGACGCGTGCAAGCCCGCGCAAAAGGGCGCCACGTCTTGCTATGCGATGATGTAAGCAAAGGTAAGAAAGCCGGCGTCCGCAGGGGGCGCCGGCCAGCTTAGAATTTCGCGATGAATCCACAGGTCCTGATCGTCGACGACGATGCCGTGGTACGCGATCTGTTGTGCCGGTTCCTGCAGTCGAACGGGCTCGACGTATCCGTATTGCACGATGGCACGCACCTCAAACGGCGCCTCGAAAGAGAGCGTCCGTCGGTGGTCGTGCTCGACATCATGATGCCGAAGACGGATGGCATGCGCGCGCTCGCCGCGCTGCGCGAAGCCGGCGACGACATCCCGGTGATCTTCGCGTCCGCGCGCGGCACGGTGGCCGACCGGATCGCGGGGCTGTCGCTCGGTGCCGACGACTACATCACGAAGCCGTACGATCCGCGCGAACTGCTGGTGCGCATCCACGCCGTGCTGCGACGACGCGGCCCGGCGACGCCGAGTGCGCCGGAAGCCCGCGAGCGCTATCGCTTCGGCCCGTTCGAACTCGACTACGCGACCCGCACGCTGCTGCGCGACGGCGCGCGCGTCACGCTGCGCGACAGCGAATTCGCGCTGCTGAAAATTTTCAGCACGCAGCCGTACAAGGTGCTGTCGCGTGCGCTGATTCACGACCTCGTGCATCGCGACGACCTCGCGTTCCGCGACCGCAGTCTCGACGTGCCGATCTGGCGGCTGCGTCGCGTGATCGAAGACGATCCGTCGAATCCGCGTTATGTGCAGACCGTGCGCAGCAAGGGTTATGTGTTCGTGCCGGATGCTTCCGACGCAGGCCTCGACTCCCCGGATTCCTCCGAGGCAGAATCCCCGCCCCCGGCAACGGATGGCGGCAGCGACGGTAACGACAGCAACCGCGACACCGGCACGGCGGCAAGCTCATGAAGCTCATGAAAAATCCGCTGAACTCGCTGTTCGGCCGGATGGCGCTGCTGTCGACCGTGCTGCTGCTCGCCGTGCAGGCGGGCTGGTTCGTGCTGGTCGTGCGGCAGCCGCCGCGTCACGAGATCGACGGCTTCGCGCGCGGCATGCTGCTCGTGCTGCACGCGGCGAACGGCGAATCGTCGTCGAACGGCGCGGAACTCGCGCCCGCACTGCGCGTGCATCTCGTGCCGACGTGGAACATGCCGGGCGCCGTGCATCTGCGCACGCCGATCCAGCCACCGCTCGTCGAGCTGCGTCAGAACCTGCTCAACAATCTGCCGGTCGGTACGCAGATCGTCGCCGACGACGCGCAGCCGCCGCGCATCTGGGTGCGCTTCCCCGACAAGCCGATGTGGATCGTCGCGCCGGTCGATCTCCCGCCGCAGCCGCACTTCTTTGTCGAAGCGGGCACGATGCTGGTCGCGGCGTTGATCCTGTCGCTCGCCGCCGCATGGCAGATGCAGCGGCCGCTGTCGCGCGTCGCCGATACGGCCCGCGCATTCGGCGACGGTGGCCGGCCCGAACCGATCGACGAGCAGGGACCGCGCGAACTGCGCGACCTGATCGGTTCGTTCAACGGCATGATGCGGCGCCTGAACGAAGCCGACGACGATCAGGCGGTGATGCTCGCCGGCGTCGCACACGATTTGAAGGCGCCGCTCACGCGCCTGAAGCTGCGCGCGAGCGTGCTCACGGCGGAGCGCGAGCGCACCGACTTCATCCGCGACATCGATTCGCTGACGAACATCGTCCAGCAGTTTCTGGAGTTCGCGGGCCAGGCCGCCGATGCAGGACCGCCCGTCGAAGTGGAAACATTCCTGCGCGAGCAATTCTCCTCCGGCGAAGCGCTAGACGACGAACCGCTGTTCTCACTCGATCTGCAGGCTGGCCCGGCCTTCACGCTGCCGCGCACGACGCTGGACCGGTTGATCACGAACCTCGTCGACAACGCGCTCGAACACGGCGCGCCGCCGGTCGAGATTTCGACGGTGCGCGACGGTCGTCACTGGATTGTCAGCGTGCGCGATCATGGCGACGGCATCGCCGAGGATCGCATCGCAGCCGCGATGAAGCCGTTCGTGCGACTCGATGCGGCGCGCGGCGGCGACGGTCACTGCGGGCTGGGTCTCGCGATCGTCGCGCGGCTCGCGCACGATCGCGGCGGACGCTGCGACGTGCGCAACCATCCGGACGGTGGGCTGTGGATTCAGATCGTGTTGCCGGTCGCGCAGGAAGTGCGGCCGGAACGTAGCGGGGTCGAGCGGATCGAGGCGGTCACGAATCGCGGCGAGCGTGCGGATCGTTCGCAAGGTGCGCAGGCGTCGAACGGTTCGCAGAAGACAGATCCGCAGGAGCGCGCAAAAGCGCTGGCTTGAATCATTCGCGCGACTTGCTCATCTGAGTCAAAAACCGCGCGCCGGATATTCCGCTTTCTTGCATCGCGAGGCCGCTTGCTTACCCGGCCTTACCGATGCCCCTCTCCCTGTGAAGCCGTGGGTATAGTGCGGGCTGGCTCTGTGAGCCACCCCCTTCGGTCCGTTCGCCCGGCACGGCGACCGGGCCGTTTTTTTCGTTTTTTTTGCACACGCATCGCACGCACGATGCGCAACGCTACGCTCAGCTAACGAGCCGTGCGCGCAGCAGTCCGATCGTGCCCTGCGACAAACCCAGGCCGGTGGTGAGATACCCGTTCATCGTGCTGTAGCTCGCCTGCACCTGATCGACGGCAGCCTGCAGGAAGCTCGCCTGCGCGCTGTGCAGCGGCACCGCAGCCGTCGCCGCCGCATCGCCCTGCTGCGCGCGGATCACCGCGAGCGTGGTTTGCGTCGACGTGGCGAGATAGGTGTTCGTCAGCAGGTAGTCCTGCATCACGACGTCGAACGGAACGTTCGCGATGCTCAGCAGTACCGCCGAGACCCATCCCGAAATGTCCTTGCCGTCGTCGCAGTGAAAGAGCTGCGCGCCCGGCGTGTTCGCGAGACGCGTGAGCAGCGCGCCGAACCCCGCGCGCTGCGCGGTGCCGTTCACGAAGCTGCGCCACAGCCCTTCCATCATCGCGACCGCGTCCGCGGACGTGGCGGGCGACATCTGCGGCGGCTCGGACGTGCCGTCGATATTGAGACTGACATACGCGGCGCCCGCCGGCATTACGTCCGGCGACTGCGCGATCTCGGCTGGCGTGCGCAGGTCATAGTCGACGGCGATCGTGAGCGTGTCGAGGACGGCCTTGTCGGCGGCATTGGCCGTCAGCGCGCTCGAACGATAGAAGCGGCCGCGCTGCACGCGCGCGCCGTCGACGGTCGTATAGCCTTCGGCCGCGCCGCCGACATCGCGAAAATTCGCCACCGACGCGAGACGCGGCGTCGGCGCCGCATCGGCTTCAATCGAGCCGCCGCAGCCCGTGAGCAGCGTGCCCGCGAGCCCGGACAGCGCGAGCGCGCCGGTGCCCTTCAGCCACGCGCGCCGGGCCCCGTCGATGCTCCCGGCGGCCGGTTCGCGCGTCGCGAAGCTGCGTTGCCGCGCAGCGGAGAGAGCCAAAGCGCGCGCTGTCGCAGTGAGATTCATGGTTCGAGCCATCCGGAGTAAGCGCTCGCGCGCAGGGGAAGTCGAAGATTCGCATGCAGCGCACGCGGATCGGCAAAGTTTACAGGGATCGTGGCAAATTAAAATTACCGTGCAACATACGGTAAGGAAATTTACCGGCCATCATAGGCCCCCTCGAATCGTCCTACTGGCTGCCACCCCGCGCTCCGCTTCTTTTTATTCCGACTGGATTATGCGGAATGACGCACCGTAAAATGGGGGCCACCGTGGCGCACGCCGCCGCTCGGGCAAGACAGGAGGAGACAAAAATAATGGGATCGTTCCAGTGGTTCACCGAGTTGACGACCCGCGAACGGCGCACGCTGTATGCCGGCTTCGGCGGTTATGCAGTCGATGCGTTCGACTTCATGATCTACTCGTTCCTGATCCCAACCCTGATCGCCACATGGGGCATGACGAAAAGCGAGGCCGGCATGATCGCGACCGGCTCGCTGATCTCGTCGGCGCTCGGCGGCTGGCTCGCCGGCATTCTAGCCGACCGCTACGGCCGCATTCGCGTGCTGCAATGGACCATCGCGACGTTCGCCGTGTTCACGTGCCTGTCCGGTTTCACGAATTCGTTCTGGGAGTTGCTCACCACACGCACGCTGCAGGGCTTCGGCTTCGGCGGTGAATGGTCGGTGGTGACGATCATGATGGCCGAGACGATCCGCTCGCCGCAGCATCGCGCGAAAGCGGTCGGCACCGTGCAGAGCAGCTGGTCGTTCGGCTGGGGTGCCGCCGCGATCCTGTACTGGGCGTTCTTCGCGCTGCTGCCCGAGCAGTACGCATGGCGCGCGTGCTTCTGGATCGGCCTGCTGCCCGCGCTGTGGATCCTCTACATCCGCCGCAACGTCAGCGACCCCGATATCTATATCGCGACTCGCCGCGCACGCGACAACGGCTTCGACACGTCGCACTTCCTGCAGATCTTTTCGTATCCGCATCTGAAAACCACGCTGCTCGGCAGCGCGCTGTGCACCGGCATGCTCGGCGGCTACTACGCGATCACGACCTGGCTGCCGACCTATCTCAAAACCGTCCGGCATCTGTCGGTGTTCAACACGAGCGGGTATCTCGTCGTGCTGATCGTCGGGTCGTTTTGCGGGTATATCGTCGGTGCGATCCTGTGCGACCGGATCGGCCGGCGCGCGTCGTTCGTGCTGTTCGCGATCGGCTCGTTCGCGATCGGCATGGCCTACACGATGCTGCCGATCACCGACGGCGCAATGCTGTTGCTCGGCTTCCCGCTCGGCATCGTCGTGCAGGGGATTTTCGCGGGCGTCGGTGCGTATCTGTCGGAGCTGTATCCGAATGCGATCCGGGGTTCAGGTCAGGGGTTCTGCTACAACCTCGGCCGGGGGCTCGGCTCGTTCTTTCCGATTCTCGTCGGTACGCTGTCGCAGACCACGACGCTCGTGAAGGCGATGGGGATCGTCGCGGGGTCGGGCTATCTGCTCGTCATCGTGTCGGCGCTTTGCCTGCCTGAGACGCGCGGGAAATCGCTCGCGGAAACCACTACCGCTCCCGCTCCCTGACCGTCGGCCACGCCATGAAAACGATCGTACTCGGCGGCGGCGTGATCGGTGTCGCGACCGCTTTCTATCTGCGCGAATGCGGCTGCGATGTGACGGTAATCGAACGCGAGGTCGACGTCGCGCTGTCGACGAGCTTCGGCAATGCCGGCGTGATCGCGCCTGGCTACGTGACACCGTGGGCCGCACCCGGCATGCCCGCGAAGATCGCGAAATACATGTTCCAGCCCGCATCGCCGCTGATCTTCCGGCCGACGTTCGACCCGGCGCAGTGGCGCTGGATCGCGCGCTGGTTCCGCGAATGCGATCTCGCGCGGTTCCGCGTGAACAAGCAGCGGATGCAGCGCATCGCGTACTACAGCCGCGCGTGTCTGCACGAATTCCGTTCGCGCTATCCGTTCGAATATGGTCGCAGCAAAGGCTATCTGCAGCTCTTTCGCAGCGACTACGACGTCGAACTCGCGCAGCCCGCGCTCGCGGTGCTGCGCGATGCCGGTGTCCCGCATCGCGAGGTGAGCGCCGCCGAATGCGCGACGATCGAACCGGGTCTGCGCTGGGCGCGACAGACGCCCGTGTCGGGCCTCTACCTGCCCGACGACGAAGCCGGCGACTGCGCACGCTTCACCCGCGAGCTACGTGCGTTGTGCGAGAAGGCCGGGGTGCAGTTTCGCTTCGAGACTCAGGTCGCAGGACTCGACGTGCAGGGTGGTGCTGTGCATGGCGTGCGGATCGACAGTGCGCGCGGCAAGGAACGGCTCGCGGCGGATGCGGTCGTGGTCGCGCTGGGTGTCGACAGCGCACCGTTGCTTGCGGCGCTCGGCGTGAAGGTGCCGCTGTATCCGGTGAAGGGTTACTCGGCGACGCTTCCGGTCATCGACGATGAAAAAGCACCGCGTGCCGCATTGATGGACGAATCGCTGAAAACCGCGATCACACGATTCGGCCCGAACCTGCGCGTGGCCGGTACGGCCGAACTCAGCAACGGTCGCGCGACGCTGCGCGAACAGGCACTGCACACGCTGATGAAAGTGCTCGACGACTGGTTCCCGCGTGCAGCCAAGCCAACGTCCGCACACTTCTGGGTCGGACGTCGGCCGATGACGCCGGACGGCGCGCCGCTGCTCGGACCGTCGGGCATCGGCAATCTGTGGATCAACCTCGGACACGGCTCGACTGGCTGGGCGATGTCGCTCGGCTCGGGGCGCGTCGTCGCCGATCTGGTGACGCAGCGCGTGCCCGAACTCGATCTCGATGGGCTCACGCTCGCGCGTTATAAGCGCGCGTAGCCGCGACGACTCCAACGCAAAAAAAGAAAAGCCGGGTCGCCCCAACGGGCGCCCGGCTTTTTACTGCGTCGTCTCCACCTATCCTGCAAACAGGACCGGCACAATTTCGTGCCGGTTATCGATCGCTTAGCGCGGCAGATCCGAATGCCCCATCAGGTACGCATCGACCGAACGCGCGCACTGACGGCCTTCACGAATCGCCCACACGACGAGCGACTGACCGCGACGCATATCGCCTGCAGTGAACACCTTGTCGACCGACGTGTAGTACGCCTTGTCGCCTTCGGTCGCCGCGCGCACGTTGCCGCGTGCATCCTTGTCGACGCCGAACGCTTCGAGTACCGGCGACACCGGCTGCGTGAAGCCCATCGCGAGCAGCACGAGGTCGGCCTTCATGTCGAACTCGGAGCCCGGCACTTCCTGCATCTTGCCGTCCTTCCATTCGACGCGTACGGCCACCAGCTTTTCGACCTTGCCGTTCTTGCCTTCGAAGCGCTTCGTCGCCACCGACCAGTCGCGCTCGCAGCCCTCGTCATGCGACGACGACGTGCGCAGCTTGATCGGCCAGTACGGCCACACGAGCGGCTTGTTCTCTTCTTCCGGCGGCTGCGGCAGCAGTTCGAACTGCGTGACGTCCTTCGCGCCGTGACGGTTCGACGTGCCGACGCAGTCGGAGCCGGTATCGCCGCCGCCGATCACGACGACATGCTTGCCCTTCGCGAGCAGTTGATCGACAACCTTGTCGCCTGCGTTGATCTTGTTCTGCTGCGGCAGGAATTCCATCGCGTAGTGAATGCCCGCGAGGTCGCGGCCCGGCACCGGCAGGTCGCGCGGCGTTTCCGAACCGCCGGTGATCACGACCGCGTCGAACTGTTCCTTCAGCTCTTCGGGCGTAACGGTTTCCTTCGCGGTGTTGCCGATGTACGCAGGCAGCGCGTCGCGGCCGACGAACACGTTCGGGCGGAACGTCACGCCTTCCGCTTCCATCTGACGCATGCGGCGATCGATCAGCCACTTCTCGAGCTTGAAGTCAGGGATGCCGTAACGCAGCAGCCCGCCAATCCGGTCGTTCTTCTCGAACACCGTCACGTCGTGACCCGCGCGCCCAAGCTGCTGCGCGACCGCGAGACCCGCAGGCCCCGACCCGACGACGGCGACCTTCTTGCCGGTCTTGTGCTTCGGCGGCTGCGGGGCAACCCAGCCTTCGGACCACGCCTTGTCGATGATCGCGTGTTCGATCGACTTGATGCCGACCGGGTCGTTGTTGATGCCGAGCGTGCACGCCGCTTCGCACGGCGCCGGGCAGATGCGGCCCGTGAACTCGGGGAAGTTGTTCGTCGAGTGCAGCACTTCGATCGCGTTCTTCCAGTCCTGATGGAACACCAGGTCGTTGAAGTCCGGGATGATGTTGTTGACCGGGCAGCCGTTGTTGCAGAACGGGATGCCGCAGTCCATGCAGCGTGCGCCCTGGATCTTCGCTTCGTCGTCGGTCAGTGCCGACACGAATTCCTTGTAGTGCTTCACACGCGTGAGCGGAGCTTCGTACGCCTCGTGGCGGCGTTCGAACTCGAGAAAGCCGGTTGCCTTGCCCATGTGGTTCTCGTGTCTATCGGTATTCGGTGAGGGGAGCGGCGCCCACCGCATTCGCTGCGGCGGGCGCTTTGTCTTCTTCGTTGCGTCGGTCGTTGCGTCGCGAGTACGGACTCGAATCAGGCCGCCAGTTCTTCCTTGCTGGCCTTCTTCGCGCCGAGTTCGCCAAGCGCGCGACGGTATTCGGTCGGGAATACCTTCACGAACTGGCGGCGCGCCGCATCCCAGTTTTCGAGCAGCGCCTTCGCGCGCGTCGAGCCCGTGAACTGGAAGTGACGTTCGATCAGCTCCCGCAACAGCGCTTCGTCGGTCTGACCGCCGTGCCACAGCGCGGCGTCGACCGTGCGTTCCTGTTCGGCCTGCTGCAGCACCGGATCGAGCGCGACCATCGCCTTGTTGCACTTCGCCGCGAACGTGTTGTCCGGGTCGTACACATACGCGAGGCCACCCGACATGCCGGCCGCGAAATTGCGCCCCGTCTCGCCGAGCACAACGACCGTACCGCCCGTCATGTATTCGCAGCCGTGATCGCCGGTGCCTTCGACGACTGCGGTGGCGCCCGAGTTACGCACGCAGAAGCGTTCGCCTGCGACGCCGCGCAGGAACGCTTCGCCTTCGATCGCGCCGTACATCACCGTGTTGCCGCAGATGATGTTTTCTTCGGACTTGCCGCGGAAGTCGTTGGTCGGACGGATGATGATGCGGCCACCCGACAGCCCCTTGCCGACGTAGTCGTTACCGTCGCCGACGAGATCGAGCGTGATGCCCTTCGCGAGGAACGCACCGAAGCTCTGACCCGCCGTGCCCTTCAACTGGATGTGGATCGTGTCGTCGGGCAGACCGTCGTGGCCGTACTTCTTCGCGACCATGCCGGACAGCATCGCGCCGACCGTCCGGTTCACGTTACGCACCGGCTGGATGAACGACACGTGCTCGCCCTTGTCGATCGCGGCCTTCGCTTTCTCGATCAGCGTGTGATCGAGCGCGCGGTCGAGACCGTGATCCTGCGATTCGACGTGCAGGCGCGCAACTTCCGCCGGCACCGACGGCTGGTAGAACACACGTGCGAAATCGAGACCCTTCGCCTTCCAGTGCTCGACGCCCTTCTTCATGTCGAGCAGATCCGCGCGGCCGACCAGATCGTCGAACTTGCGGATGCCGAGCTGCGCCATGATTTCGCGCACTTCTTCGGCGACGAAGAAGAAGAAGTTGACGACGTGTTCCGGCTGGCCCTGGAATTTCGCACGCAGTACCGGGTCCTGCGTCGCGACGCCGACCGGGCACGTGTTCAGATGGCACTTGCGCATCATGATGCAGCCTTCGACGACGAGCGGCGCGGTAGCGAAGCCGAATTCGTCGGCGCCGAGCAGCGCACCGATCACGACGTCGCGGCCGGTCTTCATCTGGCCGTCGGCCTGCACGCGGATACGGCCGCGCAGGTGGTTCAGCACCAGCGTTTGCTGCGTTTCGGCAAGACCGAGTTCCCACGGCGTGCCCGCGTGCTTCACCGACGACAGCGGCGATGCGCCAGTGCCGCCGTCGTGGCCTGCGATCACGACGTGATCGGCCTTCGCCTTCGCGACGCCTGCTGCCACCGTGCCGACGCCCACTTCCGACACGAGCTTCACCGACACGCTCGCCGCCGGGTTCACGTTCTTCAGATCGTGGATCAGCTGTGCGAGATCTTCGATCGAGTAGATGTCATGGTGCGGCGGCGGCGAAATCAGGCCGACGCCCGGCACCGAGTAACGCAGCTTGCCGATGTACTCGGACACCTTGTGGCCCGGCAGCTGACCGCCTTCGCCCGGCTTCGCGCCCTGCGCCATCTTGATCTGGATCTGATCCGCCGACGCGAGATACTGCGCCGTCACGCCGAAGCGGCCTGACGCGACCTGCTTGATCTTCGAGCGCAGCGAATCGCCGTCCTTCAACGGGATGTCGCGCACGATCTCGTCGCCGATGATCGACTTCATCGTGTCGCCGTTCTTGATCGGAATGCCGCGCAGTTCGTTGCGATAACGGTTTTCGTCCTCGCCGCCTTCGCCGGTGTTCGACTTGCCGCCGATCCGGTTCATCGCGACCGCGAGCGTAGCGTGCGCTTCGGTACTGATCGAGCCGAGCGACATCGCGCCTGTAGCAAAACGCTTGACGATGTCCTTCGCCGATTCGACGTCGTCGAGTGCGATCGCCTTCATCGGATCGACCTTGAACTCGAACAGGCCGCGGAACGTCATGTGACGCTTCGTCTGATCGTTGATCAGATGCGCGTATTCCTTGTACGTCTGATACGAGTTGCTGCGCGCCGAATGCTGCAGCTTCGCGATCGCGTCGGGCGTCCACATGTGGTCTTCGCCACGCACGCGATACGCGTACTCGCCGCCCGCGTCGAGCATGTTCGCGAGGACCGGGTTGTCGCCGAACGCATCGCGATGCAGACGGATCGCTTCTTCTGCAACATCGAACAGACCAATGCCGCCGACCTTCGACGCCGTGCCCCGGAAGTACTTCGCGACGAGATCTTCGGCCAGACCCACGGCTTCGAAAATCTGCGCGCCGGTGTACGACATGTAGGTCGAAATGCCCATCTTCGACATGACCTTCTGCAGGCCCTTGCCGACTGCCTTCGTGAAGTTGTAGATCGCCTTGTCCGCCGACAGGTCGCCCTTCAGACCGGACGCCAGTTGCGCGAGCGTTTCCATCGCGAGGTACGGATGCACGGCTTCCGCGCCGTAGCCCGCGAGCAGCGCGAAGTGGTGCGTTTCACGCGCGGAGCCGGTTTCGACGACGAGACCCGCGCTCGTGCGCAGACCGTGCTGCACGAGATGCGTGTGAATCGCGGCCGTGGCCAGCAGCGCCGGAATCGCGACGTTATCGCGGTCGGTCTTGCGGTCCGACACGATCAGCATGTTGTAGCCGGACTTCACCGCGTCGACAGCTTCGGCGCACAGCGACGCGAGGCGCGCCTCGATGCCTTCCTTGCCCCATGCGACCGGATAGCAGATGTTCAGCTCGTACGAGCTGAACTTGCCGCCGGTGTACTGATCGATCGCGCGGATCTTCGCGATGTCCTTGAAGTCGAGCACCGGCTGCGACACTTCGAGCCGCATCGGCGGGTTGATGTTGTTCGTGTCGAGCAGGTTCGGCTTCGGGCCGACGAACGACACGAGCGACATCACCATGTTTTCACGGATCGGGTCGATCGGCGGGTTCGTCACCTGCGCGAACAGCTGCTTGAAGTAGTGATACAGCGTCTTGTTCTTGTTCGACATGACGGCGAGCGGCGAGTCGTTACCCATCGAGCCGACTGCTTCCTCACCGGCTTGCGCCATCGGCGCCATCAGGAACTTGAGGTCTTCCTGCGTATAGCCGAACGCCTGCTGACGATCGAGCAGCGCAGCTGCTTCGCGGCGTTCGGTGGCGACGTCTTCCGCGTTCGGCTCGATCTCGTCGAGCTTGATCCGCACCGCGTCGATCCAGCTCTTGTACGGCTTAGCGTTCGCGAGGTTGTCCTTCAGTTCCTTGTCGTCGATGATGCGGCCGTGTTCCATGTCGATCAGGAACATCTTGCCCGGCTGCAGACGCCACTTCTTGACGATCTTCGATTCGGGAATCGGCAGCACGCCGGCTTCCGACGCCATGATGACCAGGTCGTCGTCCGTGATGATGTAGCGCGCCGGACGCAGACCGTTACGGTCGAGCGTCGCGCCGATCTGGCGACCGTCGGTGAACGCGATCGCGGCGGGGCCGTCCCACGGCTCCATCATCGCGGCGTGGTATTCGTAGAACGCTCGGCGGTTGTCGTCCATCAGCGTGTGCTGTTCCCATGCTTCCGGGATCATCATCATCACTGCGTGCACGAGCGGGTAGCCGGCCATCACCAGCAATTCGAGACAGTTGTCGAACGACGCGGTATCGGACTGGCCCGGATAGATCAGCGGCCACAGCTTCGGCAGATCGTCGCCGAGCACGTGCGACGCGATCGCGCCGGTCCGTGCGTTGAGCCAGTTGACGTTGCCCTTCACCGTGTTGATTTCGCCGTTGTGCGCGATCATCCGGTACGGGTGAGCCAGTTCCCATGCGGGGAATGTGTTCGTGGAGAAGCGTTGGTGCACGAGTGCGAGCGCCGACACGACGCGCTCGTCCTGCAGGTCGCGGTAATACACGCCGACCTGGCCTGCGAGCAGCAGCCCTTTGTAGACGACCGTGCGCGCCGAGCACGACGGCACGAAGTATTCCTTGCCGTGCTTGAGCTTCAACGCCTGAATGCGGTGGCTCGCGGTCTTGCGGATCACGTACAGCTTCCGCTCGAGCGCGTCGGTCACCATGATGTCCTTGCCGCGGCCGATGAAGATCTGGCGGATCAGCGGCTCGCTCGCCTTTACCGTCGGCGAAATCGGCATCGCGTGATCGACCGGCACGTCGCGCCAGCCGAGCACGACCTGGCCTTCGGCCTTCACCGTGCGTTCCAGTTCCTGTTCGCACGCGAGACGCGATGCATGTTCCTTCGGCAGGAAGATCATGCCGACGCCGTATTCGCCGTTCGGCGGCAGCGTCACGCCCTGCTTCGCCATCTCTTCGCGATAGAAGCCGTCCGGAATCTGGATCAGGATGCCCGCGCCGTCGCCCATCAACGGATCGGCACCGACCGCGCCGCGGTGATCGAGATTCTCCAGGATCTTCAGACCTTGCTGAATGATCTCGTGGCTCTTCTTGCCCTTGATGTGGGCGACGAAGCCGACGCCACAGGCGTCATGTTCGTTTTGCGGGTCGTACAGACCTTGCGCGGCGGGCACCGAGGACGTCGGTTGCAGGGGGTCGTTCATGGGGACACCGTCTGAAAGGGGCCGGGGTGGCCGTTAAAACCATTTGTTGTTTTCGCCATCCGCTGTGCTGGGTGTGCAGCCGCGCGGGCGATCGGGCTTCCGGCGTCGTGTGCCGGGGAACCGCCGGAATTCGGAATATACGCGACGAATCAATGGAATAGCAAATAAAACGTGATGATCAGGCACCTATTATCGTATTGGTGCATGATGCTCACGATTAAACGGTGCCACATCAAAAAGAAGCTAAAGAAAACGGCATCCGTGGATGCCGTTTCAGGGAACGCCGGCGCCTGAGCGCCTTGCTGGCTCTGGCCTAGCGCGTCTGCGGCGTTTCCCGCACCTTGCGCGGCCGGCCGCGCGGCAGCGGCGACACGCGCCGGTTCGCGGCCCGCGCCGCCCACTCGCGATACGAATCGCCGCCCAGCACCCAGCCCTTCAGCGTGGCCTGCTGCAGCTGGCTGGCCTCGCGTTCGTCGAGCGGCTGTTCGCACAACTCGCGATACGCGCGCTGCCGTTCAAACGGCGTGTTGCCGAGCGACCAGTACAGCGGATGATCGGTGATGAGACTGTCGAGCGTGAGCCCGATGTGATGCCGGTAGCTGGACCAGCGATAGTCCTCCGGCACGCTCGTCAGTTGCATGCGGACCGGACACAACTCGACCACGCGACTCGCGAGCAGAAAGTAGCGCTCGCCCTCGATCACCGTCGCGCGATAGCGTCCTTCCCACAGCGTGCCGCGCCGCGCATAGCGACGATTGAAATGCGCGACGTAGCGACGGCCGACGGCCTGCATCGCCTTGGGGAGACTCGCTTCGTCGGCGGGCGTGACGAGCAGTTGCACCGCGCCCGGCATTAACGCGTACGCGTGAATGGAGAGACGGTGATCGCGTGAAGCCGCTTTCAGACAATCGATAAAAAGCTCGTAATCCTGGTCGTCGACGAATGCGGGCTGCTGGTCGAGTCCGCGCAGAATCACGTGCTGCGGCTGGTCAGGAACATAAAGACGTGCAAGCCGTGCCATGCTGGATTATCCAATAGTCGCGTTGGTATATACCCGAAGGTCCGAAGAGCCGCGTGCGCGTTGGGTTCGGCGCGATGCGGCTGAGCCGGAAACCGCCTGGCGCTTAGGGAGAAAGCTCTAACTGCATCGTATGGTTTGTTTCAAACGTTGTGGTCATAATGAGCGGGCTTTTTCAGGAGGAGCACAATGAAATTAAAACAGGCCATAACGGGGATCGCAGCGCTCGCCTGCGTATCGGCAGCCCATGCGCAATCTGCCGGCAGCATTTATCTCACGACAGGTTGGTTCCATTTCGCACCCCAGGACAGCAGCAAGCCACTGAAAGTACTCTCGGTTGGCGGCACGCCCGTCAACCTGACCGAGCAGGGCACCGGCGCAGGGATTAACTCGTCCGACACGCTCGGCTTCAGCCTCGGCTACTTCGTTACCGACCACATCGCAGTTGAAACGGAACTCGGCATCCCACCGAAATTCGACCTCACCGGCAAGGGCTCTTTCTCGCAGTTCGGTACGCTCGGCTCGGCGAAACAGTGGAGCCCGGCAGTGCTGGTCAAGTATCACTTCTTCGATGCTCAGGCTAGATTCCGTCCGTACGTGGGGCTCGGCGCGACGTATGTCTGGTTCACCGACGCGCAGATCACCAACAGCAGTTTCGAACAAGGCGTTCTGCATGGTCCGACCTCTGTAACGACGGATCGTTCCTGGGCTCCGGTGTTTAACGTCGGTTTCAACTACGCGCTCACGAAGCACTGGTTTGCCGGCTTCTCCGTGTCCTACATTCCGGTCAGCGTGACGGCGACCCTGCATACGTCGGGTGCGACGCCGGTCGGCGGCAGCGCGGTCTCGCAGGCGAAGATCAAGCTGAATCCGATCGTCACGTTCGTGAAGCTGGGCTACACGTTCTAGCGCGGCTGGACCACCGGATGCATCGGACCTCGCGGCCTGTTGCAGTAAGACGCCGTCACCTCGTGGCGGCGTTTTGTTTTCTGGATTCTATGCCTATGCGGCGGGCATCGCATGCGCGCGAAACGGATTGTAATTTTGACCCGCGCGGTGGCCGTCGCTGAAATATCTGCCTGTGGCCTCGCCCGCGCAGATTGCATTCATATGTTTGAACGATAGTGTTCATGGGCTTCGGCCGCACCGCCGCAGGCGGGCACCGAAGTTGCGAAGCAACGGGTTCCCCAACGGAACCCCGCAGGAGACTCGGGCTTTCCCATTCTCTTCCCTCTTCCACCGACGGAGCGACCATGACTGCACTACCGAACACGCGAGAAGCCATCGGCGAATCCTGGACCACGACGGGACGGCGCGCACGCCGCATCGCCCGCCATAGCCGCCATGCCGCGGAAGATGTCGCCGGCGAACTGCGCACGCTGATGGCCGAACTCGAAGAAACCCTGGGCGACGGCACGCAGGCCGACGCTGTTGTGCTGCGCGAGCAGCTGCGCAAACGCCTCGATTCGGCGCGCGCCCGTCTGCAGGAAACGCGCGAAGCAGTTCGCGAACGAGCCGAAACCGCGCTCGCCGATGCGGACGATTATGTGCATGAGAATCCGTGGCGGACGATCGCGATCGTCGGTGGCCTGGCGCTACTGACGGGGGCGTTGCTGGCGCGTTCGCGTTGAGCGTTGCGCGGATGTAGACGCTGACGGCGGACCGCTACGCGCCGTCGACGACGAACAACCGCTGATACTCCTTAAGCGCATACCGGTCCGTCATACCCGCGATGTAGTGCGCGACGAGTCGAGGCTGCGCGTCCGCCTGCGCAGCCTGATACGCCGGCGGCAACAGCCGCGGGTCGGCGATGAACGCGTCGAACAGCCCTGCGACGACGCGCTTCGCCTTGCTCGCCATCCGCATCACGCGATAGTGGCGATACAGATTCCCGAACAGAAAGCGCTTGAGCGCCGTGGCCTGCGCGGCCACGGCTTCGCTGTGCGCGACGAGCGCGGGCGCGGCGCGCACGTCGTCGAGTGAAGCGGGCGCGTGACGCTGCAGATTGCGCGTCGTCGTGTCGATCAGATCGACGATCAGCGTATTGATGATGCGGCGCACGGTTTCATGCACCAGCCGCCGCCCCTCGATATGCGGATAATCCGCGCGCGCCGCCTCGTAGTGCTGCTGCCAGAGTTCGACCTCGGCGAGCTGGTCGATCGTGAGAAGACCCGAGCGCAGACCGTCGTCGACGTCGTGATTGTTGTACGCGATCTCGTCGGCGAGATTCGCAATCTGCGCTTCGATCGACGGTTGCTCGCCGCGCAGGAAGCGCTCGCCCAGGTCGCCGAGCCGCCGTGCGTTCTCACGCGAGCAGTGCTTGAGGATGCCTTCGCGCGTCTCGAAACAGAGATTCAGTCCGTCGAACGCGCCGTAGTGTTCTTCGAGTTCATCGACGACCGCGAGACTTTGCAGGTTGTGTTCGAAGCCGCCGTACTCGCGCATGCACTCGTTGAGCGCGTCCTGGCCCGCGTGACCGAACGGCGTATGGCCGAGATCGTGCGCGAGCGAAATCGCTTCGACGAGATCCTCGTTGACGCGCAGATTGCGTGCGACCGACCGCGCGATCTGCGCGACCTCGAGGCTGTGCGTGAGGCGCGTGCGGAACAGGTCGCCCTCGTGATTCACGAACACCTGCGTCTTGTATTCGAGCCGGCGAAACGCGGTGGAATGCACGATGCGGTCGCGATCGCGCTGAAACTCGGTGCGTGCGGTGGGCGCGGCTTCCGGATAGCGGCGTCCGCGCGATAGCGACGAATGCGCCGCGTACGGCGCGAGATGCGCCTCGAGCGTGGCGACGGTAGGCCGCACCGGCGGCATGGGGTTGCCGCGAGGGACGCTGTCGTTCGTCGATTGATCGCTGCGCGTGTCGCTCACCGGTTTCTCCGCAAGAGGGGTAGCCGCCGCATGAAGCGTTCGGGTCCGGTGCGCCGTGGCTGCGTGGCGCTGCCGGACTAGACGGCTGCCGCGAGCGTCGCGTGGACGGCGTCGTCCGGCGCGGGCGCGATCAGCGTGTCGCCGAACCGTTTCAGCAGGATGAATTTGATCTGGCCGGCTTCCGCTTTCTTGTCGACGCGCATCAGGTCGACGTAGCGATCCGCGCCGAGCGCGGGTGCGCGCGTGGGCAGACGCGCCGCCGAGATCACATCGACGAGCCGCCGGCGCGACGCTTCGTCGAGATGACCGAGCCGCACCGACAGATCCGCCGCCATCGCCATCCCGCAACCGACCGCTTCGCCGTGCAGCCACTCGCCGTAGCCGAGGCCTGCTTCGATCGCGTGGCCGAACGTGTGGCCGAAATTCAGGATTGCGCGCAGGCCGCCTTCGCGTTCGTCCGCGGCAACGACCGATGCCTTGATCTCGCACGAACGCTTTACCGCGTGCACGAGCGCTTCGGGTTCGCAGCGGTTCAGCGCTTCGACGTTCGCTTCGATCCAGTCGAAGAATGCGGCATCCGCGATCGCGCCGGTCTTGATGACTTCGGCGACGCCTGCGGCGAGTTCGCGCTCGGGCAGCGTTTGCAGCGTCGCGATATCGGCGATGACCGCCTGCGGCTGATAGAACGCGCCGATCATGTTCTTGCCGAGCGGGTGATTGATGCCGGTCTTGCCGCCCACCGACGAATCGACCTGCGACAGCAGGGTGGTCGGTACCTGGATGAACGGCACGCCGCGCATGTAGCACGCAGCCGCGAAACCGGTCATGTCGCCGATCACGCCGCCGCCCAGCGCGATCAGCGTGGTCTTGCGGTCGGCGCGCGAACCCAGCAGCGCGTCGAAGATCAGGTTCAGCGTTTCCCAGTTCTTGTACGCCTCGCCGTCGGGCAGCACGACCGTCGACACCTGTTTGCCGAGCGGCGCCAGCGCTTGCCGGAGCGCGTCGCCGTACAGCGGATCGACGGTGGTGTTGGTGACGATCGTCACCGACGAGCCCGCGATATGCGGCGCGAAAAGCTCAGTCTGTCCGATCAGCCCGGAGCCGATGTGGATGGGGTAGGCGCGCTCGCCCAGTTCGACGTTGACGGTAATCATGGGGGTCTTCATGCTCGCCATTATCACGTAGATGGCGCGGGAGGGACCGGCTGGACGACACTGACGCCCGCCATTTCAAGCTGCATCAGCACCATATTGACGAGCCCGGCAACCGACGGCCGCCCGGTCTCGATAACAAAATGCGCGCACTCGCGATACAGCGGATCGCGCACCTCGTACAGTGCTTCGAGGCGTGCCTTCGGATCTTCGGTCTGCAGCAGCGGACGATTCTTGTCGCGGCGCGTGCGCAGCCACAGGTCGTGCGGATTCGCGCGCAGGTACACGACGATCCCGCGAGTGTGTAGCGCATCTCGATTTTCCGGCCGCAGCACCGCCCCGCCGCCGGTCGCGAGCACGATGTTGTCGCGTGCGGTGAGATCGCCGATAACCTGCGCTTCGCGATCTCGAAAACCCGCCTCGCCTTCGTGCTCGAAAATCAGCGGAATGCGGGCGCCGGTGCGGGCTTCGATTTCATGGTCGGAATCGAAGAACGGGCGCTCCAGCCGACGCGCCACGGCCCGGCCCACGGTGGTCTTGCCTGCCCCCATGAGCCCTACGAAAAATACATTGGCGTGTGAGTCCCGCGGTTGCAACGCTATCCTCTGGTAATCCGGTAGTTTGTGCCGCAGCTTACTGGCAAAGCGACTGCCTTGTCGAGCCTGCGCCGGCGGCCACATCATTCGGCTCGCACCACGTGCGGCGTGATCAGCACCACGAGTTCGTCGTGCTGGTCGCGATGCGCGCTATGCCTGAAAAGTGCGCCTAGAAGCGGTATTTTGCCCAGGACTGGCACACCCGTCACATCGTCGCGATCGTTCTGCTCGTAGATTCCTCCGATCGATACGGTTCCGCCGTCTTCCACTTCGACCCGCGTCTGCACGTGTTTCGTGTTGATCGCTGGCCCGGCTGCGGTCTGTTCGCCGACGCTGTCTTTCGCGACGTCGAGATCGAGCACGACGTGGCCGTCGGGCGTGATCTGCGGTTCGACCTCGAGCTTGAGGCTCGCACGACGAAACTGCACACCCGACACGCCCTGCCCCACCTTCGCCTGATACGGCAACTCGGTGCCCTGCTCGACGATCGCCTTCGTCCGATCCGCGGTGACGACGTTCGGGCTCGATACCGTCTGCCCACGGCCCTCGGCTTCCAGCGCACTCAACTCGATATTCAGCAGACGAGTGGCGCGCGCCGCGAACAACGTCAAACCGGCCGTCGCCGCATCGAAACCGGAAATCGGCCGGGCCGTCAGGTCGAGCACCGTTCCTTCGTTGCCGCCGACCACGCCGGTCCCGCCGCCATCCGCCGCGGTATTGGCAAGCGCCATCCGCACGCCGAGATTCCGCGAGAACCCCTGCTCCCCTTCGACGATGCGTGCCTCGATCATCACCTGCCGCGTCGGCCGGTCGATCGTCGCGATCAGCTGCGCGATCTGTGCGAGCCGCGCGTCGAGATCGGTGACGAACAGCAGGTTCGTGCGCGGGTCCGCCATCACCGAACCACGCTTCGACAGCACACGCTGGTTGCCTGCCGCGCCGAGCAGACGGCGAACATCGTCGGCACGCGCGTAGTGCAGTTCAAACGTGCGGCTGACGAGCGGTTCGAGGTCGGCATCCCGCGCGTGCGCTTCGAAACGCTGTCGCTCGCGTGCCGCGAGTTCGGCGAGCGACGCGACCCAGATCACGTTGCCGCGACGCTCCATCGCGAGGCCGTTGACGTCGAGCAGCGTATCGAACGCATTGCGCCACGGCACCTTGTCGAGTTTCAGCGAAACGAAGCCGCGCACTTTCTCGCTCGATACGATGTTCAGTCCTGTGAACCGCGCGAACGCGTTCAGCACCGCGCCCAGTTCTGCGTGCTGGAAATCCAGCGTGATTGGTTTGTTGTCGGTGAGGTTTCCTGTTTCATCGCTGGCAGCGGAGGTCATTCGTTGCGTTGGTGGAAGGGGTGTGGGTGGTCCCTCTAGTGGGTCGGGTGGTGTAGCAGCGGTAATCGGCGGCGTTGATGGATGCGGTGCTGCGTCCGTCGTTGTGCTTTCGTCGAGCGGGTCTTTTTGCACGGCCTCTACGTCCTCTACCCTGTCGATGCTGTCGCCTGCACTTCGCGGACTGAACGGGTTCGGTGTGCTGCCCTCCGGTACGCCGGGCGGCAACGGCGGCACGCCTGCCGATGCGACGGAATCGTCTATCGGCATGAGGTCAGGCAGCGGAGCGACGGTAGCGTGCGCGAGTGCGTGAGCAGTCATCAGCACGAGCGCTGCAACACACGCGATCAAGCCACGCGTTGGGAGTACGACGCTCATCGTGCGTCCTCCGCGAACGTCAATTGCTTCGCTCCCAACGATGTCGCCAACGTAAGACCGTCAGCATCGATGCGCGTCACGCGAGCATCGCCGACCTGCTGGCCCGGTTCTGCGGCAATCGGGCCGTCGTCGGTTTCGACCAGCGCCAGTGCATGCACGCGATCGCGCAGCAACCCGACAAGCCGCAGACTCGCATCCGCCGATGCATCGACACTTGTGGCTCGCTGTGAAAACGGATCGTAGAACACGATCTCCGGATCGTCGTCCGCATCGGCATGGGACAACGCGTTTGCCACGGGCGACAGACGACTGAACACCTGCAACGTCGCGTTCATCGACAGCACATTGCCGTCACGCCTGATCTCGACATCGAACGGCACGACGAGCACCGGCAGCGTCGTGAGCCCGTCGATGAATTGCAGCACCTCCGCGAAATCGCCGCGCGCGGCGAGTTGCACGGGCCGCATCGTGTCCGTTGCCGCGCCGCTCTCGGCACCGGGTTCGAGAGAGACGAGCGCGAGCCCGCTGTCGTCGGCGAGCGCGGATAACGCGCGCACGTCGTCTGCGGAAGTCCAGACCGCAGGACGCGCGCGTTGCGCACGCTCACGTGCTTCATTGCGTAACGTCGGCAGTTGCGTCATCGCATGCCGGGCGTCGGCGAGGCGATGCTGTGCTTCGGCGAGCGTTGCACGGCTCGCGTCGAAGCCGTCGAGATCCGCCGACCTTATACCTTGTACGCCGAGCACGAATGCCGCGAACGCGACAAGCAGCGCGACGACGAAGCGTCGTTGCTTGCTCCATGCTTCGGGGGGAATGCTCAACCAAACCCATCCCTCCGTAAAACGCGTTGATGCTGCACGCCCCGCATCGAAACGACCCATCGCAGTGGTACTCATTTCACACCTCCTGAACCTGCGACGAATGCTCGATGCACCGCGCCCTTCGCATCGTCCATCGCTCCTGCCCAGCGCACCGCCGCGCCGAATTCGAACGAACCATCGACGGCATCGCTCTTGCCGTGCCCCGAACCAGAACTTGCCGCGTGATGCAGATCACTCGCATCGGCACCTTGCGCCCCGCGCACGCCATCGAGTCGCTCGATCCATGCAGCGGACAGCGCACGATCCGCAGCCCGCGCGACGAGATCGGTCTGCTGCCCGCGATGCCGGAGCCGCTCCAACACGACGCCCGATGCAGGCTCGTTGCTCAGCACGTCAAGCAGGTCGCGAAGATGATCGAGCGGAGCAGAACGCGTTGCCGCATCGGCCGCGTCGGACTGCGCCGTGTGCGCATCGCGCGAAAGGCGCGCGTGTTCGGCAAGCGGCACGGCGAGCTGTGTCAGCGTGCGCTCGACGGTCACACGTTCACCGTCGATACGCGAACGCTGATACGTATGCCACCCCACGAGCAGCAGCACGCATGCACCGCCCACCAGCGCCGCGAAACCACACTCCGCTACAAAGCGCCGCCGCGCACGCAACGCATTCCGTCTGCGATACGGCAACAGATTGAATCCACCGATCCACGCGAAATCGCGATCAGGAAAAACGCGTGCACCCTTCATTCGAACACCCCGCGCAACGCAAGCCCGAATGCAACCGCATACGCCGGTTCGTGCAACAGCTCGACGGCATGCGCCGCGATGCCTTCACCGAACGTCACGCATTCGAACGGCAGCACAGTGCAGCCGAGTACGTCACCGATATCCGCCATCGAAAAGCCGATGCCGTCGAGCAGCTCCAGTTCTCCACCGACGAGCGCGCACCCCGGCGCATCCTGACGCGCGAGATCGCGCAGCGCGTCGGCGAAACCCGCGTACTCGAGCGACGGATAGCGGATCTCACCGGTCATCGTTTCGCCGGCGATGTGCCAGCCGTGCACGCTCTCCGTGCCGATCCACAGCGCGACGTACGGTTCGCGTGGCGTCAGTTCGCAGGAAGCGGCGTAACGCAGCGCGCGCAGTGCCGCGTGCGGTTCGCCATCGAGCGCGGTCAGCGTAATCCCGGCCGACGCCGCGCATTCGACACGCGCTTCGAGATGCGCTCGACCGGCAGCCGCGATGGTCACGCGTCCTTCGTCGTGCGCGTGACTTGCGTTGTGCAGGGCATCCTCGACGAACCAGTCCACCGCGAGCGCGTGCCGCTCGATGCCCGCGATCCGCTCAGCCTCCACCATCACAGCCGGCTCGAGCGTCGCATGCACGCGATGACTCGCCACGCGCACGCCGCCGAACTGCGCGAGCGGCACGGTCGCCGTAGCGATCGCCGACGCAGGTAATCCCATCGCGCAGCTCAACGCCTGCGTGTCGCAGCGCGACGGCAGTTCCGCAAACAGATGCCGCAACGCACGCGACACTGCCGTGCGGTCCACCATCTCCGCGCCTGCCATTGCACCGGGCGTGAGCGGCGCTTCGCCCATATGCTCGACCCGCGCTCCGCCGCCGGCACGCGACCGCCTGCTCAGCACGACGAGCCGCAGTGCCTGCTGGCTCACATCGACGCCGGCGGCAAACCGCCGCGCCGGCAACAACAACGAACTCCCGAATGCCATCGCGCCTCCACACCATTGCATCCCGCGACGAACCATTCGTGCACAGGCCTGATGACGCATTGTGCGAAACGTGACGTTCGCGCGACATTCGGCCGGACGGCTAACGCGGCATCGCGCGTCGCGCGCGGCGTCGCAAAGCGGCTAGAGTGAAGTCATGTTCACGCGATACGCTACGCGAAGTCATACGAGAAGTAAGCGTGTCGAAAGCCACGGAACCGGGCGGCTATAATCGCGGGACTGTTTTTTGGTGTTCATATGCAATCCACGTCTCCTACATCCCCGCCGCCCGCACCCGAAAAGCGCAAGCGTTCCCTATGGATGAAGCTGTTGCTCGGCTTCGTGGGGCTGATCGTTGCTGGCATCGTGTGTGTCGGTCTCGTGCTCGGTTACGCGCTCGTCGTCGCGACACCGAACCTGCCGTCGCTCGACGCGCTCACCGATTACCAGCCGAAGGTGCCGCTGCGCATCTACACGGCCGATCACGTGCTGATCGGCGAATTCGGCGAGGAGCGTCGTGACGTCGTTCATATCCAGGACGTACCGGACAATCTGAAGAAGGCCGTGCTCGCAATCGAAGACGCGCGCTTCTACGATCACGGCGGCGTCGATCTCACCGGCATCGCGCGCGCAGGCTTCGTCGCGCTGACGAACGGTCACGCGACGCAGGGCGCAAGCACGATCACGATGCAGGTCGCGCGCAACTTCTTCCTGTCGAGCGAGAAAACCTACACGCGCAAGATCTACGAGATGCTGCTCGCGTACAAGATCGAGTCGAAGCTGTCGAAGGATCAGATTCTCGAGGTGTACATGAATCAGATCTATCTCGGGCAGCGCGCATACGGTTTCGCGAGCGCGGCGCGCGTGTACTTCGGCAAGGACATGAAGGATCTGACGCTGGCCGAATGCGCGATGCTCGCCGGGCTACCGAAAGCGCCCTCCGCGTATAACCCGGTGGTCAATCCGAAGCGCGCGAAGGTGCGGCAGGAGTACATCCTGCAGCGCATGCTCGAACTGAACTACATCACGCAGCAGCAGTACGACGAAGCCGCGAAGCAGCCGCTCGTCGTCAAGGGCGCGGGCAAGGAGTTCAGCGTGCACGCGGAGTACGTTGCAGAAATGGTGCGGCAGATGATGTACGCGCAGTACCGCGAAGAAGCGTACACGCGCGGCCTGAATGTCGTCACGACGATCGACTCTGCCGATCAGGACGTCGCCTATCGCGCGCTGCGTAAAGGCTTGATGGACTACGAGCGCCGTCACGGCTACCGTGGACCGGAAGCGTTCATCGATCTGCCGCCACCCGGCGACGATCGCGAGCAAGCCATCGACGACGCGTTGCTCGAACACCCGGACAACGGCGAAATCGTCGCGGCGATGGTCACGTCGGCGACGCCGAAGCAGGTGCAGGTCACGTTCATCGACGGCAACACCGCGACGATCGAAGGCGACGGGCTGCGCTTCGCGTCGTTCGCATTGGGTCCGCGCGCGCAGCCGAACCAGCGCGTGCGACCGGGCGCGATCATTCGCGTCGTCAAGGACGACGAGGGCAACTGGTCGATCACGCAGTTGCCGCAGGTGGAAGGCGCGTTCGTATCGGTGGTGCCGCAGGACGGCGCGATCCGCGCGCTCGTCGGCGGCTTCGACTTCAACAAGAACAAGTTCAATCACGTGACGCAGGCGTGGCGTCAACCGGGTTCGAGCTTCAAGCCGTTCATCTATTCGGCTTCGCTCGAAAAGGGCCTCGCGCCGGCCACGATCATCAACGACGCGCCGCTCTTTTTCAGCGCCGCCGAAACCGGCGGCCAGGCGTGGGAGCCGAAGAACTACGGCGGCGGTTTCGATGGTCCGATGACGATGCGCACCGCGCTGATGAAATCGAAGAATCTCGTATCGATCCGCATCCTCAACCAGATCGGAACGAAATACGCGCAGCAGTACATCACGCGTTTCGGCTTCGATGCGGATCGTCATCCGGCCTATCTGCCGATGGCGCTCGGCGCGGGGCTCGTCACGCCGCTGCAGATGGCGGGCGCGTACTCGGTATTCGCGAACGGCGGCTATCGCGTCAATCCGTATCTGATCGCCGAGGTCACCGATCAGCGCGGCATCGTCGTCGCGCACGCGCAGCCGCTCGTCGCGGGCGAAAGCGCACCGCACGCAATCGACCCGCGCAACGCGTACGTGATGAACAGCCTGCTGCAGAGTGTCGCGCAGCGCGGCACCGGCGCGAAGACCAACGTGCTGAAACGCACGGACCTTGGAGGCAAGACCGGGACGACCAACGATTCGCGCGACGCGTGGTTCGCCGGCTATCAGCACACGCTGACGGCGATCGCGTGGATCGGCTACGACAATCCGCGCAGCCTCGGCGATCGCGAAACGGGCGGCGGGCTCGCGTTGCCGGTGTGGATCGAATACATGAGCCGCGCGCTGAAGGACGTGCCCGCCTACAAGATGCCGATGCCCGACGGCATCGTCACGCTCGGCGACGAGTTGTACTTCGAGGACTTCACGCCGGGGCACGGCTTCGTCGCGACGGTCGGCGTGAGCCAGGCGTCGCTCGATGCCGGCGCGAGCGGTGCGTCAGGTGTCGCACCGGCCGAGGTCGGCGAGCAGGAAAAGCAGGACATCATGAATCTGTTCCGCGGCCATTAGGCCGCGGGTGGAGAACTCGCAGCGGGGTTACGGCGCGAAGTGAACCGGCTCGCCGGCCTGCTGGGTCGCGTAATCGGACAGCGCCGCGAAAAACTCGGTGCCGCTGCGCGTGTCGCGCCATTCGCCATCGACGAAACGGAAGTGGAAACCGCCGGCTTTCGCGGCGATCCAGATCTCGCGCATCGGCGGCTGCAGGTTCACAATGATCTTCGTTCCGCTCTCGAATTCGAGCGTCAGCACATTGCCGCTGCGTTCGAATTCGATGTCCGCGCCGGTGTCGTCGAGTGTGCGCTCCACGGCCGCGAGCGCGGCCTCTGCGCGGGTCAGGTATTCATGATCGGACATGCTAAACTCCAACGATTGATTATTCAGGGACAGTCATGCGAGTCGTTTTCCGGATGAGCGCGATTGTAGCGGCTTTGGCCATTCTCGCAGGTGGCGCACTGAGCGGCTGCGGTCAACGCGGCGCGCTTTATCTGCCCACCGTGCCGCCTTTGCCGGCCAAACCGGTCGACCGCACCCAGCCGTCACCGGACGACGTCAAACCGGATGCGGAAACCGCGTCGGGCACCGTGCCGGATACATCGGGTACGCCGCTGTCGCTGTCGACCGAAAGCGAACTGCGCAACGCCCCTGCCTCCGATGCTGCCGCGTCGACACCGCAACCGGCTTCCGGCACTCTCACCACTCAGTAAAAGCTTCGCATGACTCGATCCGCATTCGCGTATGTCGACGGCGTGCTGCACGCCGAACGCGTGTCCGCCGTTTCGCTCGCCGAACAGTTCGGCACTCCGCTGTACGTCTATTCGCGCGCGGCGCTCACTGCCACGTGGCACGCGTACGCCGACGCGTGCGCAGGACGCCACGCGACGGTGCACGTCGCCGTCAAGGCGAACAGCAATCTCGCGGTGCTCAACGTGTTCGCGCGGCTTGGTGCCGGCTTCGACATCGTGTCGGGCGGTGAACTGGCGCGCGTGCTCGCGGCCGGCGGCAAAGCGGAAAACACCGTGTTCTCCGGCGTCGGCAAGAGCACGAGCGAAATGCGCGAGGCTCTGGCGGCCGGCGTCAAATGCTTCAACGTCGAATCGATTCCCGAACTTGATCGCCTCAATGCGGTTGCCGGCGAGATGGGCCGCACGGCGCCTGTGTCGCTGCGCGTGAATCCGGACGTCGACGCGAAGACGCATCCGTACATTTCCACGGGATTGAAGTCGAACAAGTTCGGCGTCGCGTTCGACGAAGCGCGTGCAACCTATCGCGCGGCAGCGGCGATGCCGCACCTCGACGTTGTCGGTATCGACTGCCATATCGGCTCGCAGATCACCGAGATCGCGCCGTATCTCGATGCGGTCGACAAGCTGCTCGAACTGGTCGGCCAGATCGAAGCGGATGGCCTGACGATCAAGCACATCGACGTCGGCGGCGGCCTCGGCATCACCTATGCCGATGAAACGCCGCCGGACATTGGTGAGTTCGTTCGCACGGTGCTCGACCGGATCGACGCGCGCGGCCACGGCCATCGCGAGGTCTATTTCGAACCGGGCCGTTCGCTCGTCGGTAACGCGGGCGTGCTGCTCACACGTGTCGAATTTCTGAAGCCGGGCGCGGAGAAAAACTTCGCGATCGTCGATGCTGCGATGAACGACCTCGCCCGTCCCGCAATGTACGGCGCGTATCACGCGATCGAAGCGGTCGTGCAGCGCGACGTCGCCGCGCATCGCTACGACGTGGTCGGCCCGGTGTGCGAAAGCGGGGACTGGCTGGGCCGCGATCGCGATCTGGCCGTCGACGTGGGCGATGTGCTCGCGATCCGTTCGGCCGGCGCGTATGGCTTCGCGATGAGCTCGAACTACAACACGCGTCCTCGCGCGGCTGAGGTGATGGTCGACGGCGATGCGGCGCACGTGGTCCGCGCGCGCGAGACGGTGCCGGAACTGTTCGCGGGCGAGACGGTTTTGCCGGAATAAGCGGTCGCGTCGAAGGACGCTGCCGTATGAAAAAAGGCGATGCATCAGTGCATCGCCTTTTTGCTTTTTGAAGCGGCACGTGCTTCGACGATATCTCGTCAAACAACGCTCTCCACTTACGCTTACGCCTTCGCCCGCCGCTGCGTCACGCGCGCTTTCAACCACACCGCAAGCCGCCACCCAAGCAGCACCACGACGATCGCACCATAGATCTTCGGCAGCAGCAGATCGTGCTTGCCTGCCTTCATCCACCAGAAATGCAGGATCGCCAGCGCAGCGATCGCGTAGATCGCGCGATGGAGCGTTTGCCACCGACGCCCGAGCTTGCGCACCATCGCGCGCGGCGACGTGACCGCAAGCGGAATCAGCAGAACGAACGCCGCGAAGCCGACCGTGATGAACGGCCGCTTGCCGATGTCCTTCAACATCTCCGCGGCGTCGAACCATTTGTCGAACCATACGTACGTGGTGAAGTGCAGCGTCGCGTAGAAGAATGCGTACAGACCGAGCATCCGGCGGAAGCGAACCAGCGCGGCGATGCCCGTCAAACGACGCAACGGCGTGACCGAGAGCGTGATGCACAGGAACACGAGCGTCCACAGGCCGGTCGAGCGCGTGATGAACTCGATCGGATTCGCGCCGAGCCGATCGGTCAGACCGAACAGCACAATGCGCGCGAGCGGATACCACGCGGCAATGAACACCGCGATCTTCGCGGGCACGATCCAGCGGTTCGCGGTGGAGCCGACCGCTGGCGCACGGCGTGCAGATGCAGAGGCAGCAGCCGGTGCGCGTGAAGCGTCGCGGCGAGTAGCAGTCGACGTATCGGTTGGCATGATCGGATCCGCTCAGAAGTTCTTCTTCAGGTCCATGCCCTGATACAGCGACGCGACCTGATCGCCGTAGCCGTTGAACATCAACGTCTTGCGCTTCGGCGTGAAGAAGCCGTCTTCACCGATGCGTCGCTCGGTCGCCTGGCTCCAGCGCGGGTGATCGACGTTCGGATTCACGTTCGAGTAAAAGCCGTACTCCTGCGGCGCGTATTTGTTCCAGCTCGTCTCCGGCTGCTTCTCGACGAAGCGGATCTTCACCAGCGACTTCGCGCTCTTGAACCCGTATTTCCACGGCACGACGATACGAATCGGCGCGCCGTTCTGGTTCGGCAGCACTTGCCCGTAGAGGCCGACCGCGAGCAGCGTCAGCGGATTCATCGCCTCGTCCATCCGCAGCCCTTCCGAATACGGCCAGTCGAGAATCGGCTGCGAGAGACCGGGCATCTGCGACGGATCGGCCAGCGTGATGAACTGCACGTACTTCGCATTGCCGGTCGGCTGCACGCGACGGATCAGCTCGGACAGCGAGATGCCGATCCACGGAATCACCATCGACCAGCCCTCGACACAGCGATGCCGGTACACACGCTCCTCGAGCGGCGCGAGCTTGAGCAGCTCGTCGATGTCGTAGACCTTCGCGTTCTTCACCTCACCCTCGACACTCACGCGCCAGGGCCTCGGCCGCAGCGTGCCGGCGTTGTGCGCGGGATCGCTCTTGTCGGTGCCGAACTCGTAGAAGTTGTTGTAGGTGGTGATGTCTTTGTACGGCGTCGCCTTATCCGGCACGACGAATTTCGGGTTCGTCTTCGCGGCAAGCTTCTGCGCCTTGCCGTCCGGCGATGTGTACGCCGCCAGTGCTTCGCCGTTCACACCGATAAGGCCGCCGAGCGCAACCGCGCCCGCCACCTGCAGCACGCGTCGCCGGTTCTCGAATACCGCCTGCCGCGTGATCTCGTGGGGCGCAATGCCTTCGCCGCGTACCGCGATGCCGCTCGTTCGCTTGATCCACATGTCGCTGCTCCGTGGGCGCTGCGCGCCGTTCCGATGTCCGTTCTACCCGCTTTGGCGGGCTACATTAAGGTGAACGCCGCCAACCGGGGAAATCTTCCATCGCCGGAATAAAAAAACCGCCGGTGCGAGGCACCGGCGGTTTTGCGTCGTCACAGCATAGTCGTCGTAGCGCGGCAGATATTACAGCTTGCCGTAGCTATGCAGCCCCGACAGGAACATGTTGACGCCGAGGAACGCGAACGTCGTGACCAGCAGGCCCGTGAGCGCCCACCAGGCGGCGACCGCGCCGCGCAGGCCCTTGATCAGCCGCATATGCAGCCACGCCGCGTAATTCAACCAGACGATCAGCGCCCAGGTTTCCTTCGGATCCCAGCTCCAGTAGCCGCCCCACGCTTCGGCGGCCCACAGCGCGCCGAGAATCGTCGCGATCGTGAAGAACGCGAAACCGACGGCGATCGACTTGTACATCAGGTCGTCGAGTACATCGAGCGCCGGCAGGCGGTCAGCGAGAATGCCCCGCTCCTTCACCAGATACGCGACGCCGACCATCGCCGACAGCGCGAAGCTACCGTAACCGATGAAGTTCGCCGGCACGTGGATCTTCATCCACCAGCTTTGCAGCGCGGGGACGAGCGGCTGGATCTGCTGCGCGTCGCGTGCGATCGAGTACCACATCAGGAAGCCGACGGCCGCGCTGATAACCAGCAGCACGAATGCGCCAAGCGCACGCGTCGCGTAATGCCGCTCGTAGTACAGGTAGAACAGCGCGGTGATCAGGCTGAACAGCACGAACACTTCGTACAGGTTCGAGATTGGAATATGGCCGACGTCTGCGCCGATCAGGTACGACTCGTACCAGCGCACCATCAGGCCGACGAAGCCCATCAGCACCGCGGCCCACGTCATCCCCGAACCGATCGCGCCGCCGGTCGGCGAGCGCGACAGCAGGCCGATCCAGTAGAACACCGTGGCGAACACGAACAGCGCGCTCATCCACAGAATCGCGGACTGGCTCGACAGGAAATATTTCAGGAAGAACGCGTTGTCCGCGCGCGTCAGGTCGCCGTGGTAGGTCTGGATCGCGAACAGCGACAGCACGGCGATGCCGGCCATCAGCAGACGCGCGGGCTTCCAGCGCCAGCCGAGTACGATCATCGCCGGCACCGCGCACACGAGCACGAGCTTGTCGTAGTAGTTCATGAACGGGTGATAGCGCGACAGCGCGAACCCCGCGCCGGCGACCAGCGCGATCGCGAACAGCCAGTCGGACGGTCGGAGCCGTCTCAGGAACGACCGTTCATCGAGCAGCGCGAGATCGGGCGGCTGGACGGCGGGCGTCGCGGGGCGGGTCGCGGCTGACGTGGCCGGTCGCGAAGGGGGAGTGGAGGCTTGGGTCAGATCCATAATTCTTACCGGGTCGAATCGGGTGAGCTTGCGGACGGCGGGGCGCTGGAGGCGCCGGCTGTACCGGATGCGTCGGTCGGTTTGACGCCCAACGCCGCACCGACAGCGTCGCGCGTCCGGGCAAACTCTTTTTCGAAATCGAGCGTCTTGCGTGCACTGGACATCGCCATCACGATGTCGACGCCGCGCTCACTATCTTTGAGCCAGAACCACAGGCGCCGTTCGCGGACGTAGAACATCGAGAAGATGCCCAGCACGAGGAGCAGGCTGCCAAGATACACGACTTTTTTGCCGGGTGCGCGCGTGAGCTGAAATACCGAAGCTTGCACCTGCTTGAATGAATCCAGCTGCAGATAGACCGGCGATCCATACAGGAAGCTGTCGGAAATCGCGTTGATCGAGCTTTGCAGGAAGCGGTTCGTGTCCGCGTTGACCGCCGCGGGAGCCTCGCCGATCTGCGCGCGGTCGAGCTGCCACAGATCCCACGTCGCGCCTTCCAGCATGCGCAGCAACAGCCCGGCGGCCTTTTCCTGTTCTGCCTTCGGCACCGAATGGTCGATGAAGGCCGCCACCGCGCCGAAGCCGCCGACCGGTTGACCGCCTGCTGCCGCAGTCATGTTTGCATCGGCGCCGGCAAAGAGGGTCAAGACCCGTTCGGCGCTGTCCTGCAGATGTCGCTGCAGATCGGGATTCGCGTCGGGGACCGAGCGTGCGGCAAAACGTCGCGCCGCCTCGACGCGCAATTCCGGCTGCTGGAACGCGGCGCGCAGATTCATCCACTCCTTCACCGTGCCGCCAGTGTCCGCCGGAATCCGCAGATAGCGGAACGGGTCGTCCGGATTGCTCCGCATGCCGGCGAGGAACATCCGTTCGCCGCCGACATCGACGGGCAGCATGTAGTTGTTGTACTCGCGCGCCTGGCCATCCTTGTCGCGCACCTTGTACTGCACCGACGGTCCGACGTTGTGGAGATCGAGCGGCTTCGAGGTCTTCGCGCCGGAGCCGAGGCGTTCGTCGAACGCTTCCTGCAGCGTGCGATGCGCGGTCACGCCGCGCACGTCGTTCTGGCCGCTGCCGTTCGAAATGTTCTCGACGTTGATCGCGCGGAAATCGGCGAACTCTACAGTCTGGCCGTTCGCGCCCGGCATGCTCGCCGACAGCGGCGCCGAGTTGCCGATCGTGCCGGTGAAGGGCATTGTCTTCACGGTGCCGCCGACCATCGGGTACGCGGTCATCTGCATCTGCGAGCCGCCGTCCTGGAAGCTCGACTGATAGATCGACACGCCGTCGTACGTGAACGGCTTGTTCACCTCGATGCGCGCGGGGACCTTCGCACCGGTCTTGTGATCGATCACGACGATGTCGCTTGCGAAGAGCTTCGGCATGCCGGTCGAGTAGTAGTCGACGATGAACTTCTTCAGCTCGATCGAGAACGGCAGGTCCTGGATCAGCGAACCGTCCGGCTGGTTCAGGATCGCCGTCGACACGTACTGGCCTTCCGGCACCCACGCGTAACCGCGGAACGTGAGGTTCGACTGCGACAGACGATGCTCGGGCGGAATCTCGTTGATCACCGTGTTGCCGCGGATCGGCGTCTTGTCGAACATCCACATCTGCAGCTTGATCGGCAGGTTACTGTCGAGCAGACCGCCGATGCAGATCACGACAAACGCGACGTGCGCGAAGATGTAGCCGATCTTCGCCAGCGCGCCGCACTTCGCGGCGATCAGCGTCGCACCTTCGCTCTCGCGCGTCACGAACCGGTAGCCGAGCTTGCCGACGAGCCGCGAGAGCAGCGCCACCGATTCGGCACGCGTGCCCTCGACCGCGAATTCGCCCTTGTGATGGAACGCGCGCAGACTGCCCTCGCGCACCTTGTCCTTCCAGCTCTTCATGTCGGCGATCATCTTCGGCGCATTGCGGATCACGCACAGCGACACCGACGTGACCAGAAAGCAGAGGATCAGCATGAACCACCACGCGCTGTACACGGTGTACAGCGACAGCGAGCGGAAGATGTCCGCCCAGAACGGGCCGAACTGATTGACGTAGTTGGGATACGGATCGTCCTGAGTCAGCACGGTACCGATGATGCTCGCGATCGCCAGGATCACGAGCAGCGCGATCGCGAAGCGCATCGAACTCAGCAGTTCGACTGCACTGCGCACGGCCCGCTGGCCCGACTTCAACTGCAAACCCGACGTGGTGACGCTCATTCAAACTCCGACTGAACAGCAAAAAAGGGTGAAGGGCGGTCGCTTCGAGCACGACGCCCCCACCCTTTTCTTGTTTTCTGACCGGCCCGTGGGCCGGCTGCACCTGCGTGCGGACTGCTGGTTTAGTGCAAGCCCGCGATGTAATCGGCGACTGCCTTGATCTCGCTATCCGACAGACGCGACGCGACCGTATGCATCGCCTCGTTGTTGTTGCGCGCTCCCGGGCCTTGCTGGAACGCGGTCAACTGCGCAACCGTGTAATCAGCCCACTGACCCGACAACCGCGGATACTGCGACGGAATCCCCTGACCGGTCGGGCCATGGCAGCTCGCGCATGCCGGCACGCCCTTCTCGGCGATCCCGCCTCGATAAATCTTCTGTCCGAGCGCAACCGTGTCCTTGTTGTGCGCATAACCAAGCTTCGGTGTCTGCTCGGAGAAATACGTCGCGACGTTGACCATGTCCTGGTCCGACAACGCAGCCGCCATGCCCGCCATGATCGCATTGTTGCGCGCGGCCTGCTTCGCGCCCGGCTGCGTCTTGAAATCCTTGAGCTGCTTGACGAGGTACTCGGGATGTTGGCCCGCGAGCTTCGGATACGCGCCACCGGCGCTGTTCCCATCCGCTCCGTGGCACGAAGCGCAAACCTGCGCTGCGATTGCCTGTCCCCTGTTGACGTCCGGCTTGGCCGGATCTGCTGCTCTTGCCTGTACCGCTAAAACTGAAAGACCCGCTGCTGTGTGAAGCACCACCAGAAACTTGCCCAGTCGATTCATTCGCACACCCTGTTTCGTCTTGTGGGAATTAGAGGTTTTGCAAAATACGACGGTGACCGTTTGACTCCGCAAAGGCTTGCGCATTGGCCCCGCTGGTCTTCAGTAAACCGTCGTATTGTACAATAACTCGCTAATCGCCAAGACGCCAGTCGGGCATGTCCCGGCCCGATCAGGGCTCCCTCCGCGTCTTTTCTCTGGTTTCCTCATGGCCTTCCTGCTCCACCAAGCCCGCTTTTTAACCACGGTGAATCACCTGCGCGACCTGCCGCCCACGCCGCAGCCTGAAGTGGCATTCGCGGGGCGATCGAATGCGGGCAAGTCGACGGCAATCAACATACTGTGCAATCAGAAGCAGCTTGCCTTCGCCAGTAAAACGCCCGGCCGCACGCAGCATATCAACTACTTCTCGGTCGGCCCCGCGGACGAGCCAGCGGGCCATCTCGTCGATCTGCCGGGCTACGGCTACGCCGAAGTGCCGGGTGCGGCGAAGGCTCACTGGGAAGCGCTGCTGTCCAGCTATCTGCAGTCGCGTGCCCAACTGCGCGGCATGATCCTGATGATGGATTCGCGCCGTCCGCTCACTGAGCTCGACCGGCGCATGATCGAGTGGTTTGCACCCACCGGCAAACCGATCCACGCGCTGCTGACCAAATGCGACAAATTGACGCGGCAGGAAAGCGTCAATGCGCTGCGGACCGCGCAAAAAGGTTTTGCCGAGTACAAGAATGCGGGCTTCGAAGGCGAACTCAGCGCGCAGCTCTTTTCGTCGTTGAAGCGGGTCGGACTCGACGAAGCGCACGCGCTGCTCGAAAGCTGGATCATCCCGGGCGAGACAGGCGAACCGGCCGCCGGGGCAGACTCGTAAAACCCGTCGTGTCGAGGTGGCTGGGCGGCGATGCATTTTCGTTCGCCCATAAAAAAACCCGCCGCTTGTAACGGCGGGTCAAACAGCCTAATCGAAAAACACGACAGGCACCCGCTCAGGGAGGAGAAGCGGGGAGGTCAGCGCATAGCGCCTTGCTCGATCGGTATGATATACCATTGTCTCAAAAAGTTTCCCGGAGGCGGAAGCAGGGCTTTTTTCTCACCTCTACGATATTTCCTATGAGCTTCTATCCGCATCACCGTCCGCGCCGCATGCGCCGCGACGACTTCTCGCGCCGCCTGATGCGCGAGACGATTCTCACGACCAACGATCTGATCTATCCGGTATTCGTCGTCGAAGGCAATAACGAGCGGCAAGCCGTGCCGTCGATGCCGGGTGTCGAACGCGTGTCGGTGGATCTGCTGATGGGGGTCGCCGAGCAGTGCGTGTCGCTGGGTGTACCTGTGCTGTCGCTGTTCCCGGCCATCGAGCCCGCGCTTAAAACGCCGGACGGCCGCGAAGCGGCTAACGAAGCGGGCCTGATTCCGCGCGCGGTCCGTGAGCTGAAAAAGCGCTTTCCTGAACTGGGCGTGCTGACCGACGTCGCACTCGATCCGTACACGAGCCACGGCCAGGACGGTGTCCTCGACGAAAACGGCTACGTGATCAACGACGAGACCGTCGAGATTCTCGTCGATCAGGCGCGTACGCAGGCCGAGGCCGGCGTCGATATCGTCGCGCCATCGGACATGATGGACGGACGCATCGGCGCAATCCGCGAAATGCTGGAGAGCGACGGCCACATCCATACGCGGATCATGGCGTATTCGGCCAAATACGCGTCAGCGTTCTACGGTCCGTTCCGAGATGCAGTCGGCTCGGCGGCGAATCTGGGCAAGAGCAACAAGATGACTTACCAGATGGACCCGGCCAATTCCGACGAAGCGCTGCGCGAAGTGCAGGCCGATATCGACGAAGGCGCCGACATGGTGATGGTCAAGCCCGGCATGCCGTACCTCGATATCGTGCGGCGCGTGAAGGACGAGTTCGGTTTTCCGACCTACGTTTATCAGGTGAGCGGCGAGTATGCGATGATCAAGGCCGCTGTGCAGAACGGCTGGCTGGATCACGACAAGGCGATGATGGAAGCGCTACTCGCGTTCAAGCGGGCCGGTGCGGATGGCGTACTGACTTACTTTGCGCTGGATGCTGCGCGTCTGCTGAAGGCGCAACGCTGATTCTGTTCGCGGTCGTTTCATCATGAAAAAGGTGCTGGTTACAGCGCCTTTTTCATTGGTTAGCTCTCGACGCGCGTTGCATGTACGTGCCGCTTTTGCGTTCCTCGCATATCGCTCAGGTCTGCGGTGACGGCGGCATCGCGCGATCGAGGCTGCGTAGAAACTGATCTGCCGGTTGATACCCGACGACGCGCAGCACTTCCTTCCCGCTGCGATCGAAGAAGATGATGCCCGGCGGTCCGAAGAGCTTGAAGCGTTTCAGCAGTGCCTGGTCGTCGGTATTGTTCGCGGTCACATCTGCACGCAGCAGATTCATCTGTTTAAGTCGTGCCTGCACGCGCGGGTCGCTGAACGTGAATTTCTCCATCTCCTTGCAGCTCACGCACCAGTCGGCGTAGAAGTCGAGCATCGCCGGTTGTGCGCCTGACGCAACTGCCTGATCGAGCTGCTGCGACGAACGGACTGGCGCAAACATCAGCTCAGGCTGGGCTGCCGCACCGGCGCCCGTAGCCGGACCGCGAGCAGCCAGCACCGCGAGCGGCCGCAAAGGATCTGTCGATCCCGCAGCAAGACCGACGAGCAACACCACCGCCCAGACCGCAAATGCCGCGCCGATGCCGCGCGCGAATCTGCGTCCCAGCGAAACGCCTGCTGCCGGCGCCGCAAACAGCCCGAGCGCCGCTGCAGCAACGAGCAGCCACACAGCGCTCAACAACATCTGCGCGACGGCTCCAAGCACCGGCCAGACGATCCACAACGCGGCCGCGAGCAGCACGACACCGAAGAAGACCTTCACACCGTCCATCCATGCGCCCGCGCGCGGCAGCAACGTGCCGGCTCCGAGACCAATGATGAGCAGCGGCACACCGAGCCCGATGCCCATCGAGAACAGCGCCGCGCCGCCGAGTACTGCATTGCCCGTGTGCGCGATGAAGGCGAGCACCGCGAACAGCGGCGCCGTCATACATGCGCCGACGACGAGCGCGGACAGCGCGCCCATCAGCGCGACCGCGACGTACCGGCCGCCCTGGCGCTTCTGCGATGCCTGCGATACGCCGTCCTGCCAGCGCTGCGGCAACGCGATGTCGAAGCCGGCGATCAGCGTCAACGCGAAGGCCATCAGCAGCACCGCAAACGTGCCGAGCACCCACGGGTTCTGCAACCATGCCCCGAGACTCTGGCCGACCAGCGCGGCCGCGATACCGAGCGCCGTATAAACGAGCGCCATCCCGATCACGTACGCGAGCGACAGCGAGAATCCGCGCGCACGCGTTACCCGCGCGCCCTCGCCGACGATGATCGCCGACAGGATCGGAATCATCGGATACGAACAAGGCAGCAAGCTCAGGACGATACCCGCGACGAAATACAGGCCGACGATGGTGAAGAAGCCGCCGCCCTCGAGCAGCGATTGCGCGTAGTCGGCGCTGGTGGCGCGTTCGAACCAGGAAGCGCCGTCGTGCGCACCGGTGGCCTGTGTGGTCGGCTGCGCGGATGCGCCGGCGCTTACCGGCTGCAGCGCGGCACCGTTGACGTGGTACACGCGCTCCATCGGTGGATAGCAGATGCCCGCATCGGCGCATCCCTGCGACGTCACCGCGAGGTCGAAACCGGCTGCGGCCTGCTTGACCGGAACGTGGATAGTTAGCTCGCCACGATAGGTCTCGACGTTCTTCCCGAACGTCTGGTCGAATTTCACGTGACCGGCCGGCAGTTGCGGATCGCCGAGTGTCGCCGTGCCGCTCTTCACGGCGAACGCAAAGCGCTCGCGATACATGTAGTAGCCGTCGGCGATCTTGTAGTGAACGTCGACGACGCCGGGCGTCTCGCTCGCGCTGAAACGGAATGCGTCCGAGGGATCGAGGAAATCGTCCGCCGCACGGGCGAGGTTCGTCGACAGCAGGACGAGTGCGAGCAGCGCAAGAAGCAGGGCGACGATGGGCGCGGTGCTGCGCGATCGCCAGTCGATACGGTTAAACATGAATAGTGCGTTGTGTTTCGGCGTTGACCCACTGTCCGTACGCGACCGATGCAGTGGCCTGCCACGACAGGATTTCGGGAGTGTCGTACGGGTGATGTGACTGGATGAACTGCTCGAGTTCCGTCGCACGGGCGACGCTCATTTTGAACAGCACCTGGATCTCGTCGGCAGATTCGATCTTGCCTTGCCAGTGATAAACGGACTGCACGTGACCCAACTGCGTCACGCACGCAGCGAGACGTGCGGCGAGAACGTCGGACGCGAGCTTCCGGGCGGTCTCCGCATCGGGCACCGTCGTCAGAATCAAGGTCACGTTCAGGCTCACGCGCGGGCTCCGGCAGCGGGAAATCAGGACGTTATCGTAACACCGGGTACCGTGCATCTGCCGGCAGCCGGTGCGGCTATCGGTCACGCTGTCTGGTGCATTCAGAGCCACGAAAAACAAAAAAGCCAGGCAATGTGCCTGGCTTTCTGTGCAGTTCGTGTGCCGCTCGACTGCAATCGCTTCGCTTATTCAGCTTCGGCGATGTTCTCGGCTTCGACCGGTTCCGGACGATCGAGCAGTTCGACCAGCGCCATCGGTGCGTTATCGCCGACGCGGAAACCGAACTTCAGGATGCGGAGGTAGCCACCCGGGCGGTTCTCGAAACGCGGGCCGAGCACGTCGAACAGCTTGGTGACCGAGTCACGATCGCGCAGGCGGTTGAACGCCAGACGACGGTTGGCCAGCGACGGCTTCTTGCCGAGCGTGATCAGCGGCTCGACGACTTTACGGAGTTCCTTCGCCTTCGGCAGCGTCGTCTTGATGACTTCGTGCTCGATCAGCGAATTGGACATGTTACGGAGCATTGCCAGACGGTGGCTGCTCGTGCGGTTCAGTTTCCGCAAACCATGACGGTGACGCATTTCATTTCCTTTGATTCAAAGTTTTGATCCAGCTCTTCTATCGCTTCCCTTGTAGGCAGCACGGGCCGGTAGTGAAAAAAGCAAGACGCGGATTTTAAAGGAAAATCCGCGTCTTTGCCAGTCGCGGTACAGCGTGCGATTTACTTGTCGAGACCAGCCGGCGGCCAGTTTTCGAGCTTCATGCCGAGCGTCAGGCCACGCGAAGCGAGTACTTCCTTGATCTCGTTCAGCGACTTGCGGCCCAGGTTCGGCGTCTTCAGCAGCTCGTTTTCCGTACGCTGGATCAGGTCGCCGATGTAGTAGATGTTCTCCGCCTTCAGGCAGTTCGCCGAACGAACCGTCAGCTCGAGATCGTCCACCGGACGCAGCAGGATCGGATCGATCTGCGGCGCGCGCGACGGCGCTTCGGCTGCAGCCTCGGTGCCTTCCAGTGCAGCGAACACCGACAGCTGATCGACCAGAATGCGCGCCGATTGACGGATCGCTTCTTCCGGCGAAATCACACCGTTGGTTTCGATGTTCATCACGAGCTTGTCGAGGTCGGTACGCTGTTCGACACGCGCGCTTTCCACTGCATAGCTCACACGGCGAACCGGCGAGAACGACGCGTCCAGCACGATACGGCCGATGATCTTGGCCGACTCTTCGCCGTAGCGACGCACGTTGCCCGGCACATAACCGCGACCCTTCTCGACCTTGATCTGCACGTCGAGCTTGCCGCCCTTCGACAGATGCGCGATCACGTGATCCGGGTTGATGACTTCGCAATCGTGCGCGAGTTCGATATCGCCGGCGGTCACGAGGCCTTCGCCTTCCTTGCGCAGCGTGACGGTCACTTCGTCACGATTGTGCAACTTGAATACGACACCCTTCAGGTTCAACAACAGGTTGACTACGTCCTCTTGCACACCGTCGAGCGTCGAGTATTCGTGCACGACGCCTGCGATCGTCACTTCGGTCGGCGCGTAGCCAACCATCGACGACAGCAGCACGCGCCGAAGCGCGTTACCCAAGGTGTGGCCATAGCCGCGTTCAAACGGCTCCATGACCACTTTCGCGTGGCTCTCGCCCAGCGATTCGACTGCGATGATCTTGGGCTTCAACAAACTGGTTTGCATAGGTTTTCCTTTTCAATACCCTCGGCTCGTTACACCGATAAGGCTGACCGGTAACAACCTGAAAATAAACAGCCGAGACGCCCCCTTGCTCAGCGCAATCAGGGTGCCCCGGCCGTTAATCCGATTACCGCGAATACAATTCGACGATCAGGCTTTCGTTGATATCGCCAGCGATGTCGCTACGTTCTGGCATTTGCTTGAACGTGCCTTCGAATTTCTTCGAATCGACAGCGACCCAGCTCGGCAGGCCGCCTTGCTCGGCCAGCGAAAGCGCTTCGAGAATACGCGCTTGCTTCTTGGCTTGTTCGCGGACAGCGACGATGTCGCCAGCCTTGACTTGCAGCGACGGAATGTTCGAAACCTGACCGTTCACCGTGATCGCCTTGTGGCCCACGAGCTGGCGCGCTTCAGCGCGCGTCGAACCGAAACCCATCCGGTAGACGACGTTGTCGAGACGCGATTCGAGCAGTTGCAGAAGGTTTTCACCGGTGTTGCCCTTGCGGCGGTCCGCTTCCGCGAAGTAGCGGCGGAACTGGCGCTCGAGGACACCGTAGATGCGCTTCACTTTCTGCTTTTCGCGCAGCTGCGTACCGTAATCGGACGTACGTGCACCCGACGTGCGGCCATGCTGGCCAGGCTTGCTGTCGAGCTTGCACTTGTCAGCGAGCGAACGACGGGCGCTCTTCAGGAAGAGGTCAGTGCCTTCACGGCGGGACAGCTTGGCCTTAGGGCCGATATAACGTGCCACTTTGCGTTCCTTCTATGATTGATCACGTGAACATCTGTATTCACGCTAGTCCGGACCCTTTGGGCCGAACGGTGGGCTTAGTCAATTCAATAATGCACAAGCCTGTCGACGCCCAAGGCGGCAACAGGCATGAGCAAGCGCGACGTCTTAGATACGACGACGCTTCGGCGGACGGCAGCCGTTGTGCGGAACCGGCGTCACATCGGAGATCGTGGTGATCTTGATGCCAAGACCATGCAACGCGCGCACCGCGGACTCACGGCCAGGGCCGGGACCCTTGATCCGCACTTCCAGATTCTTGACGCCGTATTCCATCGCCACGCGGCCAGCCGATTCAGCTGCCACCTGGGCTGCAAACGGGGTCGACTTACGCGAACCCTTGAAGCCCTGGCCACCCGATGTCGCCCAGGCAAGAGCATTGCCCTGACGATCGGTGATCGTGATGATGGTGTTGTTGAACGACGCGTGGACGTGAACCACGCCCTCGGCGACGTTCTTCTTGACCTTCTTGCGAACGCGTTGCGCCGCGGAGTTGTTCGAAGCCTTAGCCATTACGTTTTCCTGTAACTGTCAGTTCCGCTTACTTCTTCAGCGATTGCGCTGCACGACGCGGACCCTTGCGCGTACGGGCATTCGTACGCGTGCGTTGCCCACGCAGGGGCAGGCCCTTGCGATGGCGTACGCCACGGTAGCAGCCCAGATCCATCAGGCGCTTGATATTCATCGTCGTTTCACGGCGCAGATCGCCTTCGACAATGAACTTACCGACTTCTTCACGCAGCTTTTCGAGGTCTGCGTCGGTCAGGTCCTTAACCTTCTTCGAAAATGCCACACCAGATGCGACGCAAATGTCGCGCGAACGCGTGCGGCCAACACCATAGATCGCCGTCAGGCCGATTTCGGTGTGCTGGTGGTTCGGGATGTTAACCCCTGCGATACGAGCCATTGTTTTTCCTCAAACAAAAAGCGCAAGCAAAAGCGCGGCGTTCAGCCTTGACGCTGTTTGTGGCGCGGATCAGAGCTGCAAATCACGCGCACAACGCCTTTGCGCTTGATGATCTTGCAATTGCGGCAAATGCGCTTAACCGATGCCATCACTTTCATGATATTACCCTTTTTTCAAATCACTTCGCCCGGAAGACGATCCGCGCACGCGACAGATCGTAAGGCGTCAATTCAACCGTTACCTTGTCGCCGGGAAGGATACGGATGTAGTGCATCCGCATCTTTCCGGATATGTGTCCCAATACGACATGGCCGTTTTCCAGCTTCACCCGAAAGGTAGCGTTGGGGAGGTTTTCGATCACCTCACCCTGCATCTGGATCACATCGTCTTTGGCCATATGTCCTTTCAACGCATCGGGACGCCGCCGCCTTTGAAATTGGCTTTCTTCAGCAGCGATTCATACTGTTGCGACATAACGTACGACTGGACCTGCGCCATGAAATCCATTGTGACGACGACAATGATCAGCAGCGACGTTCCACCAAAATAAAACGGCACATTCCAGCGCAGCACCAAAAATTCCGGCAACAAACAGACGAACACGATGTAGATCGCACCCGCCAGCGTCAAGCGCGTGAGAATGCGGTCAATATATCGGGCAGTCTGATCACCCGGACGGATACCCGGGACAAACGCACCACTTTTCTTCAGGTTGTCGGCCGTTTCCCTGCTGTTGAACACCAGTGCGGTGTAGAAAAAGCAGAAGAACACGATCGCCAACGCATACAGCAATACATACACCGGTTGACCAGGCTTCAGCGCTTCGGCCACGTTATGCAGCGTGTCCGAGAACCAGCCGGTACGCGAACCCGAACTAAACCAGTTCAGGATCGTTGCCGGGAACAGGATGATCGACGACGCGAAGATCGGCGGAATCACACCCGACATGTTCAGCTTCAGCGGCAGATGCGACGACTGGCCACCGTAAATCTTGTTACCGACCTGACGCTTCGCATAGTTCACGAGGATCTTGCGCTGGCCGCGTTCGATGAACACCACCAGATACGTCACGGCTGCAATTAGCGCGACCACGATAATCGCGGACACCGGACCCATTGCGCCGGTCTGCACCAGCGAAACCAGCCCGCCGATCGCATTCGGGAAGCCCGCAGCGATCCCGCCGAAGATGATGATCGAGATCCCGTTACCAAGGCCGCGTTCCGTGATCTGCTCGCCGAGCCACATCAGGAACATCGTGCCCGTCACGAGGGTCACCACCGTCGTCAGCCGGAACACCATACCCGGATCGAGCACCAGCCCAGGCTGATTCTCGAGCGCCACCGCAATACCGAACGCCTGAAACGTCGCCAGCACGACAGTGAAGATTCGCGTGTATTGCGTGATCTTCCGCTGCCCCGCTTGCCCTTCTTTCTTCAGCGCCTCGAGCTGCGGCGATACGATCGCCAGCAGCTGCATGATGATCGACGCCGAGATGTACGGCATGATCCCCAGCGCGAAAATCGTAAACCGCGAAAGTGCGCCACCCGAAAACATGTTGAACATGCCAAGGATGCCGCCCGACTGGCTCTGAAACAACTTCGCCAGTTGGTCCGGGTCGATACCCGGCACCGGAATATGCGCGCCGATCCGGTAGACGATCAGTGCCAGCAGCAGAAACACTGCCCGCCGACGCAGATCGCCAAACTTCGCCGCGCTTCGACCGGGTTTTGCGAGACTCGGGCTGTTAGCCAAGTACCTTCTCCGATGCAAATGCTAGTGACGGCAATCGACTTGCTCGTTACTCGGCAAAAGAACCGCCTGCTGCTTCAATCGCAGCACGCGCGCCCTTCGTCGCACCCAAACCCTTCACCACGATCTTGCGCTTCAGCTCGCCCGTCGCGATGATCTTGGCGCTGCGAGTCAGTTCGCCGACGAGGCCGGCTTGCTTCAACGCGAGCAGATCGATTTCGTCGACCGGCAGCTTTTCCAGATCGGCGAGGCGCACTTCACCAACGAATTCCTTCGTCAGCGACGTGAAGCCGCGCTTCGGCAGACGACGTTGCAGCGGCATTTGACCGCCTTCGAAGCCCACCTTGTGGAAGCCGCCCGAACGCGACTTCTGGCCCTTGTGACCGCGACCTGCGGTCTTGCCGAGGCCGGAGCCGATGCCGCGGCCGACGCGACGCTTGGCGTGCTTCGAACCTTCTGCCGGCTTCAGATCATTCAATTCCATTATCAACTCCTAGTCGGAAGCCTTAGCCGATGACCTTAACGAGGTACGAGACCTTGTTGATCATGCCGCGGACCGCCGGCGTATCCTGCAACTCGCTAACCGAGTTGAGGCGGCGCAGGCCCAAGCCACGCACCGTTGCACGATGCGTCTCGCGGGTCCCAATCAGGCTCTTGACGAGCTGAACCTTGACAGTTTTTTCAGACATGGTGCCCACCTTTAGCCCAGAATTTCTTCGACGGACTTACCACGCTTCGCCGCGATGTCACCCGGCGTGGACTGCTTGCGCAGACCGTCGAGCGTTGCACGAACGAGGTTGTACGGATTCGTCGAACCGTGGCTCTTCGCCACAACGTTCTGCACGCCCATCACGTCGAACACTGCGCGCATCGGGCCGCCGGCGATCACACCGGTACCGTCCTTCGCCGGAGCGAGGAGGACCGTCGATGCGCCATGCTTACCGTGCACTTCGTGTTGCAGCGTACCGTTCTTGAGCGGCACCTTGAACATGTTGCGGCGAGCCTGTTCCATTGCCTTCTGGACAGCAACCGGCACTTCCTTCGCCTTGCCCTTGCCCATACCGACACGGCCATCGCCATCGCCAACCACGGTCAGTGCGGCGAAGCCGAGAATACGGCCACCCTTCACGACCTTGGTCACGCGATTGACCGAGATCATCTTTTCACGAAGGCCGTCGTCGCGTTCGTCAGCCTGAACTTTCGCTTGCATCTTTGCCATGACGAATTCTTCCCTTAGAACTTGAGCCCGGCTTCACGCGCCGCATCAGCCAGCGCTTTCACGCGGCCGTGGTAGCGGAAACCCGAGCGGTCGAAGGCGACGGATTCGATGCCGGCAGCCTTAGCCTTTTCTGCGATGCGCTTGCCGATCAGCGTGGCAGCGGCGACGTTGCCGCCCTTGCCCGTCTTGTCAGCCAGTTGCGCACGCACTTCGGCTTCGAGCGTCGACGCGCTGGCGAGCACCTTGGTGCCGCACGGCGAGAACACCTGTGCGTAGATGTGCGTGTTCGTGCGATGCACGGCGAGACGCGCGACCTGCAGCTCAGAGATCTTGATACGCGTCTGACGAGCGCGGCGCAGGCGAGATTGAGTCTTATCCATGATTGCGCACCCTTACTTCTTCTTCGTTTCTTTAAGGATCACGACTTCGTCGGCGTAACGCACACCCTTGCCCTTATAGGGCTCGGGCGGGCGGTAACCGCGCACTTCCGCAGCTACCTGGCCGACCTTCTGCTTGTCGATTCCCTTGATCACGATTTCGGTCTGCGACGGGGTTTCAGCCTTAATGCCTTCCGGCATCTGGTGCACCACAGGGTGCGAGAAACCCAGCGACAGATTCAGCTTGTCGCCTTGTGCCTGTGCGCGATAACCGACGCCAACCAGCGTCAGCTTGCGCTCGAAACCCTTCGTGACGCCCAGCACCATGTTCGCGACCAACGCGCGCATCGTGCCCGACATCGCATTTGCTTCGCGGCTTTCGTCGACCGGCTCGAACTTGATGACGCCGTTGTCGTTCATCACCTTCACGAGCTGATTCGCAGCCTGCGAAATCGTACCCAGCGGCCCCTTGACGGTGATGCGATCGCCGCTCAATGCCACTTCCGCGCCTTGCAGCGTGATTGGGCTTTTACCTACTCGAGACATGTTTCTTCTCCCTTCGGCTTAAGCGACGTAGCAGATGACTTCGCCGCCCACGCCCGTAGCGCGCGCCTTGCGGTCCGTCATCACGCCCTTCGGCGTCGAAACAATCGCCACACCGAGGCCATTCATGACCTGGGGAATGTCGTTGCGGCCACGGTACACGCGCAGACCGGGCTTCGAGACGCGTTCAAGGCGCTCGATAACCGGACGGCCGGCGTAGTACTTCAACGCAATATTCAGTTCCGACTTCGCGCCTTCCGACTTCACTGCGAAATCGTCGATATAGCCTTCGTCCTTCAGGACCTGCGCAATCGCAATCTTGACTTTCGACGAGGGCATAGTCACCGACACCTTCTCGACCATCTGCGCATTGCGGATGCGAGTCAGCATATCGGCGATAGGATCACTCATGCTCATTTACGTCTCTCCTATTACCAGCTCGCCTTGGTCAGGCCAGGGATCTCGCCGCGGAACGCGATTTCGCGAATCTTGTTACGCGCAAGGCCGAATTTACGGAACGTGCCGCGCGGGCGACCAGTAATCGCGCAACGATTGCGCTTACGGGTCGGGTTCGAATTGCGCGGCAGTTGCTGCAACTCCAGACGCGCCGCATAGCGCTCTTCGTCCGTCTTGCTTTGGTCGTCGATGATCGCCTTCAGCGCGGTGCGCTTCGGGGCGAACTTCGCGGCAAGGCGGGCGCGCTTCTTTTCACGTTCGATCAGTGCCAGTTTAGCCACGGTAACCTCAGTTTCTGAACGGGAACTTGAAGCTGGCGAGCAGTGCCTTTGCTTCGTCGTCAGTCTTCGCGGTCGTCGTGATGCTGATGTTCAGCCCACGCAGCGCGTCGATCTTGTCGTAGTCAATTTCGGGGAAAATGATCTGCTCTTTCACACCGATGTTGTAGTTGCCGCGACCGTCGAACGCACGACCCGACACGCCACGGAAGTCGCGCACACGGGGGAGCGCAACCGTCACGAAACGGTCCAGAAATTCGTACATCGCCTGGCCACGCAACGTGACCATTGCACCGATCGGATAGCCCTGACGGATCTTGAAGCCGGCAATTGCCTTGCGCGCCTTCGTGATCACCGGCTTCTGACCTGCGATCTTCGTCAGATCGCCCACAGCGTTTTCGATGATCTTCTTGTCAGCGACGGCTTCGCCAAGGCCCATGTTCAGGGTGATCTTGGTGATGCGCGGCACTTCCATCACGGACTTGTAACCGAACTTCTCGGTCAGGCCGGGGACAACCTTCTCTTTATAAAACTCTTGCAAACGTGCCATTTTTCACTCCGCAGCGTCAGGCGCTTAGCACAGCACCGGTCGACTTCAGGAAACGAACCTTCTTGTCTCCTTCGACCTTGATGCCGACACGCGACGGCTTGCCATTCGCGTCGACCAGCGCGACGTTCGAAATATGCAACGGCATCGTCTTTGCTTCCACGCCGCCCGTCGTACCCTTCATCGGATTCGGCTTGACATGCTTCTTGGCGATGTTGATGCCCTCGACGGTTACATGCTCTTCGCCGATAGCCAGCACGACGCCGCGCTTGCCCTTGTCCTTGCCGGTGACAACGATGACTTCATCACCCTTGCGAATCTTGTTCATCGCGACTCCCTTACAGCACTTCCGGCGCCAGCGAAACGATCTTCATAAACCGTTCGCTACGCAACTCACGCGTGACCGGCCCGAAAATACGGGTACCGATAGGCTCGAGCTTGGTATTCAAAAGCACGGCGGCATTGCCATCGAACTTGATCAGCGAGCCGTCTTGACGGCGCACGCCCTTGGCGGTGCGAACCACCACGGCGTTGTAAATCTCGCCTTTCTTCACGCGTCCGCGCGGCGTTGCCTCTTTGACAGTCACCTTGATGATGTCGCCGATGCTGGCATAACGACGCTTCGAGCCGCCGAGCACCTTGATGCACATGACTTCACGCGCACCTGTGTTGTCGGCCACTTCAAGCCGAGTTTCGGTCTGGATCATGGTTTATCTTTCCCAACTTAATCCGGTTGCACCACCATGGCACACCCAGTCAGTCTTGGTCCCGTCAGCCAACTGGCCGCTTGGGTTAGAACAGCAGCGACGGCCGACGAAACCCGCCATCGCAATCCGGTGAATCTTTCGGCTCAGACTGGCGCCCGACCCGCTTCCCCCACCAACTTCGCCCGCGACGGGGCTCCCATAACGAGGGAAGACCGAGATTATAACAAATAATCCCGGCCTTGCAAGCTAAACTTACTGCAATTTCAGGGACATCTACCGCGGCGCGATCTTAGATCACGCGAGCAGCTTCAACAAGGCGCGACACCGTCCAGGCCTTCGTCTTTGCGATCGGACGAGTTTCCTGGATTTCGACGAGGTCACCCTCGTTATAGGTGTTCGCTTCATCATGCGCGTGGTACTTCTTCGAGCGCACGACATACTTGCCGTAAATCGGATGCTTCACGCGGTGCTCGACCAGCACGGTAACCGTCTTGTCCATCTTGTTGCTGACGACCTTGCCGACCAGCGTCCGCTTAAGCGAGGTTTTCACGCTATCGTTCATTTCTGGTTCGCCTTCTCAGTCAGGACGGTCCGCACACGTGCGATGTCGCGACGAACCTTCTTCAGCTGGCTCGTGTTCGTGAGCTGCTGGGTCGCGAGTTGCATGCGCAGGCCGAATTGCGCCTTCAACAGGTCCGACAGCTCCTTGTTGAGCGCGGCCTGGTCTTTCTGGTGAAGTTCGGAAGCCTTCATCGTTTACTCCTTAGGCGCCGAGCTGACGAACGATAAACGTCGTCTTGAGCGGCAGCTTCGCTGCAGCCAGACGGAACGCTTCGCGTGCCAGTTCTTCGGTTACGCCGTCCATTTCGTACAGCATCTTGCCCGGCTGGATTTCAGCGACGTAGTACTCCGGGTTACCCTTACCGTTACCCATACGTACTTCCGCCGGCTTATGCGAAATCGGCTTGTCCGGGAAAATGCGGATCCAGATCCGGCCGCCGCGCTTGATGTGACGCGTCATGGCACGACGCGCCGCTTCAATCTGACGAGCCGTCAGGCGGCCGCGACCGATAGACTTCAGACCGTACTCACCGAACGACACCGCGTTGCCGCGAGTAGCCACACCGGTGTTACGACCCTTCTGCTCTTTGCGATACTTCCTGCGTTTCGGTTGCAGCATCGTTATTCTCCAGTCTTGCCGTCGCCGCCGGCGCCGCCAGCACCACCCGTACGACGCGGTGCGCCACGGCGTGCACCTGCCGGAGCACCACCTTCACCATCGCGACGCGGACGGCGATCGCCACCCGGACGTGCGTTGCGGCGGGGGCGCTTTTCTTCGGCAACTTCTTCCACCACCGGCGCGTCATTGCGGCCGAGCGTGTCGCCCTTGTAGACCCACACCTTGACGCCGATGATGCCGTACGTCGTCTTCGCTTCCGAGGTCGCGTAGTCGATGTCCGCGCGCAGCGTATGAAGCGGCACGCGACCTTCGCGATACCACTCGGTACGGGCGATTTCGATGCCGTTCAGGCGACCGGCGCTCATGATCTTGATGCCTTGAGCACCCAGACGCATCGCGTTTTGCATCGCGCGCTTCATCGCGCGACGGAACATGATCCGGCGCTCGAGCTGTTGCGTGATCGAATCGGCGATCAGTTGCGCATCGGTTTCCGGCTTACGGATTTCTTCGATGTTGACGTGGACCGGCACGCCCATGCGGCGTTGCAGTTCCGACTTCAGCAGTTCGATATCCTCGCCCTTCTTGCCGATGACAACACCCGGACGCGAGCTGTAAATCGTGATACGCGCGTTCTTTGCCGGACGCTCGATCACCACACGGCCCACCGAAGCGTTCTTCAGCTTCTTCTTCAGGTATTCACGAACACCGATGTCTTCCTGCAACATCGCCGCGAAATTGCTGTTGTTGGCGTACCAACGCGAAGCCCAATTGCGGCTGACGGCCAAACGGAAGCCAGTCGGATGAATTTTCTGTCCCATCGTATGGCTCCTTAATTCCCGACCGTCACAGTGATGTGACAGGATTGCTTCTCGATGCGGTTGCCGCGGCCTTTAGCGCGCGCGGTGAACCGCTTGAGCGACGCAGCCTTATCGATGTAGATGCTCGTGATCTTGAGCTCATCGATATCAGCGCCTTCGTTGTGCTCCGCATTCGCGATCGCCGACAGCACGACCTTTTTCACGATGCCAGCCGCTTTCTTCGGCGAGAACGTCAGAACGTTCAGCGCCTTGTCGACCGGCAAACCGCGGATCTGGTCAGCCACAAGGCGCGTTTTCTGCGCCGAGATGCGGGCACCGCGATGAATTGCTTTCACTTCCATCATGAGCCCCTTATTTCTTGGCCTTCTTGTCGGCTGCATGACCCTTGAACGTACGGGTCAATGCAAACTCGCCAAGCTTGTGGCCGACCATGTTTTCCGAGACGTACACCGGAACGTGTTGACGGCCGTTATGAACGGCGATCGTCAGACCGATGAAGTCGGGAAGGATCGTCGAACGACGCGACCAGGTCTTGATCGGTTTCTTGTCACGCGTAGCTGCAGCCGCCTCAACCTTCTTCAGCAAATGGGCGTCGCAGAACGGACCTTTTTTAACAGAACGTGCCATTGCCTACTCCTTAGCGCTTGTGACGGCGCTGGACGATCATCGTCGTCGTGCGCTTGTTGCTGCGAGTGCGGTAGCCCTTCGTCGGCGTGCCCCACGGGCTCACCGGATGGCGACCTGCTGCCGTCTTGCCTTCACCGCCACCATGCGGGTGATCGACCGGGTTCATCGCAACGCCACGCACCGTCGGACGGATACCGCGCCAGCGGTTCGCGCCGGCCTTACCGATTTGACGGAGGCTATGTTCTTCGTTGCCCACTTCACCGATCGTTGCGCGGCACTCGACGTGCACGCGGCGGATTTCGCCGGAGCGCAGACGAACCTGCGCGTACGTGCCTTCGCGAGCCAGCAGCATTGCCGACGTACCAGCCGAACGTGCGATTTGCGCGCCCTTGCCCGGCAGCATTTCGATGCAGTGAATCGTCGTACCGACGGGGATGTTGCGGATCGGCAGCGTGTTGCCTGCCTTGATCGGCGCTTCCGAACCGGACAGCAGTTGCTGACCGACCGTCATACCCTTCGACGCGATGATGTAGCGACGCTCGCCATCTGCGTACAGAACCAGCGCGATGTTCGCGCTACGGTTCGGATCGTATTCGAGACGCTCGACCTTAGCCGGAATGCCGTCCTTCGTACGCTTGAAGTCGACGATACGATACTGTTGCTTATGGCCACCGCCCTTATGACGCGTGGTGATGTGGCCGTTGTTGTTACGGCCGGCAGTCACGCTCTGCGAATCGAGCAGCGGTGCGAACGGCTTGCCCTTATGCAGATCCTTGTTGACCACCTTGACCATCGCGCGGCGGCCCGGCGAAGTCGGCTTAACTTTAACGATTGCCATGATTACTTGGCCTCCGCTTCAAAGTTGATTTCCTGGCCGGGCTTCAGGCAGACATACGCTTTCTTCACGTCCTTGCGCTTGCCCATGAAACGGCCAAAGCGCTTGGCTTTGCCCTTCTGGACCAGCACGTTGACGGAATTGACTTCCACCTTGAACAGCAGCTCGACAGCAGCCTTAACTTCCTGCTTCGTCGCATCCGGTGCGACTTCGAACACGACCTGCTCGTGCTTGTCGGCTACCAGCGTCGCCTTTTCGGAGATCACCGGCGCGAGCAGGACCTGCATCAAACGATGATCGTTCTTGCGAATCTCGCTCATGACAGCAACTCCTCGATCTGGGCGACCGCAGCTTTCGTGATCAGCACTTTCTTGAAGTAGATCAACGACAGCGGGTCGGCGTAACGCGGCTCGACAACCGCCACGTGGGCGAGGTTGCGCGACGCGAGGTACAGGTTTTCGTCAACCGTGTCGGTGATCACCAGCACGGAATCGAGACCCATCGCCTTGAATTTTTCGGCCAGCAGCTTGGTCTTCGGCGCTTCGAGCGTCAGTTCATCGACGACCGAGATGCGGCCTTCACGAGCCAGTTGCGAGAAGATCGAGCAGAGACCTGCGCGATGCATCTTCTTGTTGACCTTGTGCGAGAAGTTTTCTTCCGGCGAATTCGGGAAGATACGGCCACCGCCGCGCCACAACGGGCTCGACGACATACCGGCACGGGCACGACCCGTACCCTTCTGACGCCACGGCTTCTTGGTCGTGTGCTTGACCTGCTCACGATCCTTCTGCGCGCGGTTGCCGCTACGGGCGTTGGCCTGGTAGGCCACCACGACCTGGTGAATCAGGGCTTCGTTGTAGTCACGGCCGAACACGACGTCCGACGCGCTGACTCCAGCACCTTCCTGGCCATTGGCATTAAGGAGCTTCAGTTCCATTATTTCGCTCCTTTCACGGCACGCGCCTTCACTGCCGGCGTCACGATAACCTTGCCACCCTTCGCACCCGGAATCGCGCCCTTGACCAGCAACAGCTTGCGGTCGGCGTCGATACGAGCGATTTCGAGGTTTTGCACGGTTACGGTGTCGTCACCCATATGACCGGTCATGCGCTTACCCGGGAACACGCGACCCGGATCCTGCGCCATACCGATCGAGCCCGGCACGTTGTGCGAGCGCGAGTTACCGTGCGATGCACGGCCGGATGCGAAGTTGTAACGCTTGATGGTACCGGCGTAGCCCTTACCGATCGACACGCCTTGCACGTCGACCTTCTGGCCCACTTCGAAAAGATCGACATCGACCACCGCGCCAGCGGACAGCTCGGCTGCCTTGGCGGCATCGATCTGGAATTCCTTGAGGATTTCACCGGCTTGAACACCGGCTTTGGCGAGATGACCTGCGATCGGCTTCGTCACGCGCGATGCACGACGCGTACCGAAAGCAACCTGAACGGCCGTGTAGCCGTCGGTTTCAACAGTCTTGATCTGCGTCACGCGGTTGTCGGACACGTCCAGCACGGTAACGGGAATCGAGTCCCCATCAGCCGTAAAGATACGGGTCATGCCAACCTTGCGACCTACGAGTCCAAGGCTCATCGTTTTCTCCATTCCCGACTGCGATTGGTCGGGGCTAATTTACAAAATGCCGGCGCTGACCGGTCGATACCGGGCAAATCGCGCCGACTTTTTTGCGCAAATGCGCGAAAAGCCGTCCATTATAGCGGGGCTTTTCGTTTTCCGCAAGCAATCAAAGACTTAGCGCCGCCCGACGAATCGGACGACGGCTGGAAACCTTATTGCAGCTTGATTTCGACGTCCACACCTGCCGGCAGATCGAGCTTCATCAGCGCGTCGACGGTCTTGTCCGTCGGGTCGACGATGTCCATCAGGCGTTGGTGGGTACGGATTTCGAGCTGATCGCGCGACGTCTTGTTGACGTGCGGCGAACGCAGGATGTCGAAGCGCTGGATGCGCGTCGGCAGCGGCACCGGGCCACGAACGATTGCGCCAGTCCGCTTTGCGGTCTCGACGATTTCAGCTGCCGACTGGTCGATCAGACGATAGTCGAAAGCCTTCAGGCGAATGCGGATTTTCTGGTTCTGCATGATGTTTCCTTGAAAAGAGCGAAGCGGTATTGCACCGCTAAATTAAAAAGAACAAGAGACCGGGCACCTTCCTGGGAGGCGGGCGCCCGGTCCCGGGCACCTGTTACTGCTACAGCAAACCAGCGATTTTACTCGATGATCTTGGCGACGACACCAGCGCCGACGGTACGACCGCCTTCACGGATAGCGAAGCGCAGACCTTCTTCCATCGCGATCGGCGCAATCAGCTTCACCGTGATCGACACGTTGTCGCCCGGCATCACCATTTCCTTGTCCTTCGGCAGCTCGATCGAGCCCGTCACGTCCGTCGTGCGGAAGTAGAACTGCGGACGGTAGTTGTTGAAGAACGGCGTATGACGGCCGCCTTCGTCCTTGCTCAGCACATACACTTCAGCCGTGAAGTGCGTGTGCGGCGTGATCGAACCCGGCTTGGCCAGCACCTGGCCACGCTCCACATCTTCACGCTTCGTGCCGCGCAGCAGGATACCCACGTTGTCGCCTGCCTGACCCTGGTCGAGCAGCTTGCGGAACATTTCCACGCCCGTGCACGTCGTCTTCACCGTCGGCTTGATCCCGATGATCTCGATTTCTTCGCCGACCTTCACCACGCCACGCTCGATACGACCCGTCACCACCGTGCCACGGCCCGAGATCGAGAACACGTCTTCCACCGGCATCAGGAACGCACCGTCAATTGCGCGCTCCGGCGTCGGGATGTACGTGTCCAGCGCATCGGCCAGGCTCATGATCGCCACTTCGCCCAGCTCGCCCTTGTCGCCTTCCAGCGCCAGCTTCGCCGAACCCTTCACGATCGGCGTGTCGTCGCCCGGGAAGTCATACTTCGACAGCAGCTCGCGCACTTCCATTTCCACCAGCTCGAGCAGCTCGGCGTCGTCCACCATGTCGCACTTGTTCAGGAACACGATGATGTACGGCACACCGACCTGACGCGCCAGCAGGATGTGCTCACGCGTTTGCGGCATCGGGCCGTCTGCGGCCGAGCACACCAGGATCGCGCCGTCCATCTGCGC
>NZ_SMRO01000004.1:300000-523048 GCF_004359985.1 Paraburkholderia flava | reverse complement strand
ATAAACCACCACGACGCACTGCGGCTGCGCTTCACGCAGGATGCAGCAGGCCGGTGGGTGCAGGCGTACGCACAGACAGAAACAGGAACCCAGACACAACCCGACCTGCTGTGGATTCGCGAGGCCAAAGACGCTGCACAGATCGAGGCACACAGCGAAGCCGCCCAGCGCAGCCTCGACCTGACAAAGGGCCCATTACTGCGCGCGGTACTGATGCGGATAGAGGACGGCAGCACACGGTTGCTGCTGGTGATCCACCACCTGGTAGTGGATGGCGTGTCGTGGCGCATCCTGCTGGAGGACCTGCAGACGGTGAGCGCGCAGATCCAACGCGGAGAAGAGATAGCACTCCCGGCCCGCACGGACTCATACCAGTGGTGGTCGCAGCAACTGCAGCAGTACGCACAAAGCGACGCACTCAACAACCAGCGCGAGTACTGGGAAGAAGTGAACCGGACCCCGGCCACGCTGCCGTGCGACATGCCCACAGGCACAAACCGTGTCGCAGACCGTCAGCAGGCGACCCTGAAGCTGGACAGCACCCAGACACAGCGCCTGCTGCAGCAGGCGCCAGCAGCGTACCGCACACAGGTGAACGACCTGCTGCTCACCGCACTGGGTCGAGCGCTATGCGGATGGACGGGACAGGAGCGTATCCGGCTGGACCTGGAAGGCCACGGCCGAGAGGACGTATTCGAGACAGCAGAAGTCAGCCGCACGGTAGGCTGGTTCACGAGCGTGTACCCGGTGAGTCTGGAGCCGGGTGGAGAACTGGGTGAAGCAGTAAAGCGCGTGAAGGAGGGTCTGCGCGCAGTGCCGCAGCGAGGGCTGGGCTACGGCGTGCTGAGCAACGTGGCACATACCATCAAGCAGACAGACCCCTCACAGGTCGTATTCAACTACCTGGGCCAGCTCGACGGCAGCTTCTCCGAATCCAGCACCTGGCAACCCGCGAAAGAATCGCCGGGCCGCTCACAGGACGATAGCGCGCCGCTCGTCTACGCACTGTCCGTCAACGGCCGCGTGCTCGACGATGCGCTCACGCTGACGATCAGCTACAGCAACAAGCGATACAACGAACAAACCATAGAAGCACTGCTCACCGCGTACCACAACGAACTAACCCAACTGATCGACCACTGCACAAGCGGAGAAACAGGCGCATCAGGTGCAACACCATCCGACTTCGAACTCGCCGCTCTGACCCAACCCGAACTCGATGCACTGCCGCTGGCACTGCACGACGTCGCCGAGATCTATCCGCTGTCGCCGATGCAGTCGGGCATGCTGTTCCATACGCTGTATTCGCCCGGTCGCAGTGTTTATCTGAACCAGTTGCGCGCAGACATCGACGGGCTGGACATCGAGCGCTTTCGCGCCGCATGGGTCGAGGTCGCGGCGCGGCACGATATCCTGCGTACAGCGTTCGTGCCGCAAGGCGAGGGCTGGCTGCAATGGGTCGCGCGTTCGGTCGACGTGCCGTTCGTCGAACACGACTGGCGCGACCGCAACGCTGCGGCACATAACGCACTCGACGACCTCGCGAACCACGAACTCGCCGAAGGCTTCGACGTGACGCGCGCACCATTGCAACGCATCGTGCTGATCCGCACAGGCGAGCAGCGGCATCACTTCGTGTGGACGCATCATCACGTGCTGATGGATGGCTGGAGTGTTTCGCAACTGCTCAGCGAAGTGCTGCGTCACTACAGCGGACAGCGTTTGCCTGCGCACGGCGGTCGCTATCGCGACTACATCGGCTGGCTGCAAACGCGCGACACGCACGCGAGCGAAGCGCACTGGCGTCGTCAGCTCGAACGTCTCGACGAGCCGACTTATCTTGTCGATGCGGTTCGCCGCGGCCAGCCTGCACGCAGCGACGAAGCCACGCATGCGGCGCACACGCTCGAACTCGATCCGGCCGCGACCGCGCGTCTCGTCGCGTTCGCACGCCATGAGCGCGTGACGGTGAACACACTGGTGCAGGCCGCGTGGGCGCTGCTGCTGCATCGCTATACGCAGCGATCGTCGGTGGTGTTCGGCGCGACGCTCGCGGGCCGGCCGGCGGAACTGCCCGGCGTGTCGCATCTGCTTGGTCTCTTCATCAACACGTTGCCGGTGATCGCCGAACCGCGCGCGGGCATGCGGCTCGGCGACTGGCTGCGCGATCTGCAGCAACAGGGGCTAGCTGCGCAGGAGCATGCGCATACGCCGCTGTACGACATCCAGCGCTGGGCCGGCTCGCACGGACAGAGTCTGTTCGATACGGTCGTCGTGTTCGAAAACTATCCGGTCGATGAGGCGTTGAAGGAAGCGTCGCCGGGCGGCTTGAGCATCGCCAACGTTCGCGCGTCGGACGAAACCAGTTACGCATTGACGCTCGGCGTCGTGCAGAGCGACACGCTGAAGCTCGACTACCGCTTCGCCCGCAATGCATTCGCCGACGACGAGATCGCCGGCATTGCACAGCAGACAGCTGCATTGCTGAACGCGTTCGCGGCCGCAGATGCCACGAATCGCCCGCTCGGCGACCTCGCATTGCTCGATGAAAAACAGCAGCGTGCGTTGATTGCGCTGGGCGAGCATCAAGCAACGATGCACCCTGCACAGAAACAACCGGTGCCCGCGCTGATCGAAGCGCACGCACAACAGCAACCCGACGCGGTCGCACTGCTCTGCGGCGACGTCGCGCTGAACTACGGCGAGCTGAACGAGCGAGCCAATCGCCTCGCGCACCGTTTGATTCGTCTCGGTGTCGCAGCGGAAGTACGGGTCGGCTTCGCGGTCGAGCGTTCGGTCGACATGATCGTCGGTCTGCTCGCCGTGCTGAAAGCAGGCGGCGCGTACGTGCCGCTCGATCCCGCGTACCCGGCCGAGCGTCTCGCGCACATGATCGACGACAGCGGCATTGGCCTGCTGCTCACGCAGTCGCATCTGCATGCACGCGTGCCGGTGCCGGCGCAACTCGCCTGCGTGGATCTCGATACGCTCGACGTATCCGCTGAACTCTCCAGCAATCCGCTCGCGGCGCTGCACGACGATCAACTCGCGTACGTGATCTACACGTCGGGCTCGACGGGCAAGCCGAAGGGCGTCGCCGTTGCGCACGGCGCGCTGTCGATGCATTGCCAGGCCATCGCAGCCCGCTACGGCATCACTGCTGCCGACCGTCAACTGCACTTCTCGTCGATCAGCTTCGATGCGGCCGGCGAGCAATGGCTCGTGCCGCTGATCAGCGGCGCGTCGGTCGTGCTGCGCGACGATTCGGTGTGGGCCGCGCAGCGTCTCGCCGACGAGATCGCAACAAAGCAGATCACGGTGCTCGACCTGCCGCCCGCGTATGCGAATGCATTCGCGCAGGAGATCGAGCCGGGCGCGGTGTCGGTGAAGACCTGCATCGTCGGCGGGGAAGGGTGGTCGCGTAGCGGCTTCGAGATCGTGCAGCGGAATCTGCGGCCCGAGCGGATCTTCAATGCGTATGGCCCGTCGGAGACGGTGATTACATCGACGGTGTGGCAAGCCGATTCGTCGACCGAGTGCACGGGTATTTACGCGCCGATCGGCACGCCAGTCGGCGAGCGCCGCGCGTACGTGCTGGACCCGGCGCTTGCGCTGGTGCCGCAGGGTGTCGTCGGCGAACTGTATCTGGGCGGCACGGGGCTCGCGCGCGGCTATCTGAATCGCTCGGCACTCACGGCCGAACGCTTCGTGCCCGATCCGTTCGATGCGCACGGCGGCCGGCTCTATCGCACCGGCGACCTCGCGCGCTGGAATCGCGCGGGCGAACTCGAATACGTGGGCCGTACCGACGAGCAGGTGAAGGTGCGAGGTTTCCGCATCGAACCCGGCGAGATCGAAGCGACGCTGCTTGCGCAGGCCGGTGTACGCGAAGCGGCGGTTGTCGTACGCGAGGTGGCCGGTGCGCCGCGACTCGCTGCATTCGTCGCCGCGCAAAGCGGGACGACGCTCGATGCTGCCGCACTGAAGGCCGCGCTCGCCGAACGCCTGCCTGACCACATGGTGCCTGCTTCTATCGTTATACTCGACGCCCTGCCGGTTACGCCGAACGGCAAACTGGACCGGCGCGCGTTGCCTGCGAGCGAGCCGGCAGCGACGCAAGCGTACGAAGCGCCACAAGGCGAACTCGAAGAAACGGTCGCGCGCATCTGGCTCGATGTGCTCGGTGTGGAGCGCGTGGGACGGAGCGACAACTTCTTCGAACTCGGCGGAGATTCGATTTTCAGCCTGCGGGTCCAGCGGCGCATCGCGCAGCAACTCGCGGTCGACATCGAACTCGCCGCGCTGTTCGCCGCGCCGACACTCGAAGCGTTTTCTGCCGCCGTCGCCGCCGCGCAATCGCGCGCTACGACTGAACCTGATCGCCTGACCGATGAAATGCAGTCCATTCTTTCCGAGCTGATGCAATGAACCGACGCGGGATGCTGACCGCGTTGCTGGGCGCGGGCGCGTTTGCCGCGACCGCGGCTTTCGACTGCGCGCGTGCCTCTACGTCGCCTACGTCGCCTACGCCGCCTACGCCGCGCCGTGTCGTCGTGCTCGACTGGGTGCTGACGGAGATCGTGCTGTCGCTCGGTGTGGTGCCGGTCGGCATCGCGAACACGCAGGGCTTCGCGCACAGCTATCCGGCGAGCGATCTGCCGGCGTCGGTCGTCGATCTCGGTCTGATGTTCCAGCCGAACATGGAACTGCTGGTCGCGCTGAAGCCCGACCTGATCGTGATCACGCCCGCTCATGCGACGCTGCGTGAGTCGCTCGAACGGATCGCGCCGACGGTCACGCTCGGCATCCATCGCGCGGCCGACGCACCGTACACCGCCGCCCGGATGGAAACGCTGCGGCTCGCGCGGATGCTCGACTGCGAAGCGCGCGCCGCGACGCTATTCGCGCAGACGGACAAGACGCTCGATACCGCACGCGCGACGCTCGCCGCGATGCCCGCCGTGCGCACGGCACCGCTCTACGTGGTGCGTTTTCTCGACGAAGCGCATCTGCGGGTATTCGGTGCGCACAGTTTCTACGGCGAACTGCTCGCGATGCTCGGCCTGCACAACGCATGGCAGCGTACGACCAACGCGTCGGCGTTCTCGACCGTCGGCATCGACGCGCTCGGCGACGTACCCGACGCGACGCTGCTGTATCTGAAACCGCTCCCCGTTCTGGCCGCAAAGATGATGAAAACCAGCCCGGTATGGCACGCGATGCCGTTCGTCACGAGCCGTCGCATGCTGGTGCTGCCCGACGTTCCGCGCGATGGCGGTCTGCCGTCCGCGATGTATTTCGCCCGCGCGCTCGTCGGTGCGCTGACCGACCGCACGACGGGGGCCGCGTGAAGAGCGTGGCGACACCCGTTTTCGCGGCATCGCGGCGCATGCCGCTGCTGCCGGTCAGCATCGTCGCGATCGCGGCGCTGCTGCTGACGCTGCATCAACTGGGCGGACGTTTGCCGCCGCAGCTGTGGTGGCAGGCGCTCGTCGATCCGTCGCCGAACGACCTGCGGCAACTGCTCGTCCACTACGGCGACCTGCCGCGTATCGCCGTAACGTTGCTGTGCGGCGCGGCGCTCGGCGTTGCCGGCGTCGTGACCCAGCAGGTGCTGCGCAATCCGCTCGCCGAACCGATGACGCTCGGCATGTTCTCCGGCTCCTATCTCGCGATGTCGCTCGCGACGGTCTATGCGCCGGTGCTGCTCGACTCGGGCCGCGACGTGGTCGGGCTGGCGGGCGGCGCGACCGCGCTCGCGGTCGTGTTCCTGATCGCGGCGCGACGCGGCATCTCGCCGCTTGCGCTGATCCTCGGCGGGATGATCGTCAACCTGTGCTGCGGCGCGTTGACGCTCGCGCTCGCGATCTCGCACTACGATCTGCTGAGCGGTCTGATGATCTGGGGCGGCGGTTCGCTCGGCCAGCACGACTGGAGCGTTGCGCAGGCGCTCGCGATCCGCCTCGTGCCGTGCGCGGCATTGATGCTGCTGTGCCTGCGTCCAATGGCGGTGTTCGACGTCGGCGACGCGGTGGCGAGCAGTCTTGGCGTGTCGCTGCGTTTCACGCGCGGCGCGGCGCTGTTTTTAACGCTGCTCGTGACGGCGTTCGTCGTCAGCGCGGTCGGCGTGATCGGTTTCATCGGGCTGGCTGCGCCGACGCTCGCGCGTCTTGCAGGCGCGCGCCGATTGCAAGACCGGATGCTGTGGGCGCCGCTGTTCGGCGCTGCGCTGCTGTGGCTCGCGGACCAGCTCGCGCAGCAGTTCTCCGGTCTGTACGGCCAGCCGATTCCGACCGGCGCCCTGACGACGCTGCTCGGTGCGCCGCTGTTGCTGCTGCTGTTGCGGCGCTTGCATGGTCGTCCCGATCTGACGCGTACGGTCGTGCAATCGCCGGCGCCGCTGTCGACGCGTGCATTGATTACCATCAGCGTGTCGAGCATCGTGCTGCTCGCGGTCGCGATCGGGCTGTCGCTTGCGGTTGGACGCGGACTCGATGGCTGGCACGTCAGCGGACCGCAGGGCGTCGCCGCGCTGCTGTTCCTGCGTTGGCCGCACGTCGTCGCGGCGATGGGCGTCGGCGTGCTGCTCGCGCTTGCTGGCGGCGTGATCCAGCGGATGACCGGCAATCCGATGGCGAGTCCCGATCTGCTCGGCATCACCGCCGGCGGCGCACTCGGCCTGACCGGCGCGCTTTTTCTGACCGCGCATCCCGGCGTGCCGACGTACCTCATATGGTGCGCGGGCGGCGCGGTGCTTACGCTCGGCGCGCTGATCCTGTTTGCCCGCGCCTCGTCATATGCACCCGATACGCTGGTGCTGGCGGGCGTGACGATCAGCGCAGTGTTCCAGGCCGTGTCGACGCTGGCGATGGCCAGCGACGATCCGCGCGTGATCATCCTCTACAATCTGCTTGCAGGGTCGACCTACAACGTCAGCGCGACAGCGGCGGGCGTCGTGGCCGTCGCGGCACTGGCGGCGCTCGTCGCGGTGCCGTTCTGCCGGCGCTGGCTGGAGATTCTGCCGCTCGGCGGCGCGGTATCGCGGGGGCTCGGCGTCAACATCACGGTCGCGCGCGTGACGCTGCTGCTGCTGAGCGCGCTACTCACCGCCGCCGCGACGCTGGTGATCGGTCCGCTGTCGTTCGTCGGTCTGATGGCACCGCACATGACGCGCCTGCTCGGCGTGCGGCGCGCGATGCCGCTGCTGTTTATTTCCGCTGCGTTCGGCGCGGCGTTGATGGTCGCCTCCGACTGGCTCGGCCGCTGGGTTGTGTTTCCGCAGGAAATGCCGGCGGGCGTGATGGCCACGTTGCTGGGCGGCGCCTATCTGATCGTTGCGATGTTCATCCGCAGCTCGCGAGATTAAACCGGTTCATGACGTACACATATCAGAGGTCCCATGCACTTGCTTCTGCAACTCGCCCGTAAGTCTCGCGGCATTCTGTTCATCGCGCTGGTGACGAGCCTGATCAGCGGCTTCGGCAACGCCGGTCTGGTCGCACTGATCAACCAGGCACTCAGCGCGTCGCGCGAGCGGCTCGGCGTACTCGGCCTGGAATTCCTCGCGCTCGGCGTCGTGGTGCTGCTCACGCGCACGCTGTCGCAGACGCTCTTCATGTATCTCGGTCAGAAAGCGAAGGCGACGCTGCGCATGCGCACGATCCGCCGCATCGGCGAGGCGTCGTACCGGCATCTCGAACAGCAGGGCGCCGCGCGTTCGATCTCCGTGCTGACCGGCGACCTCGACTCGATCGTGATGTTGTTCATCAGCATGCCGGCACTCGCGATGCAGGGTGCGGTGATCGTCGGCTGCCTCACGTATCTCGGCTATCTGTCGTGGAAGATCCTGCTGTTCGCGATCGTCACGATCTGCATCGGCTCGATTGGTTTCCGGCTCGCGAACAAGCGCGCGCTGTTCCATCTGCGCGCATCGCGCAGCCGCGAGGACGATCTCGTCAAGCATTTCCGCGCGCTCTTTGACGGTGCGAAGGAACTGAAGCTGCATCGCGAGCGCCGCGAGACGTTCATCGACAACACGCTCGCGACCAACGTCGAAGCGGTGCGCGTGCAGCGCACGCGCGGCTACGTGCTGTATGCGGCGGCCGCGAGCTGGGGCAGCTTCATCCTGCTCGCGTTTATCGGCATTACGCTGTTCGTCGTCGCGCGGCTGTTCCCGGTCGACGTGCACGTGATGTCCGGCTACGCGATGGTGTTCCTGTACATGATCATGCCGATCGAGGCGCTGCTGTCCGCGATTCCGAACGTCGGCTCGGCGCGGGTCGCATTCGAGCGGATCGAGAAGGTCAATGCCGATCTGCCGCTCGACACCGCGAAGCCGGCGAAAGCCCCCGCGTCGTTCGAGAGCATCGTGCTCGACGGCGTCATGCATCGTTACTTCCGCGAAAAGGAAAACGAGATGTTCACGCTGGGACCGGTGAACCTGTCGTTCAAGCCCGGCGAGATCGTCTATCTGATCGGCGGCAACGGCAGCGGCAAGACCACGCTCGCGAAGATGCTGGTCGGCCTCTATCCGCCCGAGGGCGGTCGTATCCTGCTGAACGGCAAGCCGGTCGACGAAGCGGATGCCGACGTTTATCGCCAGCACTTCTCGGTCGTCTTCAGCGACTTCTTCCTGTTCGATAGCCTGCTCGGGATTCAGTCCGCCGACGTCGACGGCAAGGCGCTGGAATATCTGAAGTACCTGCAGCTCGACCACAAGGTGACGATCAAGGACGGCGCGTTCTCGACGATCGATCTGTCGCAAGGGCAGCGCAAGCGGCTCGCGCTGCTCGTCACGTATCTGGAGGACCGGCCGTTCTACGTGTTCGACGAATGGGCCGCCGACCAGGACCCGCTGTTCAAGGACGTGTTCTATAAACGCCTGCTGCCGGAGTTGCAGGCCAAGGGCAAGACCGTCCTCGTGATTACCCACGACGACCGCTATTTCCATCTCGCCGATCGCTACATCAAGCTCGATTTCGGCCAGGTGGCCGAACAGGGTCGCGGCGATGAACTGCAGGCTGGTTATCATGGCACGGCGCAGACGCGCGACGTGCAGCAGGGCCCGCTCGTCGCGTCCGCGACCTGAACGGATTCACCATGAACGCGAACCCTTCGCTGCTCGAAGCGGCCTCCACCGAAGTCAGCCACCACACGGCCGATGCGCCGATGTACGAACTCGACGAAGTATCGTTCGGCGTCGGTGGGCGCACGCTGCTGCATCCGCTGACCCTCACGCTGCCGACGCGGCGCGTGTGCGGTTTGATCGGCCACAACGGCTCGGGCAAATCCACGCTGCTCAAGCTGCTCGCGCGCCAGCAGGAACCGATGAGCGGCACCGTGCGCTTCGGCGGATGCTCGCTGCGCGACTGGGAGAGCCGTGCGTTCGCGCGCAAGGTTGCGTATCTGCCGCAGCAGCCGCCGGCTGCCGAAGGGATGACCGTGCGCGAGCTGGTCGCGCTCGGCCGCTATCCGTGGCACGGCGCGCTCGGTCGCTTCACGTCGCGTGATGGCGACAAGGTGCACGAAGCGATGCAGCTCACCGATCTGCTGCGCTTCGCGGACCGCACCGTCGACAGTCTTTCCGGCGGCGAACGGCAGCGTGCGTGGATCGCGATGCTGGTCGCGCAGGACAGCGAATGCCTGCTGCTCGACGAACCGATTTCGGCGCTCGATATCGCGCATCAGCTCGAAGTGCTCGACCTCGTGCGTAATTTGAGTCAGCAACGCGGGCTCGGCGTTGTCGTCGTGCTGCACGATATCAACATGGCGGGTCGCTTTTGCGACGACCTGATCGCGTTGAAGGGCGGCCGGCTGCTCGCGAACGGGCCGGCTGCGCAACTGATCGACGGTGAGACGCTCGGTGCGATCTACGGCGTGCCTATGGGTACGGTTCCGCATCCGCGTGGTGGGTTGCCGATCAGCTTTGCTTATTGAACGTGGTTTGATTCACAGGTGCTGCTGCGCCTTTCGCTTCATTTTCGTTTCAGTTAGCGCGATGTCTGGGCCGCCGAGTCGCGCTGCAACCGTTCAAGCGCGGCCATTGCCCGCTGCGCGTCGGCTAGCGGCACGAAGATGTGATCGTGATACGCAGCCGCGACCACATTACAGCTGATTCCCTCTGCACCGAGCGCATTCGCGAACGCCGCTGTTAGACCGACCGCTTCGAGATCCGAGTGGACGGTCAGCGTGATCCACGCGGCGCGAAACAGGATCGGCACGCCGCTTTTTAACGCCGCGTTCAGTTCGACGATCAACGTCAAACCTTCCCGCTCGCGAAACGTCGCCACGACGTCAGGGCCGAGCGGATCCCACGACACCTCCGCTTTTACATCGATCGATACGAATGCGACCTGACGGTCGTCGAGTACCGGTTGCATCGATGCGAGCAGTACGCGTAGATCGGAAATGGGTGAGGTCATCGGGGCGGCCCTGATTGGGGAAGTGTCCAGAGTATGACGTGCGGTGTGGCGAGGCAATGCGCGCTGCAGCGGGGGGACGCGACGCTCCGCACCATTTCAGATTGCCTGCGGTAGACTACTTCATACGAATGACCGGCAGAGTGAAGCACTGGCTCGCGCCGCTGCGGGTATCGCCCGGGCAATGCGGGGGCAACGATGGAACAGATGTTCATGCTTCGCGGTCGCGCAGTGGCGCGGCTTCTGGAAATACGCAACGACCTCACGTCGCGCGGCGCGGGTGCGGCCGCGCCGAATCCGACGCTCGCCGCCGTCGAGCACCTGCTGTTCGATCTGCGCGCGGGCCGGATCAACGACTTCGTGCTGCCCGTCGACAACCCCATCCATGTGTTCGTCACCGACGCCTAGCGTTTCGGTCGCGGTACAGCGGCACGCAGGCTGCCGCAAAAAATCTATCGGGCGGATGTCGATTTCCGTCTCGTTCCTTCGTCGTCAGGTGGAGTGCGGCCTGTTCGCTGCTGCAATGGCAATGGGGTCGCGTTTCTTTCACGACGCAAGGTGACGACGATGCCCCTGAAGCTCTATGCCCATCCTTTTTCCTCTTATTGCCAGAAGGCGCTGATCGCGCTGTACGAAAACGACACGCCGTTCGAATGGCGCGTGCTCGCGCACGACAATCCGCAACTGATGGCCGAATTCGCCGGTCTCTGGCCGATGAAGCGTTTTCCGCTGCTGGTCGATGGTGCGTGCGTGGTGACCGAGGCGTCGATCATCGTCGAGTATCTCGGGCTGCATTATCCGGGGCCTGTCGCGCTGTTGCCCGCTGATCCGCACGCCGCGCTCGAGGTCCGCGAGATGGACCGCTTCTTCGACAACTACGTGTCGACACCGCAGCAGGGGATCGTCTACGACGCGTTGCGTCCGGCGACGGAGCGCGACCCGCGCAGCGTCGCCGATGCGTGCGCGATGCTCGATACCGCATACGCATGGCTCGACCGGACGATGGCTGATCGCGAGTGGGCGGCAGGCGACCGTTTCAGTCTCGCCGATTGTGCGGCGGCGCCGTCGCTGTTTTACGCGGACTGGTCGCACCGGATCGATGCGTCGTTCGTGAACGTGATCGCGTACCGGAACCGGCTGCTCGCGCGGCCGTCGTTTGCGCGTGCGGTCGATGAGGCCCGGCCGTATAGGCCGCTGTTTCCGCTTGGGGCGCCTGATCGCGATTGAGTGTGAGCACGCGGTGGTTAGAAAAAAGCCTCGTCGACAAACGACGAGGCCGCTAAAGATCACACACGCGCTTTTGGGGAAGCGCATGACCTAAGCTACTGGGTTCGCGTGCTTCGAACAAGATGAAAGAACGTCGCTGTGGCCTCTCGGCAGCGCGCGGGTATTACCGTTTCAAACATAGGCCCGGGCGTGCGCGATGCGCGCGTACGGCGCCCGCTTCGGATTCGCGAACCGCGGAGCGGGGCGTTCGATGTGTACGCTACCGCACACGCGATGCGATGGCGTGACGTCTGAGCAACGCCGATCGGCATCGCGGCATGACGTCTTTGCTCAACGTGCAGCAAACAGATCGTTCACCGGAGCCAGCGCGCCTTCATGTTCGAGCAGCCAGCGCTTGCGATGCGGGCCGCCTGCATAACCCTTCAGTTCACCGTTGCTGCCGATCACGCGATGACACGGCACGATCACCTCGACCGGATTCGCGCCGACGGCCGCACCGATATCGATCGCTGCGCGCGGATCGGTGAAGCCGAGTGCGCGTGCGAGTTCGCCATAAGTTTTCGTGCGGCCTGGTGGGATCTCGAGCAGTGCAACCCATACGCGGCGTTCGAGATCGGAGCCTGCGGTATCGGTGACGAGCGAATCGAGCGCGTGCAGATCGCCGGCGAAGTAGCGGTCGATTGCCGTGACGTGTGTGGGCGACGGCGGCGCGTCGATCAGTTCGTAGGTGTCGTAGCGTGCGCGCAGCAGACGATGCAGCCGCGCGCGGTGATCGGCGAATTCGAATGCGTGAATATGCGCGGACTCGTCGGTGACGAGCAGCATGTCGTCGAGCGGCGTGGCGATCGTGGTCAGATGAAGCTTCATGACGGCTCCCGGAATCGAAATCAGTATCGGTGGTGGGGGGCGCGGCGACTGCGCTGCACCCATACCGCTACGTTAGTCCCGATACCACGTTCGTACACTCCGGGTCTTGCTCTTTAATTCGCTTCGATGCGTTTCAATGCGCGTCAGTTTGCTTCAGTTCGTCGATGCCTTTTCCGTCTCGCGCATCCAGCCCACGATGTCGTCGATGACCTTGTCCTCGATCCCATAGTAGCCGTGCGGCGACAGCGACCCGCAGGTGTTCGGCGTCGCGGCGTCGCCGCCCTGTTCGTGCAGCACGGTAACGTGCGTGTTGCGCATCGATTTCGCGATCTTGTCGGCCATCGTCGGCAGCGCGACCTTGCAGGCGTCGCTGGCATTCGCGACGACGAGCGCGGGCACGCGGACGTTTTCCGGCTGCGCATCGAATACCGTCTCACCCGAGCGGCCCAGGATCGACACGGATTCCGTCAGTACGACGCCCGCAAGCTGGCCCGGCTCCGCATGCGACGCGGCGCTCATCGCGGCGATCGATCCCTGGCTCGTGCCCATCGCCCAGACCGGCGCATCGGTGTGCCGGTGCGCGAACGCGACGATCTTCTTCAGCACCGGGACGTACGCGGACGTGCTGCGCTGACCGCGCATCGACTGACGATCGAGCGCATCGACGATGACCACCGCATAGCCCTTGCGTGCCCAGCGTTCGCGGGTCCGCACGAGAAAGTTGTTGCCTTCGCGGATCGTGCCGTTGCGTTCGATGCCGATGTCGTCGGCGCCGCCGGGAAACATCACGATCACGCCGCGCACCGTGGATTCGGGCCCGTAGTACAGCACGCGCTGGAAGTTGCCGTTATCGAGCGGGAGGTCTTCGACGGTCTGCGTGACGGCGATGCGTGGTGTGGACTCGTCCTGCGCGGCTTGCGCGGTGTGGGCCCAGCAGGCCGCGATGACGGCGACGGACGCGACGGTCGCAGCGATGCGATGAGAAAGCACTCGAATACTCCTTGCCGGATGGCGAACGAACGGTGGGGCGCCGTCATCGTAGTGCAACGCGATCCAGATGAAAAATACATTCGAAACGCAGTTGATATATGCGGCGGCTATACCATTCGAATGGTCGGTTATCGCTGTTTGAGGCGGGACGTCATTACAATGGAGCGCTTTCCTCGATGTGTGGCTGTGCAGGTTGCCCGATCGCCGATACGCTGAGCGACGCGCACGGACTTTCCGGTGAACGCGCGCCGCGACCGCTGCGACGAGCCTGCAAGTCCGCTGGCGGCGTTCAGGTTTTACCCACGGGGCTTCGGCTACCGTTTCCACGCAAGATAGTTGTTCAAGCTTCAGGAGTTCGCACTTGGAACAGATCGTTTTCCGCTCGGCCACGCTTGCCGATCTTCCCGCGATCGTCGCGCTGCTGGCAGACGATTCACTCGGCCACGAGCGCGAGAATCTCTCGACGCCGCTCGATGCCGTCTACGTCGCCGGCTTTCATGCGATCGAAGCGGATAAGAACCAGCGTCTGGTGGTGGCCGTCGATGGTGACGAAGTGATCGGGACGTTGCAGCTCTCGTTCGTTCCCGGCATCGCGCGGCACGGCATGTGGCGCGGCCAGATCGAAGCGGTGCGTGTTGCGGTGCCTCGCCGTGCTTCCGGTCTTGGGCAGCGGATGATCGAGTGGGCCGTCGATCAATGCCGTTCGCGCGGTTGTGGGCTTGTGCAGTTGACGACAGACAAACGCCGTATCGATGCGCAGCGGTTCTACGATCGGCTCGGGTTCGTCGCGAGTCATGAGGGCTACAAGCTTTCGCTGTAGATGCGGCGACACGCCCATCGCAACACCGCCGCCCCTCACTCCACCAAAACCTCCGCGACCCGCTCGCGCAACATCGGCACGATCTCGTCATCAAACCACGGATGACGCTTGAACCACGCGATATTGCGCGGCGACGGATGCGGCAGCGCGACCATCGACGGGCCATGCTCGCGCCACGCGGCGACCGTCTCGGTCAGTGACACATGGCGCTGAGCACCGAGCACATGCCGCTGCGCATACTGACCGATCAGCACCGTCAGTTCGATACGCGGCATCGCCGAGCGCAGCCGCTCGAACCACAGCGGCGCGCACTCGGGACGCGGTGGATTGTCGCCGCTGCGTCCTTTGCCCGGATAGCAGAAGCCCATCGGCACAAGTGCGATGCGGGTCTCGTCGTAGAAGGTTGCATCGTCGACGCCGAGCCATTGACGCAGCCGCTTGCCGCTCGCGTCGTCCCACGGAATGCCGCTCGCATGCACGCGCGCACCGGGCGCCTGGCCGACGATCAGCACGCGCGCATCCACCGATGCACGCACGATCGGCCGTGGCCCGAGCGGAAGATGCGCGGCGCAGACGGTGCACGCGCGGATGTCGCGTAGCAGGGTGGAGAGGGCGGTGCGAGGCGAGGTGCTCATCAGGACAAGGACTGAAACGATGGGGGTAAGGCTGACTCGCGCAGTGTAACGCGCGTCACCGGTTGTTGACGGCCATCGTCCAGCGGCATTACTTTCAGGCTTTCGTCGTGGTGGTCTTCGCGTTGCAGCGCCGCCGCGATGCCGCACCCCGTTCAACGCTGTCAAGTGAAAGGTAAAAGGTAAAACCCGATGACCGAAGCCGTCGATTCCACCGACGAAGACCACGTGGTCCTGCTCGATGACGTTCCCGTTCCCGCCGCCGATGCGTCGGACCCTTTCATGGTCGCCAACGAGCGGCGCGTGGCGATCGCATACCGGATCGGTGAGAGCGAGTACGACCGGCTCGGCCCGTTCGCCGAAGACGACGAGCCGTTCTGCGTCGTCGTGCTGAGCGACGCGGCGTTCCATCAGTTCGGGCCGCCGCACGATGGTGATCTCGCTGCGCATCCGCTCGCGTCGCGCGGGCTGCGTCCGTATGCGGCGCACGAAGTGCTGAACGCTTCGCTGGTGCGAGATTCGTGGGGGCCGCCGTCGGAGACGAACCGCCTGCGCCACTTCGTGTTCACGTTTCAGGACAGCACGTTCGAATGCGTCGCGACCGACTGCACTGCTGCGGGCGTGTACGGCAACGACGAGATTGCGCGTCGCGAGGCGTTTTCGCTTTGCGCATAGCGTGTGCCCATCCGCGCGCCGCGCGCACACAGTCGTTCAGGATCAAGCGGTTACGTGGGATTGCAGCCGCTTATCCACAGTGTTGCGAACAGAAGATGGGGATAAGTCGGTCGAGGGGAGAGAGACGTGGCTGAATCGCAGGTGCAAAAACTGATCGACCTGCTCGGCAGCGTCGCGATGTACAACGACAAGGGTTTCGAGTGGCGGCGCGATTCCGCCGAACAGATCGCGCAATTTCGGCGCGACGCGCAGGACGAGATCCTGCAACGGGTGGCCGATATCGGCGACGATCGATTTCCGGCGTCGTTGCTTGCCGCGCTGAAGGACGGCCGCGCCGCGCAGGATGGGTCGGGCTGTTTTCAGGATGAGATGAAGCGGCATTTCACGTGACCTCGCAGTGACGTGACTACGAAGCGCAGCAGTTGAAATGCCCGCCGCCCGATGAGACGATAGGCTCATCGTCACTGCCACCCTTCGCCGGAGCCTGTCATGTCCCTGTCCGTCTATCTCGCTTTTCTGCTGGCCTGCATCGTCATCGTGATCGTGCCGGGTCCGGCGGTGACGCTGGTCGTCGCGAACAGCATGCGTCATGGACGCCGTGCGGGGCTGCTGAACGTCGCGGGAATTCAGGTCGGGCTCGTCGTGATGGTGGGCGTCGTGCTGCTCGGGTTGTCGTCGCTGGTCGCGGCGATGGGCGAGTGGTTCACGTGGGTGCGTCTTGCCGGCGCGGCTTATCTGGTGTGGCTCGGCTGGAAACTGCTGACGGCTTCCGGCGATCTTGATGCAGGGTCCGCGCCCCGCAAACCGCGCGGCGGATTCTTTCTGCAGGGCTTCGTGGTGTCGCTCAGCAATCCGAAGACGCTGCTGTTCTTCGGCGCGTTCTTCCCGCAGTTCATCGATCCGGCTCGCGGCTTCACGGTGCAGGTGCTGATCATGGGCGCGACGTCGATGGTCGTCGCCGCGCTGTCCGACAGCTCGTACGCGCTGCTCGGTTCGCGCGCGGGGGCGTCGTTGTCGCGTCGGCGGGTGCGCTGGATGAGTCGCGCGAGCGGCGCGACGTTGATCGGCGGTGGGCTGTGGCTCGCGCTGTCGCGAACGAAATGATTGCAGCCCGGGATTGACAACCCATCCACCGATCGACGAAGATCGAACCCATGAACCGCCAGGCCCATCCGATCGCGCTGATTATTCGCTCCATTCTACGAATGGTGGGTTAGCGCGCGTCTTACGGTCTGCACAACAACCCGCCCCACGAGGCGGGTTTTTTGTTTCCGCCTCCTGGTGCTGAACCTTTCGAACCAGGAGTTTGCCTTGTCCTCACTTGCTGTCCTCGCGCCCGAGCGCACGGAAACCGTCGACACCGACACGGATACCGACGCCGTTCCCGCGCCCTACGACTACCTGAAAAAAATCCTCACCGCGAAGGTGTACGACGTTGCGCGCGAGACGGAGCTGGAACCGGCGCGTGCGCTGTCGGCACGACTGGGCAACACGGTCTATCTGAAGCGCGAGGACAACCAGCCGGTGTTCTCGTTCAAGCTGCGCGGCGCTTATAACCGAATGGCCCACATCGAGCCCGATGCGCTCGCACGTGGTGTGATTACCGCGTCGGCGGGCAATCATGCGCAGGGTGTCGCGCTATCGGCGGCACGCATGGGTGTGAAGGCGGTAATCGTGGTGCCCGTGACCACGCCGCAGTTGAAGGTCGACGCAGTACGCGCGCACGGCGGTCCGACCGTTGAGGTCGTGCAGATCGGCGAGTCGTACAGCGATGCGTATGCACACGCGCTGCAATTGCAGCAGGAGCGTGGCCTGACCTTCGTCCACCCGTTCGACGATCCGCACGTGATCGCCGGTCAGGGAACCGTCGCGATGGAAATCCTCAGCCAGCACCAGGGACCAATCCACGCGATCTTCGTACCGATCGGCGGGGGTGGGCTCGCCGCAGGGATCGCCGCGTACGTGAAAGCGGTGCGCCCCGAGATCAAGGTGATCGGCGTACAGACCGAAGACTCATGTGCGATGGCGCAGTCGCTGAAGGCAGGCGAGCGGGTCACGCTTGCTGAAGTCGGTCTGTTCTCCGATGGCACGGCTGTGAAGCTCGTCGGCGAGGAAACGTTCCGGCTGTGTCAGGCGTATCTGGACGACGTACTGGTGGTGGACACCGACGCGCTGTGCGCTGCGATCAAGGACGTGTTCCAGGACACGCGGAGTGTGCTTGAGCCGGCCGGTGCCTTATCGGTGGCGGGAGCCAAGCAGTACGCGGAGCGCGAAGGGATCGAAGGACAGACGCTGGTGGCCGTCACCTCCGGCGCGAACATGAACTTCGACCGGATGCGCTTCGTCGCGGAGCGTGCGGAAGTGGGTGAAGCGCGCGAGGCGGTGTTCGCGGTGACGATCCCCGAAGCACGCGGCAGCTTCCGGCGTTTCTGCGAACTGGTGGGCAGCACGCGCAGCGTCACGGAATTCAACTACCGGATCGCCGATGCGCAGGCCGCCCACATCTTCGTCGGCGTGCAGATCCGCAACCGCGAGGAGCCGGCGCAGATCGCGGCGAGCTTCGAGGCACACGGCTTCGCGACCGTCGACCTGACGGGCGATGAACTGTCGAAGCAGCACATCCGCTACATGGTGGGCGGACGCTCGCCGCTCGCACGCGACGAGCGGATGTTCCGCTTCGAGTTTCCGGAGCGTCCCGGCGCGCTGATGAAGTTCCTGTCGTCGATGGCGCCGGACTGGAACATCAGCCTGTTCCACTATCGGAACCAGGGCGCCGACTACAGTTCGATCCTGGTCGGCATCCAGGTACCCGACACCGATCACGCCGAATTCGTCCGCTTTCTCGCGACGCTCGGTTACCCGTACTGGGAAGAGAGCGACAATCCGGTGTACAAGCTGTTTCTCGGCTGCCGGTAGTCACGAAGGAAGCGCGGCATACGCCGCAAGGAGAGTCCGATGAAGATCCTGTTGATCGGCGCGGGTGGCACGATCGGAACGGCGGTCGCGGCGCGGCTGGAAGCGCGTCACGAGATCGTGCGTGCGTCGCGCAATGGCGCGTTGAAAATCGATCTCACCGACGCCCGTTCGATCGATGCGCTGTTCTCACAGATCGGCGCGATCGATGCGATCGTCTGCTGTGCGGCGAGCGCGCCGCTCTGTCCGCTCGACTATCTGACCGAAGACTTCATCCGCGAAGGGATGCAGGCCAAATTGCTCGGCCAGATCGCGCTGGTTCGTCACGGGCTGACGTCGTTGCGCGACGGCGGCTCGGTCACGCTGACGAGCGGCCGTTTCGACGGGCCGCTCAAAGGCAGCGCGCTCGGTCGTCTGGTCAATGAAGGGCTGGAGGGTTTCGTGAAGGGCGCGGCGCCGGATCTGCCGCGCGGTCTGCGCGTGAATGCGGTGAGCCCCGGCTGGGTCCGCGAGACGCTGCTGCAGTTGAAGCTCGACCCGACGCCGGGCTTACCCGCTCAGGTCGTCGCGCAGTCGTATGTCGATGCGGTGGAGTGCTCGATCAACGGGATGATTCTGTCGCCGGGGCGCTGACGATCGACTGGCGCTCAGTCATTCGGCCGCTTCTCCGCCAGCGCGCGTTCGCAGTCCGCCAGCACCTGGACAACCAGCCGCGCTTCAAAGTTCAGATCGTCGGTGTCGAGAATTTCCTCGACGGCGTCGCGTGCCCATGCCGCGTCGATGAACCACGCGTGCTGTCGCGCGATTTCGAGCGCAAGTGCAGACAGCCGCGCGACGCTCAGCCAGTCGGCTTCGCACCGGTGCCGGTCGAGCCACTTGTGCGCGGCCTGCACGTGAAACGACGCGTCCGGCCAGGACTCGTTCAGATAGAAGGCACCGAGGCTTCCGCAGGTCAGCCAGCACAGCAGCTCGGTGCGGTCGCGTGGGCTCAGATGGTGGCGCACATCACTCATGGCGACGCTCGCAGTGGTGAATCCCTTCGTGAATCCGGTTCGATTGCGTGAGACATTTAGCCGCATGCGAACCCCGTTCGACGCGCGGCCCTCTCCGCTCGATGTGCTTAAACGATAGCACGCGACGACGCACGCCGGGAAGGCGTGTAAGTCCCACTTTGCGGTGTTCCGCGCGGCGTTGCAAGGACCGCGAGCGTACCCGGCAACACGCGCCGAAGCGCCCTCCGATCCCTCTATACCGACACTATGTCCAACCCCATGCCGCGCGCGCTTCAGACGTCGTAATATATGGGCCTTTATAACGCTACGGGAAATCTCATGATGCGCAAATGGCTGATGTCCATCGCGATCGTCGCGGCTGCGGCGGCTGCTGCGTCGGCGGGCAACGTGTACGCGGCGGACGATACCGTCGACGTGCTGTACGCCGGCTCGCTGGTGAATCTGATGGAGCGCAGTGTCGGACCGGCGTTCGAGAAGGAAACGGGCCTGCATTTCCGTGGCTACGCGGCCGGTTCGAACAAGATCGCGAACGAGATCAAGGGCAAGCTGCGGCGCGGCGACGTGTTCATCAGTGCGAGCCCGAAGGTCAATACGAGCCTGATGGGCGCGGCGAACGGCGATCATGTGAGCTGGTACGTGAATTTCGCGGAGTCGCCGCTGATGATCGGCTACAACCCGAAGAGCCGCTTCGCGAAAGACTTCAAGACGACGCGCTGGGACAAGGTGCTGCAGGAGCCGGGCATCCGCATCGGCCGCACGGATCCGAAGCTCGATCCGAAGGGTGCGTTCACCGTCGAGATGATGACGAAGGCCGCGCAGCTGTATCAGCAGCCGGACCTCGTCGAGAAGACGCTCGGCGCGCCGGAAAATCCCGAGCAGGTGCTGCCTGAGGAAACGCTGGTCGGCCGTCTGCAATCGGGCCAGCTCGACGCGGGTTTCTTCTACTCGACCGAAACCTCCGACCTGAAAATCCCGTCGCTGCGTCCGGCGCCGGAACTGCAGGCGAAGGCAAGCTACACGCTGACGATCCTCGCCGACGCGCCGAATTCCGCCGGTGCAACGCGCTTCGTCAACTTCCTGCTGAGCGAGAAGGGCCGCGCGCTGTTGAAGGAACACGGCGTCGACGTGGTCAAGCCGACCGTGACGGGTAACGGCCAGGCGCTGCCGCCGTCGCTGCAAGCCGTCATCGACGCCGCGCAATGACGCAAGCCGCAGCAGTGCGGCCAGGCGCGGCGCGCCCGCTGCGCTGGCTCGCCGTACTGCTCGCGGTTTATCTGTGCGCGCCGTTCCTCGCGAGCATTCCGCAGATCGGTCACGCGGACTGGGCCGGCGTCGACTGGCGCGCGACGTGGTCGGCGGTCGGTGTGTCGGCGGCGAGTGCGAGCGTGTCGGCGCTGATCATTCTGGTTGGCGGCGTGCCGCTCGGGTACTGGCTCGCGCGTTCGTCGTCGCGTGCGATGGCCGCGCTCGGTTTTGTCGTGCAGTTGCCGCTCGCGTTGCCGCCTTTGACGAGCGGCGTGCTGCTGCTGTTTTTGCTTGGGCCGTATAGCTGGATCGGCCAGGCGTTCGGCGGCGTGCTCACCGATTCATTCGCCGGCATCGTGCTCGCGGAGACCTTCGTCGCCGCGCCGTTTCTGATCATCGCCGCGCGCTCTGCTTTTGCGTCGGTCGATCCCGTGTTCGAAGACGTCGCCGCGACGCTCGGTCATCACGCGGGCAGTCGCTTCTTTCGTGTCGCGCTGCCGGTCGCGTGGCCGGCGATTCGCGCGGGCCTCGCGCTCGCGTGGCTGCGCGCATTCGGCGAATTCGGCGCGACCGTGATGGTCGCGTATCACCCGTATTCGTTGCCGGTCTATACGTACGTCGTGTTCGGCGGCCAGGGGCTGCCGGCGATGATGCCGTTGCTGCTGCCGACGCTCGCGATCGCGATCGTCTGCGCGGCGCTGTCAATCTGGCAACGTCGCGTGCGTATCGATGACGTCACCGCGCGTCTCGTGAACGGCGACGAACCGCTGGTCGTGCCGGCAGACGAAGACCGCAGCGAAGATACCGCCGAGCCGCCACGCCTTGCGTTCGAACTGCGCCGCACGCTCGGCACGTTCGATCTCGACGTCGCGTGGTCGCCGTCTACTCGACGGCTCGCGATCATCGGCCCGTCGGGCTCGGGCAAGTCGCTGACGCTGCGGTTGATCGCCGGTCTCGAGCGCAACGACGCGGGCCGCGTCGCGCTCGGCACGCTGGACCTCGGCGCGTTGCCGACCGAGCGTCGGCAGATCGGCTACATGCCGCAGGACTACGGACTCTTTCCGCACATGACGGTCGCGCAGCAACTCGCGTTTCCAGTCGATGCGGATGCGGCGAGCGCGCGTTACTGGGTCGATCATCTGGGCCTCGCGACGCTGACGCAGCGGTTGCCGCATCAGCTGTCGTTCGGTCAGCGGCAGCGTGTCGCGCTGGCGCGTGCGCTGACGCGGCACAGTCAGTTGCTGCTGTTCGACGAGCCGTTCGCCGCGCTCGATACGCCGCGTCGTCGGCGGTTGCAGCAGTCGCTGCGCGCGTTGCAGCGCGAGATTTCGGCGGTGACGGTGATCGTCACGCACGATCCCGACGAAGCCGCGTTGCTCGCGGACGAAGTGCTCGTCGTCGATCAGGGTCGTGTGATCCAGGCCGGCGCGGTGACCGACGTGTTCGAACAACCGGCGACGATGCGTGTCGCCGAACTGCTCGGGTTGCACAACGTCGGCACGGGTGTCGCGAGCGCGCCGGGACGGGTTACCGCGAGCGAAGGCTTCGAACTCGACACGGTGGCGAACCACGCACTCGAACCCGGGCAACCGGTGATGTGGCGCATCGCGTCGCGCGCGATCGTCGCCGCGCAGGATGGTCCGCATACGGGCATCGTCGAGACGATCGGTTTGCGTCGCGGCGAACGCTACGTCGGCGTGCGGATCCACGGCACGTTGCTCGAATTCGCGAGCGACGATGCACGCATCCGCGAGCACGAACCGCAGCGTTTCACGATCGATCCGGCTGGTGTGTCGGTGTGGTCACAACGCGTGTAGCGGTCGCCGCAGGTCTCTTTTTCCAGTCACTTCCCAAGTAAAAACCCTGGTCCTCAACCGGACCAGCGGCGCGCTATCATGCGTTACATTAAATAGAACGTCGTTCTATCAGATAGAACGACGTGTCGATACCGCGTCAGGCTCGCCCGACGCGCAAAGGAGATCCTGTCATGGCCAGCTTCCCGCTCGACGCTGCGCACGCGTCGCCCAGTTCAAGACCCGGTGCTGTCGGCGCGGGTTCGCGCATCAACGCGCGGATCGATCGGTTGCCCGCTACGCGCACGGTGTGGATGCTGGTGTTCCTGCTGTCGATCGGCGGTTGGTTCGAGTTCTACGATCTGTTCTTCACCGCGTACGTCGGCCCCGGCCTCGTGAAGAGCGGGCTGTACTCGACGACGACCGCGTCGTTCTTCGGCTTCTCCGGACTCGGCGCGTTCGTCGCGGCATCGTTCGCGGGTCTCTTCATCGGCACGTTTTTTCTGACGCGCCTCGCGGACCGCTACGGACGCCGCGCCGTCTTCACGATGTCGCTGCTGCTGTACTCGTTCGCGACGCTGGTGATGGCGTTCCAGACCAGCTCGTCCGCGATCAATCTGTGGCGGTTGATCGCCGGCATCGGCGTCGGCGTCGAACTCGTGACGATCGACACCTACGTCAGCGAGCTGGTGCCGAAGCATCTGCGCGGGCGGGCGTTCGCGTTCGTGCATCTGGTGCAGTACACGGCGGTGCCGTCGGTGGCGCTGTGCGCGTGGTGGCTTGTGCCGCAGACGCCGTTCGGCATCGACGGCTGGCGCTGGGTGGTGATCATTGGTGCGCTGGGTGCGCTCGTCGTGTGGGCGATTCGTCGACGTGTGCCGGAGAGTCCGCGCTGGCTCGCGCAGCAGGGTCGTCATGACGAAGCCGAAGCGGTGATGCGCAAGCTCGAAGCGAAGGTCGAAGCCGAGTACGGCCGCGCGCTGCCGCCCGCCGATGCGCTCGATGAACCGACCCAACCGCGTGCCCGCTTCAGCGAAATCTGGCAGCCGCCGTATCGCCGCCGCGCGATCACGATGCTTGTCTTCAACCTGTTTCAGGCGATCGGCTTCTACGGTTTTGCGTCATGGGTGCCGACGCTGCTCGTATCGAAGGGCGTGACGATCACGCACAGCCTGATGTACTCGTTCGTGATCGCGATCTCGAATCCGTTCGGCCCGCTGCTCGGTCTCGCATTCGCCGATCGGATCGAGCGCAAGACGCTGATCGTGCTGTCTTCGCTGGGCATCGCGGTGTTCGGCAGCTTGTTCGCGATGCAGACGTCGCCTGCCGCGTTGATGGTGCTCGGCGTGTTGATCACGCTATGCGGCACGCTGCTTTCCGTCGGTTATCACGCGTACCAGACCGAACTGTTCCCGACGCGGATGCGTGCGACGGCCGTCGGTTTCGTCTATTCGATGTCGCGTCTGTCCGCGATGTTCTCCGGCTTCATGATCGCGTTCGCGTTGCGGCATGCAGGTGTGCCCGGCGTGTTCGGGCTGATCAGCGTGGCGATGGTTGCGGTGATGGCGGCGATCGGGATTTTCGGGCCGCGCACGAACGGCCGCACGCTCGACGAGATCTAGTGGTGAACAACACAGTGAACACGATTGAACAGACTGGAGCGACGATGTTGCCGTTGGCGGGTGTGAAGGTGCTGGATCTGTCGAACGTGCTGGCCGGGCCGTTCTGCGCGTATCAACTGGCGCTGCTCGGCGCCGACGTGACGAAGATCGAGCATCCCGACGGCGGCGATCTCGCGCGACGTCTCGGTGCCGACAAGGACGCGGCGGCGCGCAACATGGGCGCGTCGTTCGTCGCGGTGAATGCGGGCAAGCAGTCGGTCACGCTGAATCTGAAGGACCCGCGCGGCAAGGCGATCCTGCTCGATCTCGTGAAAACCGCCGACGTGCTCGTCGAGAATTTTCGTCCCGGCGTGATGGCGCGACTCGGCCTCGATTACGACACGCTCGCGGCCGTCCGTCCGCAACTGATCTATTGCGCGATCTCCGGTTTCGGCGCGGACGGCGAACTGTCGCGCCGGCCGGCGTACGATCAGATCATCCAGGGGATGTCCGGTGCGATGAGCGTGACCGGCGACGCGGACAGCGCGCCGTTACGCGTCGGCTATCCGGTGTCGGACACGGTCGGCGGCATCACGGCGGCGTTCGGTATCTGCGCGGCGCTCGTCGATGCGCGCACGACCGGCAAGGGCAGGATGCTCGACGTGTCGATGCTCGAAGCGACGCTCGCGACGATGGGCTGGGTCGTGTCGAACTATCTGAACGCGGGCGTCGAGCCGACGCCGATGGGCAACGAGAATTTCACGGCCGCGCCGTCCGGCACGTTTCGCACCGGCGACGGCCTGCTGAACATCGCGGCGAACGAGACGCGGCAGTTCGTGAGCCTGTGCGAACTGATCGGCCGTCCCGATCTGCCGACCGACGAACGCTTCGCCGCACGCGATGTGCGCAAGCAGAATCGCGCGGCATTGAAGGTCGAAATCGAAGCGGCGCTCGCACACGACAGCGCGACGAACTGGGACGCGAAGCTGCTCGAACGCGGCGTGCCGGGTGGTCGCGTGCTGTCGGTGCCGGAGATTCTTGCGCATCCGCATCTCGCGACGCGTGGTTTTATCCGCGAGCTGCCCGCACAACCTGGCGAAGCGCCGCAGCGCGTGACGCGTGCGGGCTTCCGCGTGAGCGGCGCGGATGCCGCGCCTGCGACGCCGGCGCCTGAACTTAGCGCTCATACGCGCGAGGCTCTCGGTCAGCTCGGCTATGACGACGCGCACATCGACCGGCTGCATGTTGAAGGAGTGATTTGATATGACCGAGAAACTCGACGCCGCTGCGCTGTGCGCGGACTACTGGAGCACGTCGATCATCGACATCCATCCGGGCTCGATCCGCATGCGCGGCTATCCGGTGCAGGAGCTGATCGGCAACGTGAGTTTTCCGCAGATGATCTGGCTGATGCTGCGCGGCGAACTGCCCGGCGACGCGCAGGCGAAGCTGTTCGAAGCGGCGCTCGTCGCATCGGTGGATCATGGGCCGCAGGCACCGTCGATCGCGATCTCCCGGATGGCGACGAGTTGCGGGCTGCCGCTGAACGGCGCGATGGCCTCGGCGATCAACGCACTCGACGACGTGCACGGCGGCGCCGGACAGCAGGCCGTCGAACTGTACGACGAGATCGCGCAACGCATCGATGCGGGCACGCCGTTCGATGCAGCGATCGAGCAGGGCGTCGATGCGTTCATCGAGACGCGCGGCAAATATCTGCCGGGCTTTGGGCATCGCTTTCATCCGGTCGATCCGCGTGCGCCGCGCTTGCTGGCGCTCGTCGATGAACAGGTGGAGGCGGGTGTCGTCGTCGGGCGTTATGCAGCGATTGCGCGTGGCATCGAAGCGTTGTTAAACGCGCGCAAGGGCAAGCCGGTGCCGATGAACATCGACGGCGTGAGCGCGGTGATTTACGCAGAGTTGGGGTTTGCGGCAGAGCTGGCGCGCGGCGTGTTCTGTCTGTCGCGTGCGGTCGGGATTCTCGCGCATGCGTGGGAGCAGCGCGGACGTCATGAGCGGAACAAGGGGCCTATGCCAAGGCAGGTTGCGTATCGTTATACCGGTGAGGCGGAACGGCACCTGGGGTGATGCGCGCGATTACTTCGATCGCTGTGCCCGCTGCGCATCACGCAACGCACGCGCGTCGCCACCGAGTGCTTCGGTCGCGCGCGCCGCGCAATCGAACAGCGCATTGAGATTGTTCGCGACGAACGCATCGTCGATGCGCGAACTCGGACCCGCGAGCGTGACGACGCCGCGCAGCGTCTGCTGGATGCCGAACACCGGCGTCGAGATGCCGGCGGTGTCGCGATCGCGCTCGCCGATCGACACGCAATAGAAATCCTGACGAATCCGCTCGAATGCCGCACCCGGTTCGCCGCCGAACGCGAGCAGCGTCTGACCACCCGACCCGCTTTCGAGCGGCAGCACATCGCCTTCATGCACATGAAACCGCACCGCGTGTTTCGAATCGACGCGATGCAGGCACACGCGCACGGCACCGTCGCGCACATAGAACGACACGCTCTCGCCGCTCGCTTCGGCGAGTTCGCGCATCAATGGCAACATGACGTCGCCGAGATTCAGGCTGCGCTGATACAGCGCACCGAGCAGAAAAGTGGCGGGTCCTAACTGATAGCGGCCGTCGTCGAGACGCACCAGCAGACGATGCTGGATCAGCGCGCCCGCGAGACGCAACAGCGTGCTCTTGTAGAGGCCGGTGCGCGCGGCGAGTTCGGCGAGCGTGAGCGCATTGTCGGTCGGCTTGAACGCGAACAGGATCGCGCATGCGCGGTCGATGACGGCGACGCCTTCCTGGTTGCGTGGTGAGGGATCCGCGGACATGCGTGCGAGGGTTGGCGAATGATGTGCCGATTTTACGTGATGTATCGCGGGCGCAGTGAGCGAATGCGTTGCTTCGATTACGTCGCTGCGAAGAATCCGAGGTAGCCGTATGCGTTTGTCGCGTCCGGTACGTTCGCCTGTGCGCCGACCGATTCGAGCGTGCCGATGGTTTCGCGGCGGTTCGATACGAACGTCCATTGATGTGACGTGTGCGTTTGGGCGTGCGCTTTCGCTGCATCGATTGCATCGGATAACGCATCGAGCAACGCGCGCGGTTCCGGTGTGTACGTAACGAAGCCCTCGTTCGCGAGCGCCGCGCGATCGATGCCGAGCGTCGCGCACAGATGCGCCTTCGCCGGCACGTCGCGCTCGCCGGCTGCGCGCGCGCTATCGATCACCGCCTGCACTTCGCTATCGACGAGCCTGCCTTCGCGCAGCATCGGTTCGCCGTGCCACGCATCGGTCGGGCAGCCCTTGTTCGCGGGATCGAGCGTGACGAACGGATTGATCTCCGCCGGATAGATGCGGCACACGTGCGGCCGCGTTTCGTAGATGCCGCAGCGCATGTCCGCGCCGAGATTCGGACAAGGACCGTCGAACGTACCGGTGAGCAGCACCGCGATGCGCACTGGCAACGTGCCGCTCGTGGCGGGGAATGAGCGCGCGCGACGGTAGTTCGCCTCGCGGTTGTCCGCGTCCGGTTCGACCGGCCACGGAATCGCCTCGCACATCAGCTCCACGCGATCGCCGCGCGCGAGCCACGCGCGCGCTTCGTCGACGGTCAATGCGAGACGCAGGCCGTGGCAGCATTTGCCGCACATCGTGCAGTTGAAGTCGAGATCGTTCATTGTGGTGTGGGCTGCGGGGATCAGGCATTCTACCGGCGCGCCGGGTTTTGCGCGGGGTGTGGCGCGCGGTGCCTAAGTGAATCTCGACACCGATCGCAAGCGCCTCCGAGGTGGCGGAAGAAGATCACGGGACCAGGCGATCCTTGATCTTGTCTAAACCCGCGTGAGCACAGGCGTCGTCGATCTTGTCTCCCGGCGCTCCAGCGGCGCCGATTGCGCCAATGGTCTCAGATCCAAGCTTGATGACGACGCCACCGCCGAACAGCAGAAGATGAGGCAATTTCGAGAAGGGTCCCCCGGGGGCGACCGTGTTCTGCACCTGCCCCTTGAGCGTCAAGGTGTCGATCTTCAAGCTGACGCTCGTGTACGCCTTGTCGCTCGCGCTTTCCTGCGTATGTACTCCCGCTCCGTCGCCGCGCAACGTAGCTTCGGGGACGCCATCGATGTCCACGAGGGTTGCGGATTCCGTGTAGCCCCTGACTGCACAGGTGGACACGACAGCGGCCACCGCTTCATTGGCCAGCGCGGCGGAAATGCGGTGATTCAGGACAAGGTCAACGGCGAATGCGGGCTTTGGAGTCGCCACTAACAGGAGCGAACTGCTCAACACGATTTGCTTCCAGCTGCGGCGGTAACCCATGCCGTGATCTCCCAGGCCGACGTTGAAATGGACCACTCCGTCATGCGAGCGTTTGCGGGAGCGAGCGCTCTCGAGTCAGCTGCGAAGCGGGCGATTCGCAACATCACTGCGCGCATGTCGGCACCCCCATCGAAACTTCCTGTGTGCGCTTTAAAGCGGGCCGTTCTTCTTGATCTCGGCATATATGGCGCCAATGAAGCGGTCAGCGCTGTTGCCAAGGCCTGCTGGCAGGGGATCGAGTCCCCCGCGGACGCGAGCATCGTAGGGAGCCGTCAACTTTGCGGCCAGGACCTGATCGAGCGAACGATCCGCGGCGATCATCGCCTGCACACGCGCGGCAACGGCCACGATCATTTCCCGGTACGGAACCAGGTCGTCCCGCGTAATGATGCCGCCGTGGCCAGGCACCAGCTTCGTTCCTGAGTCAGCAATCTTCTGCGTGAGATCGATCGCCGCGAGCATGCCCTTGAACGTGCCGCCATGAGCAGGATCGACAAACGGATAGCCATAATTCCGATAGATATCACCGATCATCATGACGTCCGCGTTCTCAAACCGCACGAGGGTGTCCCCGTTCGTGTGGCCGGGCGGCGCGGCGATGATATCGATCGTCTCGCCATCCATCCGGATCTTCAGCATCGAGTTCGGCCCATAGGTGATGGTCGGCAGCCGGGCCGGATCGGTATAAGACGCCGCGCGGCCGATCGCCGCGAGCAAAGCGGGTGGTGGCGGCTGGTTCAGGTCTTGCCATGCTTCTTCCCGCGCAATGATCAACGCGCCCTGTCTGGCAAAAAAGGGGTTGCCGCCGGTGTGGTCCGGGTGCGAATGGGTGTCGACCAGATAGCGGATCGGCCCCGGAGTGATCTTGCGGATCGCTGCGAGTGCCTTCGGTGCGAGCGGCGCATAGGACGCGTCAACCATCAACACACCATCGGGACCGGCGATAAAACCGATGCGTCCTCCAGCGGCCTCGGGATGTCCGGGGTCGGTACCTGGCGAGCCTGTCAGGGTATAGACATTCGGCGCGAGTTGTTGAGCCGTAAAAGCCGTCTTGTCGAAATCGATTCCCTGCGCGTGTGCGAAGGAGGCGACGGTTGATATGACAGTGATGCAGAAGGGCAGCAGCAGGGTCTTGCGAAGCATATTTTTACTTCCCGAGGTTGACTTGTTTGACAGAAGGGATTGAGTTCGAAGCCGTGCCGCCTGCCTGTTCGACGATCGCTTGGGCTTCGCTTTTTTTGCTGCCTGAAAATGGCGGCTTGACCGACAGGAACGGCTTCCAGATCGCGACGGGAAGATTGATGAGAAACAGCGTGAAGACTATTGCCCCGTAAAAGGACGCGTGGGACGCGCTCTGCACAAACTGTTGCGCCAGTTGATTGTGATCAACGCTCCAGTGAGCCCACTGCCTCGAAGCCTGCAACGCAGGTGCGACAAGCGCGGAGGCTACGACCAGGCCCACGACCGTCAGCCCTATTTTTATCCACACCCAGATCGGTGGTCGGCGCCCGTATCGCAGGAGGGTCATCGCTACGCCTGTCACGATAACCAGCCAGAACCCAGGGGCAGTGAGCGTTCGCGCGGTGACGCCGGTGAGATCGCGACCGAACGTGAGCATTTGCAGACTGGAATCTTCGGTCTGCTTCTCGATCACGAAGTCGACGAAGCGCGATCCGACTGACAGAGCAATACCGAGGAAATGAAATAAGAGAAGGGTACGAAAGGCGTTTCGCCTGATAGCTTTTTGCATGGCATGAGTCCTTGAGCGTCAACGTGACATTCCGGACCCCGGCGCAGCCGGCCGACATCACGGAAGCAAGCGCTCCTAATGTAGAGCGAGCACATGCTGCCGGATGTTTAGTGATATTTAGAGATGTTGCAGCGTGCTGCGGGACGTGCGCACGGGGAATCCGGCCGATGCCTCAAGCCGACGGCTGCTATGCCGAAACGTGTGTTGTCGACGGCGGCATCTTCAGTCTGCTAGCTGGCAAATCATCGCTGCCGCTCTGATGAAAATCTGCTCTGAGGGATAGGCGCACGCACAATCCACATGGCGACCTGTCGGACAAGGTGATCGTGCCGCCCTGGCGATCAACAATATCTTTCGCAATGGAAAGGCCCAGCCCGAACCCGCTCTTCGCCACCGAGCGTGCGCTGTCAACCTTGAAGAACGGTTCGAATACCTTCTCCCGCAGGTCTGCGGGAATGCCGGGGCCGTTGTCCCAGACTTCGATTCCGACTGCACCCGGACCTCGTTGTTCAAGGGAAACCCCGACCTGAGTTCCATGCTTTACGCCGTTATCGATGATGTTCATGACTGCGCGGGTCAGCCCCTCCGGGCGGCAGACAAAATTCAGGCGCGCCGGGCCGGAGTAAACGACATCCGATCCGATGTCGCTGTACGCATCGCATATCGTCTGTAACAGACTTGGAAGATCGACAAGTTGCAATGCCTCCGACGTTCCTCCATCACGCAAGTAAGTCAATGCGCCGCGGACCATGCCGTCTATGGCAGAGATATCGCTCAACATGGCGGCGCGTGTCCCGGCATCCGTCACGCGCTCGGAACGGAGCTTGAGACGCGTCAGCGGCGTGCGCAGGTCATGACTGATCGCGGCCAGCATGCCGGTTCGATCGTCGACGAGCTTGCGGATGCGTCGGCGCATGTCGTTGAGCGCTTCCGCAACCTGTGCAATTTCGGCGGGGCCGCTGGTGTCCAGCGGGTCGTCGTTGTGCGGGGATTGCCCAAATGCCCGGGTTGCCCGGGCGATCGTCGACAAGGGTCTTGTGACCCAACCGATCGCGTAGATCGAAAGTGCCAGAACGACGACGACAATCAAGCCGATACCGACGATCGCCTGGACGGTGATAAACGTCTGCAGCAATTGCCGTTCGGATTCCTGAAACAGGAGCGCTCGCCCGTCGCCAATATCGACGGCGATCGAATGCGTGGCCATCGCAATGGGATCGATATGCCAGCTCTGCCGCAAGCCGGCGGACACTCGCTTCACGTAGCTGCTCGCCTCGCCCGAGGCGTCAGGCAGTTCCCGTTTTGACACCAGCCGGACAGAGCCCGTGCTTGATTGCGCACCGGCGATCACATTCGCCAATTGCTCGGGCGAGCGGGCGTTCGCCGCCTCTTTGACGATGGTCGCGATGCGGGCCGCTTCCGACGCGGCCTTTGCTTCCGGATCCATTCGCATCCCCGAACGCGTGACGACGATGCTCAATGTGGCTGTCGTCAGCAACACCCCCAGCAGAACGGACACGAGAACGACAGTGGTCAGTTGGGCCGCGATGCTCTTCGGCAAATATCGTTTGAGGCTGTCGATCACGACGCGTCCACCGGTGGAGTGAACAGATAGCCTCCAAGCCGCACGGTCTTGATTAGCGTCGGCTCTCGGGGATCGGCCTCGATTTTCTGACGGATGCGGCTGACATGAACATCGACGGTTCGCTCGGTAGGGCCGGCCGCGCCACCATAAGTCAGGTCGAGCAGTTGCTCCCGTGAAATGACCTGGCCCGGGTTAAGGCAGAAGGCGACAAGAAGATCGAATTCGGCACTCGTTGCCGTTATGCGCGCGCCATCCGGGTTATAGAGCTGACGTTCGACGGTATGGACGCACCAGCCGGCGAATCGAAAGGTCCGAGGGCGCACAGCGTCGGCGCCTCGTCCGAGCTGGCTCCGCCGCATGACGGTCCGAAGGCGCGCGACCAGTTCGCGCGAGTTGAAGGGCTTGGTGATGTAGTCATCAGCGCCAAGCTCGAGCGCGTTGATGCGATCGCCGTCATCATCGGACGCTGTCAGCATGATGATCGGCAGGCTCGACACGGTTCGCAAGCGACGGCAAATTTCAAGTCCGTCTTCGCCGGGAAGCATGTTGTCGAGAAGAATCAGATCGATGTCGCCATCGCGCAATTGAAGATCCATCTCCGTTGCCGAGGCGGCGAACCGTGGCGAAAACCCGTTCTCGGCAATGGTCTGGCCGATGAGGCGCGCCATGTCGACATCGTCTTCGACGAGCAGAATGCGCAGGGGCCGCGCGGGCAGCGACGGCGTCATCGATGGGAGCCGACTGGAAGAAACACCCGCTGCCGTTCCAGGCTTTCGTTCACTGGTGGTCACTACTCGCTACCTCCGTCGGGGTCCGCGGCCAGGCGCTGGCGACTCCCCGTCCCTGTAGAAGTCGAGATTGTTCGTCGTGGTGTGGGCTGCGGGGATCAGGGCATTCTACCGGCGCGCCGGATTTTGCGCGGGAAGCGCGGTGTTGCGCGCGGCCTAGAAGCGGTATGCGGGGTTCTTCGGATCGAACGTCGAGTCGTCGAAGGTTTGCGGCGTGACTGTTTCGAACACGATCTTTTCGAAGAGGCGGCCTTCGTTGTCGTAGGACTCGGCGGTCTGAAACCACGGATGCCGCAGATCGAGTCCAAGCGTTTCCTTCTTCGCGTAGAACTCGGGCTGGCCCGTGGGCGTTTCGTACGTGAATGCGACGACGCGTACACCGTCGATCGTCTGCACGTCGATCCGCTCCGGACGCATGACGCCGGACTCCGAGAACTTTTTGCCTTCGGCGAGAAACTGGCTCGCGATGAACTCGGTGCCGAGGTCGCGCACCTGATGATTCGACTGCGCATGCGCGAGCGCGCCGTTCATCGAGGCCCACATTGGCATCACGTTCAGCAGGCCGCCCAGGTGGCCGTAGATTTCGTTGCTGCGCCGGGATTCGTCATAGATGATTTCCTGGCCCGCATGCGCGCCGTCGGGCAGCCATTTTGCGTAGATCCGCAGGGGCTCTCGTGTGAGTCGCACCAGCATGTGATCGGCGCGCTTCGGCCAGATGCCGCGAATGCGCTCGCGACGCATCATCGTGAACTCGTACGACGGATAGCCGTTTGGTCCCGCTTCGATATAGCGCGGTACGGTCAGCGGATCGAGCGACTGGAACAGCGCGAGCAGCTGGGTGTCGTCGAGTTTTTCAAGCGCGCCGGTTTGTGCGGCGTGACGTAGCCAGCGGACTTGCTGATCGACTGGCAGCTTGCCGACCTGCGTCGGTGGAACGCCGGGGCTTCGTTCCGCTGTGGCCGCTGATGCGCCCGCTTCCGTTTCCGTTTCTGCGGCGCGAGCGTCGCATGCGATCCACAGCGACAGGGCGCTCGCGATCGTCAGCCACACAACCGCCGACCACATCGCGTCTCTGACGGAGGTGTGGAGGTTCCATCGGCGGTTGCATCGACGGTTGCGTGAGGCTTCTCGCTGCATGAACTATCGACGTCCGCCGCCGCCGTGAAATCCACCGCCGCCAGGGAAGCTGTTGCCTCCGTGGAATCCAGCGCCATGAAAGCTGTGGCCTCCGTGAAAGCCGTTATGAAAGCCGCCGTGTCCGCCATAGTGACCATGATCCCCATGATGGAAATGGTGAAAATGATTCACGAAGATGATCGATCCGCCGAAGCCGAAGGCGAGCGGCCCGTAGAACCACGGGTCGTAATACGGGTAGTACGGATAGTCGTCCGCATAGTCCGCATCGTTCGCGTATGGCGGCAGCACGTCGACGCCTGCGTCCGGCTGCTGGATCCGCCAGGTGCCGTCGGGCTGTTTGCATGCGAGGCCGGTCAGGTTCTGCGGGCTGCCGTCGACATTCGCGGTGGCGTTGACCGGCCGGCACGTGGGCGACACGGCTGCTGCGGTCGGTGAATATGACTGCGTGGCGGGTTGCGGCACGACCGCCGTCGTGCATGCGACGCAGCTGCACACCACGATGCCGAGTCCAATGAAATTGCGCATGAATTCGTCCTGCTCGACGGTCCGGTATCGCGACGCGGGGCGCCGCGCCGACACCGTGTAGACCCCATCGGTTCGCCTGGCAGGACGCATAGCCGGAGCACATGAAGGCTCGACGAAATGCGCCTGCTGTAGTCAGAACGTGTCGCGGGGTGGTGCTATTCCGTCGATTTGACGCAAGAGTTTGTTACCTGGTGTTTCAGTGACGCGTCGCGGGAGAGAAAGTGATCGGCGCGACGGCGATACGTGCTGCGACGTACCGCCACGGTCGCGCCGCCTTTACCCTTCTCAATACACGGTACTCACGTTCCACCCCATCTCTAGCGGCGTATTGATGACGGTTCCACCCCCCGCCGGACAGTAGCTGGAAAACCACGTTGCTCCGTTCGTACCCGGCCCCGTGAATGCCCCCCAGTTCGTCTTGATACTGATCACGTAATTGCCAGGCGGTAACGGCTGATTCAGCGACATGCTCACGCCTCCGGAAGCATCGGAGATATTAGGTGTCTGCATTTCCGTGTGCGCGTACGACGTCGTTTTCGACGAGTCCATGATGTCCAGATACTGCGCCAGTTGCCCCAGCCATCCCGACTTGCCGCATTGCGCATAGTTCATATGTGCGTAGCTCGTTACGGTGATCAGCGCATTGCGTTTGAGCGACACGTTTCGGTAGACGTAATTGTTCATCGTGCCGGAGACTGAATCCCATGAATTCGCGTTGTTCGGCGCGAGGCAGTTGGGGTAGTCATACGGCGGCCCGCTGGCCGGGTAGATGATCTGGCAGTTGGCGTCCATCGTGCCGAGCACAATAGTTGCCGTGCTTGCCCATAGACCGCTTTGACAGGACAGCACCTCGCCGTTCGAATTCACACCGATCTGCAATGCGGCTGGGTCTGTTTGGGCTTTGCCGTCGAGTCCTAGTCCGCATTGGTTACCCGCAGCAACGACTTTCGGGAAATTCAGCGCGCCATTGTCGTCGATCGCAACCGGCACCCACGTAGTCCCGTTCCACGTATAAGGCAGCTTGCTGTCGAGTGTGACACGCGTCTCGGCCGGCACCTGGCCTGCCAGCGTCTGCAACGCGGCAACATTGGCGACCGGCTCGCGCCACGACGTCGGCGTCCAGAATCCCCCGATGCACGTCAGCAAGTGATTGCTCGTATCGGCCGCGAAGGGCGCGGACGTGGCGGTGAAATTGGCACAGCCGGTGCCGGCCGTGACCATGCTTAACCCGATCGGCACATTCATCGCATTCAGATCCGGCCGGTTCGGCACCGCATTGCGATACAGAAAATCGTCGGCCGGTGAATTGCCCGGACCGTTCGTGAATACCTGGCTGACGAGATGGCCCGGCGTGCCCGCGCACGTCTGCGAGTTCCAGGTCGAGACCGGCGTGCTCCAGCCGCCATAGGCGCCAATCGCGGTAACTGGATTGCCCGCCTTGATCAAGCCACCGCCAACACCCGAGTTCGCCGCGATATAACCGATATCGGCGTCGGGAATTGGGGTGCCGTTGGTGCTGACGAGCAGCGCGTCGATCTGTCCGACGACCGGCTGCTGCAACAGCAGACAATAAGATTGCCCGAACGCGTTTTGGGCATTCGCGTAGCTGGCTGGGATCAGCTTTTGCGTCACCATGTCGGCAGTGGACCAGGTGGTGATCTGCCCGGCCGGAACGTTGTCGAGAACCGTCGCGTAATTCAGATTAATCGCCTGATTCACCGCATTCGCAAGCTGCTTTTGATACTCGGCAACCTGCTGATCGCGACTGTCCTTCAACGAACTGTTGATCATCGTCGCGATGCCTGCGATCACCATTGCGCCGATCAGCAGCGCGGCGAGCGTTTCGAGCAACGTGATGCCGCGTTGTCGTCGAGCGGGTCGAGCGTATCGAGCCGGTCGCGCAGCAGCGCGGCGCATCAGGAAACTTGTGCGATCCATACGGGCGTTCCGTCGGTGAGTGGGGGCATGCCGGCCGGCAGTGTGACGTTGCCGCCGTTGTTCAGTGGATTGACGATCTCTCCGCTCTGCGACGAGCCGGCTTCGACCGAGTAGCCGGCCTGCCTGAGCATCGCGCCGAGGAATCCGGGCGGCAACGGTACGCCGCCCGTGGCGGGGTACACGACGAGGACTTTGTTGTTGACGTAGTTCTGCCAGCGCGACGACGTGTAGTTCCAGTTGGCCGGCTGCACGAACTGCGTCTGCGGCACCGCACCCACCGTCGTCGGATTCTGCAGTACGTAGTTCTCGAGCTGGCTGCGGTAGGTCGCCATGTCGCCTGCCAGCGCGGCGGGCATGTCGGGTGGCGGGCCGGCCAGATTGGCATCCGGCAACAACGCATAAAAAGAAGCGAGCGCCGCGCCGGCAATCATGATCCAGATTGCCCACATATTGGACGTTCCTCGTCTGTGATCTCGCGACAGCTAGCGTGGCCATCGCGATGAGTGGGGTGACAGCTAAGGGCTCCTGCTGAAACGCGCCCGGCGCATAGCCTGGCAGTGCATTGCGTTAATTTCAAGACGAAAATGCGCTGACCGGCAAATGATGTCGATCGGATAGGGTGTCGCGAAACGCGTGTGTCGAAAGGCCGTGGCTGAACAGACCGTTCGGTGCGGTTTTTTCGATGACGCTGCGTTCGGTCTTACCGATCGATGCGATTCGATGGGTAAGGTTGACGGGGTCGCGCGCACACTGGCTTTATAGCGCGGCCCGCGAAACGATTTGCTCGGGTATGCGAAGTTAAATGCGAAACCGCGAATCGTTTGCCGGCCGGCTTGATGAAGAGAGGGGGGCGCTAGTTTCCGCCGGCAGCGGACGCGCTGTCCTGCGACGCATTCACCGGCCACGCCGGCAGCGACGCGCAGTTGCCGCCGATGCGCTCGCCCGCGAATGCCCGCGCGACGAACTGCGTCGAGTCGGGCAGCGAACCGTTGACGGTCGCCGAGTGATCGAGCGCCGGATAGAGATGCCATTCGATCCGGTCACCCGCTTCGCACGCATGCTTGACGAGCGCGACCTGGCCCGGCACGAACACGTCGCGGTCTTTGCCACCGGTGCCGACGAAGATCGGGATGCCGGACTTCAGCGTCGGGTATGCGGCTTGTTCGCTGATCTTGTGCAACATCGGTTTCGGCGAGCGCTTGAAGCTGCTGTCGAACGTCAGCTTGTCCGCGACGATGCGCTGTTCGATCGCGTGCAGGCAATCGCGCTGACTGAGTTCGAACGCGGGCATCGCGCGCTCGTTCAGGTAGTCGGCGGGAACGAACGACGGGTCGAGCATCGACGCGGTGCTCAGGCGCAGCATGTCGTACGCGAAAGTCGGCACGACGGAGCGGTGCGCGTTCGCAACCTCTGCATCGTCCGCGCGTTCGTGTGGAGCCGCGTACGGCGTGCCCGTCGCGACCACGCCTACGACGTCCAGCTCCGGCGCGTAGTCCTTTGCATAGACGGCCGTCGCGAACGCCGCGCGTCCGCCTTGCGACTGTCCGAACACGACGACCCGCTTCGACACGTCGAAGCTGCCACCCTCGACCGCGCGAATGCTGTCGAGCACACCGTACGCGAGCGGACGCGTGAGCCCGTACGGATGCAGGCCCGGCGTGCCGAGTCCCTGATAGTCGGTCGCGACGACTGCGTAGCCGTGCGCGAGCCAGTAGTTCAGGTAACGCGAGTCGCGCGGGCTGCGATGCTTGAACGACGGCGCGCACACGTCGGCGCTGCCGACGGTGCCGTGCGCCCACGCCATCAACGGCCAGCCGCCTTGTGGCGGTGTGCCCTTCGGCACGAACAGCGCACCGGACACGACGATCGGCGTGTGGTTGTCGATACCGTCGGTCGACGTGTACAGGATGCGGATGTTTTGCGCGGCGTCCGCGAGACTTTGTTCGGACGTCAGCGGTTCGGTGCGCAGCATGTGGCCGGGCGTCGATGGGATCGCATCGGTCCACATGTAGAACGCGGGGACGCCGCCGTCTTCGGTGACGGGTTGGGATTCGGCGGAGAGCGCGGTGGTCGACAGCGCAGTGAATGTGATGGCGGTTGCGGCGAAGACCAGTGCCGGGAGTGAGCTGAAGAGTGCGCGTGGCATCGGGTAGCGTTCCTTGAGTGGCGATGTGGTGCCGGCCTGTGCCCGGCGTCGACTTCGAAGCGGAGTCCGAATCGTCGCTTGAACCTGCATCGCGGTCAATCGGCAGTGCGGTAGGCAACCGCAAGCAGTTGTTCCGACGCTACCAGCCTGGCAGATAGAGAGCAATTCACGCCGAACACAACCGTATCACTCGCGGCGAACCGAGCCACGCCCCACAAATTCCACCCCCAACCTCGCAATCTCATTGCACCCAAGCAGCCGCATCGTGATCCGCATCTCGTCCATCATCAAAGCGAGCACGTGTTCGACACCGGCGCCGCCGCGTGCGGCAAGACCATACAGCGGCGCACGCCCCAGCAACACACCGCGCGCACCCAACGCAACCGCTTTCAACGCATCGCTGCCGCGCCGCACGCCGCCGTCGATGAAAATCGCGAGCCGGTCGCCGAGTTCATCCGCGATATCGGGCAACAGCTCGAGCGGCGCGAACGTGCTGCCGAGTTGCCGTCCGCCGTGATTCGACAGCACGATCCCATCCGCGCCGTGCGTTGCCGCGAGCCGCGCATCGTCGCGGCTCTGCACGCCTTTGACGATCAGCTTGCCGCTCCAGTGCCGCCGTACCCAGTCGAGGTCGCTCCACGCGAGCGTCAGATCCATCTGTCGACTGAGCATCGCTGCGTGGCGAGACAGGTCGTCGCGTTCGCCGACACTGCGCGCAATGTTCTTCAGTTGCGGCGAACCTTGCCGCGCGATCTGCCAGCACCAGTGCGGATGCGCGATGCAGTCGGCGAGAAGTTTCGGCGACACGCGCAGCGGCAGTTTGAAACCGTTGCGTGTGTCGTGGTCGCGCTTGCCGTGTACCGGCACGTCGACGGTCAGCACCAGCGTCGAAAAACCGGCGACGCTTGCGCGCCGCATCAGGTCCTCGGCGATGCGGCGATCGTCGGACACGTACAGCTGCATCCACAGGTCGCCGTCCGGTGCGGCGGCGCGTACGTCTTCGAGCAGCGACGTCGACGCGGTCGACAGCACGAACGGCAGTCCCGCATCGCTCGCGGCACGTGCGAGCAGTTCGTCCGCGCGTGGCCAGAAGAGACCATTGAGTCCGGTCGGGCCGACGATCAGCGGCGCCGCCGTATCGCGTTCGAAGAACCGCGTCGCGATCGAACCGTGCGACACGTCGGTCAGCACGCGCGGCTTGAAGAGCCACTGCCGATAAGCGTCGACGTTGCGTCGCAACGCATCGCCGTCTTCCGCACCGCCGTCGAGATAATCGAACGCGAGGCGCGGCAGACGTTTGCGCGCGGCGATCCGGTAATCGGCCACACATGAAAGCATGAAGGCTCCGCGCGTATCGAATCGGCACCCGCCAGACGATTCAATCGCATTACAATTGACGTAACTGCTATCCAATAATTCAGATAAACGCCCCGACACCGGTTCCGCCATGCCAGAACGTTCTCAACGTGCCCCACGTGCTACCCACGCGCCCCGCAAAACCAAAGCGGCCAGCGAGCCGACACCCGCGCCCCGTTCTTCGCTCTTCGTCGGCTCGACCGAAAAAGCCTTCCAGGTGCTGCACGCATTCGACGGTCCGAGCCGCCACATGACGCTCGTCGACATTGCACGCGCATCCGGCCTCGACCGCAGCGCGACGCAGCGTCTCGTGCACACGCTCGAAGTGCTCGGCTATCTGTACCGCGTGCCCGACACGCGCAACTACGGTCTCACCACCAAGCTGCTGCAGTTCTCGTACAACTACGTCCGCGCGAACGAACTGATCGACAAGGCGTCGCCGTACCTGCTCGACATCAGTCGACGGCTCGGCGAGACGACCAATCTGCTCGAACTCGACGGCGCCGACATCGTGTTCGTCGCGCGCTTTCCGGGCCAGCATCTGGTGAACATCGACATCGTGGTCGGCGCGCGTCTGCCCGCGATGTTCACGGCGGCGGGCATCGCGATCCTGTCGCGCCTGTCCGACGACCGCGTGCGCGACGTACTCGCGCAAACGCGCCTCGATCCGCTCACGCACTACACCGAAACCAATCCCGACAAGCTGCTCGAACGCGTGCGCAAGGTCGCGCGACGCGGCTACGCGGTGATCGAAAACGAAACCGTGCTCGGCGATATTTCCGTTGCGGCGCCGGTGACGGACCACGGCGGCATGGGCGTCGCCGCGATCAACATCTCGGTGCCGACGTCGCGCTGGTCGCGCGAACGCGTCGAAGCGGAACTCGCGCAGCACGTGCAGGTGGCCGCGACGTCGATTTCGAAATCGCGGCTGTCGGGTTATCCGCGCTGAACGTCTGTGAGTTTCACTGCGGCCACTCGAAGCGATCGAGTTGCCGCTCGACTTCGACGCGCAGCTTCGCCGACAGATCGGTCGCGGGCTGCACCAGCGGCGCGAGCATCGCAGGCGCGTGAACGCCGATCAGGTCCATCACGGACTTCATCGGACCCGGATTGGTCTCCGCGAACGCGAGGTTGATCAACGGGATCAGCGAGCGATGCAGCGCGAGCGCGTCCTGGGTGCGGCCTTCGCTCGCGAACCGGTGGATCGTCCGCCATGCGGTCGGCAGCATCGTCGCCGTGACGACGATGCCGCCGCGCGCGCCGGCCGCGACGTGCAGCGGAAACAGCGTGTCTTCGCCGCTCAGTATCGAGAACGACTCGCTGACGCCGGCGACCGTCCGCAGAAAATGCCACATGTCCGTGTTGCACGCCTTCATGCCGATGATCCGTTCGTGCTTCGACAGTTCGTGCAGCACCTCGGGCGCGATCGCGATGCGCGTGCGATACGGGATCTCGTAGATCAGGATCGGCAGCGGCGATTCGTCGGCGTAACGCATGAAGTAATCGCGGATGCCTTGCTGCGTCGGATTCGTGTAGTACGGCGTCAGCACCAGCAGACCGTCGGCGCCTGCCGCCGCGAATTCCTTGCCGGCCTGCAGCGCATCGTGATACCCCGGATCGAGCACGCCCGGAATCACGGGCACCGCGCCCGCCACTTCATCGACGACGAGTTCCGCCATCCGGATGCGCTCCGCGCGCGCGAGCGCACCGTACTCGCCGGTGCCGCCGAGCGGCACGACGCCGTCGATGCCCTGTTTCAGCAGATAGCGCATCAGCGTGCGTGTGGCGTCGACGTCGATCGTGTCGTCGGCATGGACGGGAGTGGGAATCGCCGGCAGGACGCCGCTCAGGTGTTGGGCTGAAAGCATGAAGTGTCTCTGTGTTGTTAGTCAGGAAGCGAGGCTGCGACGCCGCAGGCGATCGGCCACCCAGATCAGCACGGCGATGAACGCGAACAGGCAGGTCGACACGGCGGCGATGACCGGCGAAATCTGCATCGTGATTTCGTCCCAGAACTGCTTGGGCAACGTCGTGCTTATGCCGCCCGACGTGAAGAGCGCGATGGTCAGTTCGTCGAACGAGGTGGCGAACGCGAACAGGAACGACGACATCAGACCGGCGCCGAGAATCGGGAACGTCACGCGGCGCAGCGTCGCCCACGGCCGCGCGCCCATGCTGTGCGCCGCCTGATCGAGCCGCGTGTCGTAGTTGCGCAGCACGGCCATCATCGTGATGACGACGTACGGCACCGCCACGGTGGTGTGTGCGAGTACCAGTCCCAGAGACGAACCGACTAGCCCGATCTTCGCGAAGAAATAGAACACGCCGACCGCGATGATCATCCGCGGTACGACGATCGGTGCGAGCACGAACGCAAGCATTGCTGCCTTGCCGCCCATGCCGCCACGCACCAGCAGAAACGCGGCGGGCGTGCCGATCAGCATCGACAGGATGCCGGTGCCGATGCCGACCAGCATCGAGCGCGTGATCGCCTGCATCCACAACGGCGAATCGACGATCTGCTGATACCACTGCAGCGAGAAACCATGCGGCGGCCAGGAAAGGCCTGAGCCGGCATCGAACGACAGCGGGATCATCAGGAACGCGGGCGCACTGAGGAACACGAGCAGCAGGATCACGACGATGCGTAGTGTCAGGCTTTCGTTGTGTCCAGAAGTGCGTGCGGATCGGCGTCGGCGTGGGAACACGCTGATCAAAGCGTCCGTCACGTTGCCGAGCAACGTCAGCACCGCGTCGCCGAGCTTGCGGTTCCACTGGCCCGCGCGTCCCGGTTTGCGCGTGCTTGTGCCGCCGGCCATCGTCGACAGACCCACCATCCGGTCGTAGACGAGAAACACGATCAGCACCACCGCCAGCAGCAGCACCGAGATCGCGCCGGCGAAGCCCCAGTTCAACGCCTGCATCACCTGATCGATGATCAGCTGGGTGATCATCGTTTGATGGCGTCCGCCGAGCAGCGTCGGCGTGATGAAGAAGCCGATCGCCGTGACGAACACCATCAGCGCACCGGCTGCGACGCCGGGCAGCGACAGCGGGAAGTAGACCTTCCAGAACACCGTGCCGGGACGCGCACCGAGGGTTGCCGCTGCGCTAGGCAGACGTCGGTCGATGTTCTCCATCACCGACAGCATCGTCAGTACCGCGAGCGGCATCAGCGCATGCACCATCCCGACGATCACGCTTGAGAAGTGATACAGCAGGCTCAACGGCTGATCGATGATGCCGAGCGCGAGCAGCAGCTTGTTGATCACGCCGTTGCGGCCGAGCAGCACGACCCACGCGAACGTGCGCACAAGAAAGCTCGTCCAGAACGACAGCAACACCCAGAACAGCAGCCGGTTCTTGCGCTCGCGCGTGAGCGACGAGATCAGGTAGGCGATCGGGTAGCCGGTCAGCACGGAGAAGAAGGTCGTCCACAGCGAGATCTTCAGCGTGATCCACAGCACGTCGACATACACCGATGATGCGAAGAGGCGCCGGTATTCGATCAACGTGAAGCCAGTGCCGTTGTGCACGCTGAGCAGCAGCAACTGGCCGACCGGATAGACGAGCATCGCGAGCAGCAGCACGACGATCGGCGCGCCTTTCGCGCCGGGGTTCAGCCACGTGCGCCAGCGCGGGGGCCTCGGTGCGGACGACGATGTCGCGCGTGGTGCTTGTGCGGTAAGAGCGGAGCGGGTCATCGGTCAGCCCGCGATCGCGACGGCGTCGGCGGCGAGCCACGACAGGCCGAGCGTCTGCCCAACCTCGTAATCACTGCCGAGCCGATTGGTGGGGAATGCGGCGACGAGCGGCGCGGTATCGACCTCGCGCGGCTGCAGATAGAGTCGCGTCATGCTGCCGGTCACCATGATGTCGGTGAGCTTCGCGGACAGCATGCTGCTTTCGTCGGCGCCGTCATGCACCTTCAGGTTCTGCGGACGCAGCATCAGCTTGACCGTCTTGCCGTCGGCGATGGCCGGGTCATAGACCATCGCGCGGCCCTGCGGCGTGCCGCGTACGCTGATCTGCACCTGGTTGCCGGCGCGGCCGGTCACGGTCGCATCGAGCAGGTTCGACTCGCCCAGAAAATCCGCGACGAACACGTTCTTCGGTCGGAAGTACAGATCGGCCGGCGTACCCAGCTGCGCGATCGATCCGGCGTTCATCAGGCAGATGCGATCGGACATCGTCATCGCTTCTTCCTGATCGTGCGTGACGTAGACGATCGTCGTGCCGAGGTCACGGTGAATGCGCTTGATTTCGAGCTGCATGTGATCGCGCAGCTTCTTGTCGAGCGCGCCGAGCGGTTCATCCATCAGGATGATCGACGGCCGGTAGACCATGCAGCGCGCGAGCGCGATCCGCTGCTGCTGGCCGCCGGACAGCTCGCGCGGATAGCGGTCCGCGACGTGCGGAAGATGCACCATCTCCAGCGCCTGCATCACTTTGTCGCGCGCGGTCTTCGCATCGGTCTTGCGCATCTGCAGCGGAAACGCGATGTTCTGCGCGACCGTCATGTGTGGAAAGAGCGCGTAGTTCTGGAACACCATGCCGATGTCGCGCTCGTACGGTGCGCCCCACGTCACGTCGACACCATCGATATGAATCTGCCCCGAGTCGGGTTGCGCGAGCCCGGCGATCAGACTCAGCAGCGTCGTCTTGCCCGAGCCGCTTGGTCCGAGCAGCGTCAGGAATTCGCCTTTGGCGACGTCGAGATCGGTCGGCGCGAGCGCGACGAAATCGCCGTAGCGTTTGCCGAGGCCGGTGATTTGAAGGTTCGAGGCGGACATGGAGACGGCATCCTTGAAGTGACGGCGTGTCGGGTGTTTGACTCCGACGCTCAGGTCAACACCCAGCGGTTGAAGCGTTCGAGTGCGGCGCTTTGCTGTTCCTGCCAGTACTTCGCGTCGATATGCAGACCCGTCTTGATGTTCGCTTCGAACGTCGGGCAGTTCTTCGCGATCTCGGGCTTGATGAAGCTGAACGCTTCGGGTTGCGTGACGCCGGCCGGGAAGTATTCGACGAGCGACGCCTGGCGCTTCGGATCGGACGCGAACTTGATGAACTCGCGACACGCATTCGCATTCGGCGTGCCCTTCAGGATCGACCAGTTGTCGCAGCCCCAGATGTTCTGGTTCCACACGATCGCAACCGGCGCGCCGTTCGCGATCGCCGACTGCGCACGCGATACCCACGTGCTGATCATGTCGACCTCGCCCGAACCGAGCATCTGCTCGACCTGCGCGCCCGTCGTCCACCACACGTCGACGTGCTTCGAGATCTTGTCGAGACTCGCGAAGCTGCGATCGAAGCTGCACGGATAGACCTGAGAGGTCGGTACGCCGTCGGCCATCAATGCTTCTTCCATCGTATCGAACGGATACTTGCGCAACCCGCGACGACCCGGAAAGTCCTTCACGTTCCACATGTCGGCCCACGAGCCGGGCGCCTTGCGGCCCTTGAACGCGTCGGTGCGATACGCGAGCACGGTCGTGTAGACGTTGGTGCCCACGCCGAACGGCGACATGTACTGCTTCGGAATCTTCGCGATGACCGGATCGGCTTCGAGCCCGTGTTTCTCGAGGTATTCCTTGCCGCCGCCGGTGAGCAGCAGGATCGCGGGCTGGCTGATCTTCGCCATGTCCCACGTGTAGCTGCCGGTCTCGACCATGCTCTTGATCTGCGCGGTCGGCTCCGCGTTGGCCTGCACGCCGATTACCTCGATGCCGGTCTTTTCGGTGAACGGCTTGTAGAACACCGCACCGTAGGCCTTCGTGTAGATGCCGCCGTCGTCGCGGATGACGATCCGCTTGTTCGCCGCGCGCGACGGCGTCCAGACGAACGGAAACGCGACACTGGCCGCGCCGGCAAGAGCAGTCCTGATGACCGTGCGACGGCCGGGCTGTTGGATCTGATCGCATGCGGGTGGCTGTTTCATGTCGGCTCCAGGAGAAGGGATGTATCGAGTGATCAGGGCAGCAGACGGCCCGGATTGAACAGGTCGTTAGGATCGAGCGCGCGCTTCACGCTGCGCATCAGCGCAAGTTCGACGTCGGACTTGTAGTGCGCCATCTCGCTCAAGCCCGTCTGCCCGACGCCGTGTTCCGCGCTGAACGTGCCGCGCAGTTCGTGCGCGACGTCGTTGACGCAGCGGCGCAGTGCGGCGGCCGTCGCTGCGGGATCGGGCAGCTTGTGCCACGCGTCGAAGTCGAAGAACGGAATGAAGTGCGCGTTGCCGTCGCCGAGATGCGCGACGACGAGGATGTCCAGTCCGTCGACGATGTCATGCACGGCGCGCGTCGCCCGTTCGATGAACGCGGGCACGGCGGACACAGGCACGGCGCAATCGGTGGTCAGACCCACGCCGCCTTTCTTGTTCGCTTCCGACACGCTGTGGCGAATCTCCCAGAGCGTCGCGCGCTGCGTGTCGTTGCTCGCGACTACCGCGTCCGCGACGAGGCCCGCTTCGCTAGCCTGCTCGAGAGTTCGTTGTAACAGCTCGGTCATTTCGTCGCCGCCTTGCGTGTCCGCGAGCTCAACGAGCACGTCCCATTCGTACGGCGTGTCGAACGGATTGCGCCGCCCGTGGACGTGTTCGATCACGAGTTCCAGCTGACGCCGGTTGATCATCTCGAACGCGTTCAATCGTGAACCGGCAGCTGCCTGGAACAAGCCGAATACCTGCAGCGCGGCGGCGGGGTCGCGCGGCGCGAACCACGCGAGCGCGTGATGCGTCGGCAGCGGATGCAGCTTCAACGTCGCAGCGGTGATGATGCCGAGCGTGCCTTCCGTGCCGATGAAAAGATGTTTCAGATCGAGACCGGTGTTGTCCTTGCGCAGCGCACGCAGACCGTTCCAGACGGTGCCGTCGGCGAGCACGACTTCGAGACCGAGCACGTTGTCGCGCGTATTGCCGTAGCGCAGCACACCCGTGCCGCCCGCGTTCGTCGACAGCGTGCCGCCGATCTGGCACGACCCTTCGGCGCCGAGGCTCACCGCATACAGGCGTTGCACGGCAGCGGCTGCGTCCTGCACCGTTTTCAGCACGCAGCCGGCTTCGACTTCCATCGAACCGTTGGCTTCGTCGATGTGCCGGATGCGCCGCATCCGCGCGAGATTGACGATCACCGGCGGCACGCCTTCATTGGGCGGCACGGCGCCGCCGCACAGGCTGGTGTTGCCGCCCTGCGGCAATACGGGGACGCCGTGTTCTGCGCACAGGCGTACGACTGCGGCCACCTGTGCCGTATTCGACGGTAACGCGACGCACGTCGCGGGGCCCTTATAGCGGCCGCGCCAGTCTTCGGTGAAGCCTTCGAGATCGGCAGCGGCGGTCAGCACCGCATCGTCTCCGAGCGCGGTTTTCAGTGCGGCCAGCAAGGATGCGACGTCGTTCATTCCCGGTTCCCGATGCGGCGGTGTGTGAGAAAAGCATAGGGATAAAAAAATTGCATTGAAATGCAATTAATCGGAATGCGATTGATGTAAGCGTATTCACTGAAACCAACGAGCCCGGATCAGGCCCTGTCTGCGACCACTCAAATGGGAAACGGAGGGGCAGCCTGGCTATGCTGGGCGACACGGATATCGTGCTCATGTCACGGGCAGTGAGCCGCAACGCGTTCGACGCGCATGTGATGGCGGTTTCGTGTTTGCTGCGAGGTTCGATGACCGTTCCGGCGAACGTTGCGGTGATGCAGTCGCGCAGGCGGACGTGCCGTGGTGAACGGTGCTTTGCGGACCTGAGAATTTCTACGACGGCGGTGATTACTTCGCGGCGGCGGGTTGAGTGAGGCGTTGGGTCAGTTTTTTGCCCGAACCTTCAATGCGCGGCGCCGCAGATAGATATTGTTGAAGATCAGTGCCGCGCCGGTCATGCATGCACCGACGATCTGAACCTTCCCCGGAATGACGCCTGTGAGCGACGACACGATGAAGGTCGTCACAGGCAATACGTCCATGAACAGCACACCGTTGAGCGGCGTCAGGATCCGGTTGCCCATGTTCCAGAACAGGATTGCGACGAAGCCCGCCACCGGTCCCATGTAAAGCAGATGCGGCACGATCGCGCGCAACGCCGATGGCGTCGGCACCGGGACGACGTGCAACGCGAACAGCAGCACGTTGAGGCTGATAATCGTCGTGAGCCCGAGCCACGTCGTCACCGTCGTGTATTTGAGCGCAGACCAGTTTTTGAAATGCGACGCGCCGAACGTGTAGATCACCCAGCATAACGCCCCGACAACAATGAGCAGGTTGGCCGAGTAATGCTGCGGCTCGTTCAGCGCGGCGGCGATGTTCCCCTTCGTGACGACCAGCGACACGCCTGCAAACGACATCAGGATGAACAGCAGCGAGAACACAGGCGGCTTGCTGCGACGGACGATTGAGTTGACGATCAGGCCCATCATCGGCTGTGTGGCCATCATGATCGAGGCGGTTAGCGCACCTTCTGCGCCGGCAAGCTGCTGCCCGAGAAATACAAACGAACCGAACCCGCAGAAGCCGACCGACCCCAGCAACCATGCAAGCGACATCGATTCCCCGTTCGCGCGCAAGGCGCCGGGCCCCTCCTTGATCGACAGCAGCACGAGAAACGCAGTGCCCGCAATCAGGTAGCGCAGCGATGTGAACGTGAACGGATCGATGTGCGTCAGCGCATTCGTCATCACCGGAAACATGACGCCCATCAGTACCGTCGCGATCACGCAGAACAATACGCCTCGACCGTATTCGCTGCGTGGTGTTGCAACGCCCGCCGCAACAGGCGATGCCTGCACGCCGGCTGCGACAGCGGGCAATTCGATCCGCTTATTCATGAATGATCGTTCCAGAAACAAACAAAAATTTTTAGACCAGCACCCGCATCGTCATGTCGACGACATCGACGAGATCCTGCTGACGGAAATTCGCTTTGCCGAGCACCCGCAGACCCTGGATGACGCATAGCAGATAAGTGCTGACGGCCTGCTCGTCGAGCGTCGCATCGAATTCGCCGGCCTGCTGGCCGCGCGCGACTGCGGTGGCGAGATGAGCCGCGATCCGGCGCAATGCCGTTTCGATATGCGGGCGCAGCGTTTCGTCCGCAGGAAGCAACTCGATGGCGGTGTTCGTGATGAAGCATCCGTGCCGCCCGGATAGCTTTGCGGCGATCTCGGTGTAGTGCATCAACGCCTGTCGCAATACTTCGCGACGCGGCCCAGGCACTTCGAGCTTTTGTTTCAGGCGGGCGATTGCTCCTTCCGCGTAGTGATCGAATGCGGCAACGAGCAAACCGCGTTTGTCGCCGAACGTGCTGTAGAGGCTGGCGCGAAAGAGGCCTGTGGACTGGCACAACGTCTCGATCGACGTTGCGTGATAGCCCTGTTCCCAGAAGACCCGGCCCGCCGCCTCCGTTACCTCGGCGAGGTCGAATTCTCGAGGCCGTCCGCGATCGGGCGAAGACGGGGAAGCAGCGGCGGCGCGTGGGGATCGTCTCATGATGTGCGGATATTAGGACTGATCGTTCTGGAAAGCAAGCGAGTCGATGCGGAAGATGGTGCGTTGAAAATCTTCGCATACCATCGCCGAAGAAATGCGGTCACCGCCCCGTCGCAATCGCAGCGCAAGCTGACTCGCGACAGACTCACGCGTTGAGCATGTTCACTTCGCTGCGTGCGCCGATAGCGAAGGGCATGATGTCGAATTCGTTCAACCTCGTCGCACAGGAGCACATTCGATGAGCACGGTTAAAGCAAAAGACGGCACCGGGATCTACTACAAGGACTGGGGCACAGGACAGCCCGTGGTCTTCTCGCATGGCTGGCCGCTCGACGCGGATGCCTGGGATGCGCAGATGCTGTTCCTCGTGCAGAAGGGCTTCCGCGTGATCGCACACGATCGCCGCGGACATGGTCGCTCGGGGCAGTCGTCGGAAGGCAACGACATGGACACGTACGCGGACGATCTCGCCGCAGTCATCGATGCGCTCGATCTGAAGGGCGCGACACTCGTTGGACATTCGACGGGTGGTGGCGAAGTCGCGCACTACATTGGACGTCACGGAACGGCACGCGTCGCGAAGGCTGTGCTGATCAGCGCCGTGCCGCCGCTGATGCTGAAAACCGCAGCGAATCCCGGCGGTTTGCCGATGGACGTGTTCGACGGCATCCGCGCGGGCGTCGTCGCGAATCGCTCGCAGTTCTACAAGGATCTCGCGCTTCCGTTCTTCGGCTTCAACCGGCCGGACGCGAAGGTGTCGCAAGGGACGATCGACGAGTTCTGGCGGCAGGGCATGCTCGGATCGATCAAAGCCCAGTACGAGTGCATCAAGCAGTTCTCGGAGGTCGACTACACGGAAGATCTGAAGAAGTTCGACGTACCGACGCTGATCCTGCACGGCGACGACGACCAGATCGTACCGATCGACGATTCGGCGCGACTGTCGGCAAAGATCGTCAAGAATGCGACGCTGAAGGTCTATGCGGGTGCGTCGCACGGGATGTGCGTCGTGAATGCGGATCAGGTCAATGCTGATCTGCTGGCGTTTCTGACCAGCTGACCTGCGGGGCCGGCGCGGCCCATGATTCATCGGGCCGGCGAGACATGCCGTAAATGCTTCGCCGGTTCGATTCTCCAATCGACAACCGCACGGCGCCCGCCGTTGCGATACCGACCTGACCCAGTCTGGAGTCTCAAGGTCACTGCAGTTCTGCATACCGGTCTATCCGACGAAATCCCTCGAATGTGAGCAACCCGGGTCCGGGCAAGGTTCACCTATGTCCGCAACCAGCGGCCTCATGGGGGTTTCAAGGCCGGTCTATGTGCACTTCCAATGCGAGTTGTTGAATGTGAGCATTTGCTTATATTCTGGCGTCGTTGGGCGGAAACGGCATGGGGCCGCCGCCAGAGTACGAAAGAACGAGAGAACGAGAGAACGACGATGACCGACACGACTGTCAGCATGAAACTGAATCACCTGAGCTTCCCCTCAGCCGACACACCTGCGACCGCAAAATTCTTCGAGCAGTATCTGGGCTTCACGATCGCGGGCACGTGGGACGAATCCTTCATCCTCAAGCGCCCTGGCTTCGATGTGGTGATAGAACACATCGGCGACGGTGTTCCCGCGTGGCCGAAGAATTTTCATGTGGGCTTCGAACTGCCGACGCTCGACGATGTGCACGCGCTGTATGAGCGCCTGAGCGCGGAGGGCGTCGAGATCGAAACGGGGATCTTCAACAACGGACGCGGTTCGCGCTTCTTTTGCCGCGCGCCGGGCGGCGTGATGTTCGAACTGAACACGCGCAGCGATGCGTCGGCGGAATTTCGCGGCACGTTCGAATGATCGAACGGACACGCTAACCCGAATGGAGATTTGCATGACCACACTCACTACCCATCCGCTTGCACCGCTACTGGACCGTTTGTTCGAAGAGGCCGACGCGTTGTCGCCGGCGTCGATCCCCGCCGTCGCGGCGATGTCGAGCGAAGAGCGTACGCAGTTGATGCAGAGCAAGACCGCGTACCGCGACCTGTATGCACGCTTGAAGGACGTTCCGCTTCCCGTCTCGCGCGAGACGGGGATGCTGCTTTACATGCTCGCGAGAAACGGCGGAGCGCGGACGATCGTCGAGTTCGGAACGTCGTTCGGCATCTCGACGCTGCATCTCGCGGCCGCGTTGCGCGACAACGGCGGCGGTCGCTTGATCACCAGCGAGTTCGAGCCGTCGAAGGTCGCGCGGGCACGCGGCAATCTGACGGCAGGCGGTCTGATCGATCTCGTGGAGATTCGCGAAGGCGATGCGCTGCAGACGTTGAGCGTCGATCTGCCGGACTCGATCGATCTGCTGTTGCTCGATGGGGCGAAGGCGCTGTATCCGGAGATTCTGGCGCTGGTGGAAAGCCGCCTCCGGCCGGGTGCGTTCGTTGTTGCCGATAACGCGGACTACAGCCCCGAGTATCTCGCGTATGTTCGGTCGCCGGTGAAGGGGTATCTGTCGACGCCGTTTGGTGATGATGTCGAGTTGTCGATGCGGGTGGGTTAGGGCGCGATGTTGTCGCTGGGGCGACATGAATCATTCGAAAAGACGAGGACTAGGCGCGACGAAACGCGCCTACCCTCGATCACGGTGTTCCACCGTATGTAACGTCAACCCCACCGCCTCCACCACCACACCCTGCAATACCCCGCCTGCAACCCCAACATCGCCACAAACGTCAGCGCATACGCCCACCATATCCCCTGCATACCGACGCGCGCATTCAGCCAGTACGCCACCGGCAACTCGATACAAACGATCGCGAACATCGCGAGCGCTGTAGGCGCGAACACCGCACCGCTCGCGCGCATCGTGCCGACGAGCACGTTCGCGAGCCCCAGCACGACGACGCTCCACGCGACGATATGCAGCAACCGCAACGCGAGCGCGATCACCGTGCCGTCCGCGAGAAAGAAGCCGAGGATCGTCGGCGCGAGCGCGTAAGCGGCGGCAACGAACAGACCCGTGACCACAACGTTCACGACAAGCCCTGTCTGCACGATGCGTCCGAGCCGCTCCACACGACCCGCACCGATCGCATGCGACGCGAGAATCGATGCGGTAATGCCCAGCGACATCGCCGGCAATTGCATCCAGCTCATCACCTGATTGACCGCGCCGTAAGCGGCCGTCGCATGCGAGCCGTGACGGTTCACGAGTCCGAGCAGCACGATCTCGGCGATCGCCATCGTCAGCATCTGCAACGACGCGGGCACGCCAATCCGCAGAATTTTTCGCGCGATGCCGCGATCAATACGGATCGTGCGCCACAGTGCCGCATCGGGCGCGAGCGGATGCGTGGTGCGACGCCAGCGCAGCGCCGTCCACAGCATCGCGAGCGCGAATGCGATCAGCGTCGACACGGCCGGGCTCGCGACGCCGAGTCGCGGCAGACCGAACCATCCGCGAATCAATGTCGGCGTGCAGACGAGCGCGATCGCCGTCGCGAGCGCGAGCGTCCATAGCGGCGTCATCGCATCGCCGACACCACGACTCATCGACGTCGTCAGCCACAGCAGAAAGACGACCGGCATGCCGACCAGCATCAGCCGCGCGTAGCGCGTTGCATCGTCGACGACGTTCGTCGGTGTGCCGAGCGCATGCATCAACGGACCCGCGAAAATGCCACCGATTACAGCGATGACGAGACCCGCGCACATCATCATCGCGAGCGCGGTACCCGCAATCGCGCGGACTCTCGCTCGATCGCCCGCGCCCCACGCATGCCCGATCAGCACGGTCGCGCCGGTACTCAACCCGATGATGATCGCGAGCAGAAAGAAGAACACCGGAAAGAACGCGGACACGGCCGCAATCGCATCGACGCCGATCATCTGGCCGAGGTAGATGCCGTCGATGGTGCCGGCCGCGGATTGCAGCACGTTGGTGAGCATCATCGGCAGCAGCAGCGCGAAATAGGTCTTCCACAAAGGCTTCGATGCGGTGGGCGCAAGCGTGACGGTGTCGGACATGATGAATTTCCTGGGCAAAGGAAGTCCCTTCCGGCACGACGTGCGGCCGGAACGGGGCGATTGAAAATGAACGATGCGACGCGAGAAAACGGACGCGTCGCTTCAGCCTTGCAGATCGTCCGTCGATGCGAGCTTGATCGCGTGATCGCGGATGTCTTCGGGCCACGTGGCGATGCGTGCGTAGAACTGCGTCGTCTCGCCGGCGAACAGCGCGCGCGTCGCTTCCTCGAAGCCGGGCAGGTTGCCGGCCATCGCGGACATGAAGTGGTACGCGCGTTCCTGTGCCTGCCGTTCGCGATCGCGGTCGCCGCGTGCACGACGCGCTTCGTCGACGAGCTTGCGCAGCGCAACCGATGCGCCGCCTGGTTGCGTGGCGAGCCACTCCCAGTGTCTCGGCAGCAGCGTGACTTCGCGGGGCACAACGCCGAGCTTTGGTCTGCCACGACCTCGCGACGGCGCTGCCGTTTCAACTTCCGCTTCTTCAACAGGCGCGGTGTTGCCGTCGCCAGCCGACGTCGATGCAGCGAGACGCGCGAGCATGTCGTCGTCGGAACCGCGCATGTCGATGTCGATCGAGCGGCCGGTGCGATCGTCGAAGATCAGCACCGGGCCATTCGCGCCGCGCTCGACTGCATGTTTGACCGCGACGGCGACCGTCGACAGCGGTCCGGCCGCGAGGCGTCGTGCGCCGTCGAAGCTGGTGTAGGAGGGGGATTGCAGGTGTTCGGCCACGAGAGGCTCCGCCGTGATGATGTCGGCGAATAATACCCGGGTATAAATTGAAGTGCAATATTATCCGGGTAAATTTATCGAGGCCATGCGCTGGGCGGTGGAAAGCCTTGTCAGTCAGGCGTCGCCAGCTCCGTTTCCAGAAAATCGACCAGCGCTTTCTGGGTCCGGTTGAGCGCTTTCTCTCCGGCGACGAGCGCCAGTTCGGTCGGTGGCAGATCGGGCAGGCCGGTGCAGACGCGATGTCCGGTGAGGACTGCGGTCGTCGGCAGCACGGAGAGTCCGAGTCCGGACGCGACCGCCGCCTGGATCCCGGTCAGGCTGTGGCTACCGAACGCGATGCGCCACGGTCGATGGATGCGGTCGAGTGCGCGGATTGCGCGCTGCCGATAGACGCAGCCCTGCGGAAACAGCGCGAGCGGAAGCGGTTCGTTTGTCGTGGCTTCGGGCGCGCGAGCGGTTTTGCCGCGCACCCACACCAGCGTTTCCGGCCAGCTCGCGATGCATTCGCCGCTGCCCGGCTCGCGCTTCACGAGCGCGATCTCGATGTCGCCGGCCGCCAGCTTGCGGCTCAGGTCGGTGCTCATGCCGGCGACGGTCTCCAGCCGCACGCCGGGCTGGCTGCGCACGAAGCCGGCGAGGATCGACGACATGCGGCGCGCGTCGAAATCCTCCGGCACACCGACGCGCACCGGCGCGATCTCGACGTCGCTCGCGAGCGCATCCTGCGCCTCCGACGACAATGCCAGCAAACGCCGCGCGTATTGCGACAGCAGTTCGCCGTGCTCGGTCGGGCTCACGTGGCTGCCCGCGCGATCGCGCAGCAGCAGCGTGTGGCCGACCAGCTCTTCGAGCCGGCGGATCTGCTGGCTGACCGTCGATTGCGTGCGATGCACGCGTTCGCCCGCGCGGGTAAAGCTGCCCTCGTCGATCACGCAGACGAAGGTGTTCAACAGATCGAGATCGAGCATGGGAGCAGAAGGGCGCTTATTCAGGATTCAACTGATGTCGAGATGATAATTTAATTTCCCGATATCGGACGACATCGCTAACCTGAACGCTTGATCAGGAGAACACGCATGTCGCTTCCAGGAACTCCGCGCCCGCAGTGGCTCACATTCGATTGCTACGGCACGCTTATTCAATGGGACGAAGGGCTGCTCGCTGCAGTGGGCGAGATTCTGCGTCGCAAGGGGCGCGACGATATCGACGCCGCACAACTGCTCACGGCCTATGACCGGTACGAGCACGAGCTGGAGCGTCTGTGGCCGCAGCGCGCGTTCCGGCAACTCGCCGGTGAGGGCCTGCGTCTCGCGCTCGACGAATTCGGCGTGCGCAGCGACGCTATCGACGCCGCACTGTTGACCGGTAGCATATCGGCGATGCCGCCGTTTCCCGAAGTGGTCGACAGTCTGCGGCGCTTGAAGGAAAGCGGTTATCGTTTGTGTATCGTGTCGAATACCGACGACGACATCATCGCGGGCAACGTCGCACAGCTGGGCGGCACCATCGATCGCGTGGTGACGGCGCAGCAGGGCGGCGCGTACAAGCCGGATCGGCGGCTGTTCGATTACGCGCACGGGCAACTGGGTGTATCGAAGGACGACGTCGTGCATATCTGCGCGAGTCCGCATCTGGATCACGCGGCCGCGCGCGACATCGGGTTCCGCTGCGTATGGATCGATCGCGGCACAGGTCGCACGTTATTGCCCGACTACACGCCCGACGCGACGCTGCCGGCACTCGATCATGTGCCGCCGTTGTTCGCATCGGCAGGCTGGTGAATTTCAGGAGCGGAGAACATGGCTCACACGCTTTCGATCGACAGCACAGCAGCGCCGTCGCTGCATCTTCATCTGGACAGCGACGCGATTGCGCAGGCGCGCATCGAGCTTGCCGCGTGCTTCCAGCTTGCCTCGCAGCATGGGTTCGAAGAGGGCGTGTGCAATCACTTCTCGGCGGTTGTGCCGGGTCATGACGATCTGTTCCTCGTCAATCCGTATGGCTACGCGTTTTCGGAAATCACCGCGTCGCGGCTGCTGGTGTGCGATTTCGATGGACGTGTCGTCGCGGGCGAGGGCCGACCTGAGGCAACCGCGTTCTACATTCACGCACGGGTGCACCGGCAGATGCCGCGTGTAAAAGCGGCTTTCCACACGCACATGCCGAACGCCACCGCGCTGTGTCTGCTGGAAGGGACGCCGCTGCTGTGGCTCGGACAGACCGCGTTGAAGTTCTACGGACGCACCGCCGTTGACGAGCACTACAACGGTCTCGCGCTCGACGCATCGGAGGGCGATCGCATCGCCGCCGCGATGGGCGATGCGGACGTGCTGTTCCTGAAGAATCACGGCGTGATGATCGCGGGGCCGACGATCGCCGAAGCGTGGGACGATCTGTATTACCTCGAGCGAGCAGCCGAGGTGCAGTTGAAGGCGATGAGCGCGAACCGTCCGTTGAAACCGGTGCCGCACGACATCGCGCAACGCGCGTACGAACAGATGCGCATCGGCGATCCGGAGAGTGCGCGTGCGCATCTCGACAGCGGGATGCGCGAATTACGCCGACGCGGAATCGCGTTCGATCGATAACGCCAAGCGCGTCAGTCAACGCTTCAATTCGAAGACGCTGTCGATCTCGACCGGAATACCCATCGGCAGCGTGTACACACCGAGCGCGCTGCGCGCCGGCAATGCGTCGTCGCCGAACAGTGCGAGCAGCAGATCGCTCGCACCGTCCGCAACACGCGGATGCTGCGTGAACGATTGCGCCGCGCGCACGTAGACGGTGAGTCTGCTGCAACGCTCGACGTTATCCATCCCATACGCGCGATCCACACACGCGAAGATCATCAGCATCGTCAGACGCGCTGCTTCCTGCGCACGTTCGAGCGACAGATCGTCGCCGACGATGCCCACCATCGGCTTGCCGTTCTCGAACGGGCCGAGTCCCGACACGAACAATTGATTGCCGGACACCGACACCGTTCGATAGGACCCGAGCGGCGAGATCGGCGCGGGCAGGGTCAGGCCGAGCTGCGCCAGACGGTCGGAAAATTTCATCCTGTAAGTTCCATGCGAAAGCGTTCGACTGAGACGTTCAATGGCAGATAACGTCCCAGCTTCGGCTTTATTCCGTTCGGTTCGCGGGCCAACGCACGCTGCGAATCAATCTGCTAGACTTACGCCTGCATCCAGAGTTGGTACCTCACGGTACGAACGCCAACCTGCCTCCCCGGGCAAGGTGGCTGCCTCAAGGCGATGCGGCCGATGGTCGGCAACGAAGCGGGAGCAGCATAGCTGGCACCGGTTCGAATTTAATGTTTATCCGGAGTCGCTATGCATCAAGATACGTCACCGTCCCCCGCACTGAAATCCGAAGACAGCTGGTCGCAGTGTCTGCCGGGCTTTCGATTGACCCACACCATCCATCTCGTCTCCGATATCAATCTGGATGTCGTCGCTCGCGCTGCCGCGCATCTGAAGAACGGGCAGGCGTCGGTCACGCACTGGACGATGGTCCCTCGCGGCAACCTCCTCGAGCAGAAAATCGTTCTGGACGATATCGACGAACAACAGGCGCGGGCACTGCGCGAGCAGCTGTCGAAGCTCGAGGACGTGCTGCGCGTTCGTCTGGAGCACCGGTTTGTTCGAGGTAATGCCGGTTCGGAGTCGCCGTCGGGCGGTTTGCCGTCTTGAGTCTGCGGCGAGTACGAGAGACCGGTTTAGCCTCTACGTAGCCGCTGGAATTCACGCGGTGGTCGACAGAAACGCCTGCGCTCGCGTACTCAGCGGGCAGCCTTTGCTCGCGAGCATGTTCAATGCGTTGCGCGCGTTGTCCCGGTTCGCCGTGTTTCCCGCGAAGCTTTTGATCGAGTCGCGAAACTCGAGCACGACGTTGACCGTGCCGATTGCCGTCCGCACATCGACGTTCGAAATATCCGTGTAGGCCCGGCGTTTTAGCCGGACGATGCGGTACTCGATATCCGTCTCGTGCAGCACGAGCAGCGGAGCGATATTGGACTGGGTGGTGGTGATCCACGGAATCCCTTTCCAGCCGCCGAAGGCCGCGATCAGTGGGACTGCGACGCCGCCGTCGGCACGCACGGTTAGCGGCGTGGCGCGGGCGTTCAATTTGCGGCGCAAGAAAAAGAGAGCCGTCAGCGCGATCAGCCCGACGACCAGCACAACGAGCATGCCCAGTGGCACGGCGCCCAGCCACGCTGTGCCGTTCTGCGTATCCGATTGCATACCTGAACCCCTCCTGACGATCTCGACGGCTCAATGGAAGCCCGCTGTCATGCTGCGTCATACTAAATGTATTCCGATCCGGATGGCCGATCCGGATGGCCGATCTGCATGCGGCAACTGCATGCTGCTAGAGTGAGCCTGCTTGAGATCGTGCATAGCCTTATGTGTCGTGGGCTATCGTGCTTGCGTCTGCGCGACCCTGCGTGACTAACGCATCCCGACCATCGGGATTTCCTGAGAGCTTCCAGCCTATGTCGACGAATCGAGTGTTGTCGGTGTTATGGGTTTTAGTCGTGTCCATCGCGTCCTGGTGCGGCACTGCCCACGCAGCAGATAGCACGAAGAAAGCCGGACCAAACGCGCCCGTTGCGCGGGTAGCGGATCAACGCGTCACCGTCACGACACCGGAAGGCACGGGACAATTGCCGGTATACGCGGATCGTCCGATCGACGCACCGGCATCCGACGTACAACGCGTGCTGCTGATCGTGCACGGAACGCTGCGCAACGCGGACGTTTACTTCGAGTCGGGACGTGAAGTAGTGCAGGGCGCAGGCGCAGCCGGGCAAAACACGATGATCGTCGCGCCGCAGTTTCTGACGTCCTTCGACGTCACGCAGTTCAAGTTGCCGCCCGACACACTCGCATGGACTCAGGAAGGCTGGAAAGGCGGCAGCGCCGCGCGCAGTCCGGCGCCGATCAGTTCTTTCTCCGCACTCGACGCACTGCTCGAACATTTCGCCGACCGCCGTCTCTACCCGGCGCTGAAAACGGTCGTCGTCGCGGGTCATTCGGCGGGTGCGCAGGTCGTTCAACGTTACGCGGTGATGGGCCATGGCGAGACGATGCTGCGTGAGCGCGGCATCGACGTTCGATATGTGGTCGCGAATGCATCGAGCTATCTGTACTTCGACAACCAGCGGCCCACGCAAGGGACTTTTCAGCCGGCCGATGTCGCTGCATGCCCGAAGGTCGATCAATGGAAGTATGGAATGAACGATGCGCCCGCGTACGTCACATCGCAGCCTCTGGATGAAGTCGAAGCGCGGTACGCGCAGCGCAACGTCGTGTACCTGCTCGGTATGGTCGATACGAATCCGTACACGCATTTCATCGATCGATCGTGTGCGGGGATGGCTCAAGGTCCATATCGCCTCGCGCGCGGGCTGTCGTATTTCGATTATCTGAAGCATCGTCATGCGGCGCTTGCACAACATGTAGTCGAAGTGCCGGGTGTGGGGCACGACAATCGCGGCATGTTCACGTCGGCGTGCGGGCTGGCGGTGCTGTTCGGCGAGACGGTGCCGTCCACGTGTCCGCAGGTACAGTAAGCTCGCCCTTCACCGCGACGATTAAACTCGCCCCATGCAACCGAAGATTCTCATCCAGCCGCCCAACGCCGGACACGCGCTCGTCGAGGCCGCGCTGGCCGCGCATGAACGCGGCGATCCGATGCAGGCCGAAGCCCTCTACCGGGGGCTGCTCGCAACCGACAGCCGCCACGGCATCGCGCACAACAACCTCGCGAACCTCTTGCGGCAGTCCGGCCGCAACAGCGAAGCGCAACAGCACTACGAACATGCACTCGAACTGATACGCGACTCGGCGGAGATCCGGCAAAACCTCGCGGGCGCTCTCGACGCGCTGGGCGAATACGATCGCGCGGAAACCGAATATCGTCGTGTGCTCGAACTGCGGCCCGATTTCGACGAGGCGCGTTTCGACTTCGGATTGTTCCTGCTGGCCGCCGGGCGTTATGCGGAAGGCTGGCCGCTTTACGAAGCGCGTCTGCAGGTTTTTCGGGAGCACGGCACGTTGCCGTTTCCGCGCTGGAACGGCGAGGATCTGAACGGCAAGACGTTGTTGCTGCTGCCGGAGCAGGGCTATGGCGACACGATCCAGTTCGCGCGTTATGCGTCGCTGCTGAAGGCGCGAGGAGTGCGGACGCTGACGATGGTCTGCAAGCCTGAACTCGCGGCGCTATTGCGAACGGTGCAGGGCATCGACGCTGTCGTCACGGATCCTCAGGCGCTGCATGCTCACGACTACTGGGACTCCGTGATGAGCGTGCCTTACCACGTCGGCACGACGCTCGAATCGATTCCTGCGGAGATCCCGTACGTCGGCGTGTTCACGAACCGGCTCGATGCATGGCGCGAACGTCTGCCGCGTGATGGCGTGCGTGTCGGACTCGTGTGGAAAGGCAACCCCGAACACGACAACGATAGAGAACGATCGCTGCGGCATTTCTCCGATCTGCTGCCGCTGTGGTCTGTAGAAGGCGTTCGCTTCGTCAGCTTGCAGGTGGGCGATGCGGAGCGTGAGGTAGCGGGCTGCGAAACACAGCAGCCGATTCTGTGCGTCGGGAACGAGATCCGCGATTTCGCCGACACGGCGGCGATCGTGGCTCAGTTGAATCTCGTCATCTGCGTCGATACGGCGGTGGCTCATGTCGCCGGTGCGCTCGGCGTTGCATGCTGGCTGATGTTGCCGCGCACCGGCACGGACTGGCGGTGGCAGCGCAGCGGCAATCAGTCCGTGTGGTATCCGAAGGACATGTACCTCTTTCGGCACGGAGCCAATGGATCGGCTACTGCGGTCGACAAGGTGACGGCGGCGCTTGCGGATGTGATGGCAGGGCGGTGAGCCTGCTGTCGAGATTTGTTTCTCTACTCCGCAGCAGGATCTAGCGCACCAAACGCAAACGCAGCCATCACCGCCGCCGCTTTCTGCGCCCCTTCGCCTCCGCCGCAGCCAGTTCGCGCGCATCCAGCACGTACGCGGACGAATCGCCGAGCCGCTCCACCGCCAGATCGATAAACGCTCGAACCCGCGAAGGCTGCGCCGTGCGGCTGCCGTAATAGACGTGAACGCCCATGTGGTCGGTGACGTGATCCACGAGCAGCGGCACGAGTTGCCCCGAGCGAATCAACGGTGCTGCCGACAGACCCGACAGCAACCCGATCACATGACCCGACAGCACCGCTTCGGTCTCGAGCTGCGCATCGTTCGTCGACAGCGCAGGGGACAGGTGATGAGAGATCACCTCGCCGTCGACCTTGAGCAGCCAGGGCAGCACGCGGCCCGTATCGGGTTGCCGGAAGACGCTGCATCGATGCGAGGCAAGCTGCGCGATCGAGTCCGGTGCACCGTATGCCGCGATGTAGGCCGGTGCCGCGCAGACAATCAACTGCATCGCGAACAGACGTCGAGCGGCGACGCCATCCTCCGGTGCCGTGCCGATGCGAAAGCCGACGTCGGTTCGGTCTTGCACCCAGTTGCCGATGCGATCGTCGAGTTTCACATCCGGTTGAATCTCGGGATGGCGCCGGCAAAACTCGTCGATCAAAGGCCACAGCAACGGCAGGAATGAATACCTCGGCGCAACGATGCGCAGCGGCCCGGCAATCTCGTCCTTCGCGATACGCACGCATTCGATCGCGCGTTCCAGTGCCGCCACCGCAGGTTGAGTGGTGTCGAGGAAGCGGTGTCCCTCGAACGTGAGCGCGATGCTGCGCGTCGTGCGATGAAGCAGGCGTACGCCCAGGCGTGCCTCGAGCGCGGCGAGCGCCTGGCTTGCCGCCTGCGGGCTAATGCCTTGCGCCGCGGCAGCGCGCCGGATGCTGCCGAGTTCGACGGCCTTCGTGAAAATTTCGATCGCGCGGAAATCGCTGATCGGCATGGCGCTCTCCTGGAATGCGTGAATGATGCGTGAGTTAATGCGCAAGCTCGCAGTATCAACTTGATCTTGCGTATGGATCAAGCCGTAGGCTACTAGTGGCTTGATAATCCACTGCCTACAATCGAGCTCGACATCATCAATGGAGAGTCTCGTGAGCGACAACATCAAAGGCAAGGTCATCGTTATCACCGGCGCGAGCAGCGGGCTCGGTCTAGCGGCTGCGCGTCTTCTGAGCGAGCGCGGCGCGCGTGTCGTGCTCGCCGCGCGACGCATCGACCGGCTGCAGCAACTGGCCAACGAACTAAATCGCGATGAGCAGCGCGCGCTCGCCGTCGCAACCGACGTGACCGTGCGCGACGACCTCGTGCGTCTCGTCGACACGGCGGTGCAGACCTTCGGACGCATCGACGTGATGATCAACAACGCGGGACTCATGCCGCTTGCTCCGCTCGATCGATTGAAGGTCGACGAATGGGATCGCATGATCGACGTGAATGTGAAGGGCGTGCTGTACGGCATCGCGGCAGCGCTGCCGCACATGCAGCGGCAGATGTCCGGACAGGTGATCAACGTGTCGTCGGTGGCAGGGCATAAGGTGATGGTCAATGGAACCGTCTATAGCGCGACCAAGTACGCGGTGCGGGCCATTTCGGAAGGGCTACGGCAGGAGAGCAAGCAGTGGAATATCCGCACGACGATCGTGTCGCCGGGTGCCGTCGATAGCGAACTGAAGGACAGCATCGTCGAGCCCGATATCGCAGAGGGCACGCGGGGTTTCTACGAGGCCACTGCGATTTCGGCGGAGTCGTTTGCGCGCGCGGTTGCGTTCGCGATCGATCAACCCGAGGACATGGACGTGAACGAGATTCTGTTTCGGCCTACGCGTCAGGTGCCTTGAGGGGGCGGTCGGTCGAAGAAGTGGCACACACGATCGCGCGCCGCCGATCATTGCAGTGCGTTGACGTAAAGCGTCACGGTTATCGCGACGGCGCGCGTAAAAGATCAGGTGCTTACTTGTGGTCGCGGCGCGAGTGCCTGGATCAGTACTTCAGAGTTCTTGAAACTGGCCAGCGTTCGAGCCTGAGTTGTAGCAGCTTTTCGTGTGCGATCGTCCGTAGTCGACCCATAGCGGTCAATGAGCGATCCCGACAACAGACATTCAGTCTAAATCGCTGTGTCTCACGCCTGATAACATCGACCGTCACCCCAAAACAACGCTCCATATGGGTAACTCCTATCGATTCATCGCTGATCCGGCGGATAGTGCCGCCGTACTAGCATGGTTTCGGCAATTGAAGGAACCACCGCGGGAAGTGGCAACGGCAACCCACGTCGTTCTGTACTTTGCTGATCTTGGAGTGCTGCAATATGCGGCGGACGGTTCCGTCGATGCTGAGAAATCACCAATCGTCACAGTCGCCGCTCCGCGTAGGACCCGCGAAATGCTATGGACGGTCGGTGAGGTGCATTTTCGTACCAGCGCCGTTCGAAGGCTCTATCCCGCTCTATATCGCATCAGTCAGGAATTTGCTACTTGGCTCAACGGATTTCAGTGCGTCTACTCATCCAATGACCAGACCAACAGGTATAGCTACTATTTCGAAGGAACAGTGAGAAACCAAATTTCTCCTATATTTGCACTCCCGTCCGGCCTGGACGCGCTCGGCAATGAGCGTTATTTCGTAGGTGCTAGCGATAACGACGCCGTGTTGGACAAGGTATGTAAAGCACTTCGACTACGTGGCGTCAATTTCGATGTGGACGGACCAACAAAATCTGCGTAACGGGACAGCGAAATCACAGTGGCTGGACGAGCACCATTGTCTGATTGTTGACGATGCACGAAGCGCCGTCGAGCGTCGCTTCTTGGCCGACGCCCGCACGACACAACTCGGGCGATGCCCCGAACGGACCACGTAGTTCAGCGACAGCGCACACCGCCCTCACAGAAAGCCCCTGATCAACCCCGTCACCCACCGCCACGCCCCGCCGCAACCGACGGCACGGCAGCGCGCATCGGGATCCGCAAGAAGGTGACCATTGGCATCGCTCATCGAACTCGAGTTGCGCAGGAAGTACGCCACGCTGTCTTGCAAGGGATCGAGCCCGTCCTTAGGGATATCTATCCAAAGGCCGTTCTCGGTATTCAGGCGAGCCGACAGCGAATCGAAATTGAAACTGCCGAGATAGTATCGATGGCCGTCGATGAGAATCAGCTTCGCGTGCATCATGCGATTCTCTCGATCGGCATATTCACGCACCTCGATCCCGGCATTCACCAGGCCGGGCAGATCGTCGGCATAGGCACGCGCGACTGCGGGAAATTCCTGCGTGAGGCTCGCCAGCGAGGCGCTCACGATGATCACGTGAACACCTTCGCGCTGCTTGCGTTCAAGCACCTCGCGCAGTTCCGGCACCAGGATCAGGTAGGGGTTGATGATCAGGATCTCGTGCTGCGCCGTATCGAACGCTTGTAGCATGTCCTGCAACGTGCCCGGCGAGCGCTTGTCGGGCCAGTCGTGGACATAGCGCAGGCGATCGCAGGCGATCGGCGTCCAGGCGGGATCATCGGGCGTATCGGACGCAGGCGGTGTATCGGTAGCGGCCAGGTTCGTCGCCGGGGCTGCAGCGTCGAGCGGGGCCAGCAGCCATTCGCGCCAATAATGGATGCGCGCCGGGTCCAGCGTCGCGCCACGTTGCGAGATGCGATAAGGACTCGCGACCTTGAGGAATTTTTCCGGCTCGGGGCGAACCACTTCGGGGCTATTCCAGAACAACGCGAAATGCTGGTACATGGCGTGCAAGGAGGAAGCATCCTGACCGGCGTCGCCCGACACCATCAGATCACGCTCGCTGAGCCAGTTGCGGAAGCTCTCGTCCCAGATCGAGGTACTGCCGATCACAGCCGTGTTGCCCACCAGGAACAGCTTGTCGTGCATGCGATGCGCAATCTCGACGAGATCGGATCGTGGATGGAATATTCGGAGTTCGAGGCGGGGAGCCACCTCGTGCAGAGCGACGATGAGTTCGTCCTCGATCGGAAAGTGTGGCTCGGGGCCGATGCCGTCGATCAGCAGCTTGACCGGTACGCCCCGGCGCGCAGCGTCGACCAGATGACGCAACAGCAGGCCACCGGTCTGATCGATCTGGAAAATGTAGGCGAGGATGCGGATCTGCTCGGCGGGCGTCGCTCGGTCGATCAGCGCAATCCGCGACTGCATCAACTGACCATCGTCAAGACTGGCCACGAGGTCGACACATTGCGCGTGGCCGTGCTGGGAAAAGGCAAACACGCTTGCCAGAATGAGCGCCAGGTTTCTTGTTGTGGTCATGATGTGGCGAACGGGTTCGATAGGCTTTGTCGCGTTAGCGCGGTCAAGTCGCTCGCTGTTACTTCGAGAAGGTGAACAGAACGGCGAGCTCGAGATAGTTATCGTGGACAGGAGTGGCGCGAATCTGGCTGCACTTCAAGCACGCAATGGACCGGACGTCATTATGACCTGGAGCCACCGCACGGCTTTGGGCATAGCGCTGCCGTACAAACTTCGCCGCGCAGTCGCATCTACTTCGATGACCTACGTTTGATAAGCCACGCGAGTTCAGAAAAGTTAATAGTTCAACAAAGTTGATAAACGTTAAGAAAAAAACGAGCGAAGATCATCGCGCAGTTGTCGTGTGACACGACGTATCAGCGATGGTCGCCTGCCTGTCCCGTGTGGAACTCCACACCTCCACGTCATTACCCGACGGAGGCATTTCCATCTCGAAGCTCAACGAGTGACTGGAAAAATAAGCGGGTACATGCAATGGCAGATCCACGTACAACAGTTGCCATCATCGGTTCCGGAACGATCGGGACCGACCTGATGTGCAAGGTCATCGAGACGAAGGAATTCGATCTCGCTTTCATCGTCGGCCGTGATGCAAAGAGTCGCGGCCTGGCGATCGCAAAGGAGCGCGGCATCGATACGTCGGCAGACGGAATCGACTTCATGAAAACACATGCCGACGCTTACGACATCGTGTTCGATGCGACCTCGGCATACGCGCACATGCAGCACAACGCGTTCTTCTCTGCTGCAGGAAAGTTCGCAGTCGATCTCACCCCGGCACGTCTCGGTGCAATCTGCGTTCCGTCGATCAATCTCGACGACGTAAGGGGCGCGCAGAACATCAACCTGATTACATGCGGCGGCCAGGCGAGTCTGCCGCTGGTACACGCGCTAAAGAATACGACGCATCGTATCGACTACATCGAGGTCGTATCGACGATTGCCGCCGCGAGTGCGGGTCTCGCCACACGCGAGAACATCAACCAGTACCTTCTAACGACCGAACACGCGTTGTCGAAATTCAGCGGCGCGTCCGACGTCAAGGCAATCCTGAACATCAACCCCGCCGAGCCCGGCGTGGCGATGCAAACCACCCTCTATGCGTACGCGGATTTCGACGATTTCGATGCGATCAGGCAGGCGATCGAGCAGGCGGCGGAATCGGTACGCGATTACGTGCCCGGCTTCGAGATCGTCCTCGCGCCCGTGCTCGATGCGGGCAGGATCACCGTGAGCGTGACGGTGCGCGGCAGCGGTCACTATCTGCCGAAGTATGCGGGGAATCTCGACATCATCAACTGCGCCGCGATCGAAGTCGCGAAGCGTCGGCACAGCCATCTCGCGAGAGCATGAACATGACGAACACCATCACATTGAGCGACGCGACACTGCGCGACGGCAACCATGCGGTTCGCCATCAACTCACCGCGGCACAGATCGCAGCCTACACCCGTGCAGCAGAGCAGGCCGGCATCGATATCGTTGAAGTCGGGCACGGCAATGGGCTTGGCGCGTCGTCGTGTCTGCTCGGCAAGGCGACCGGCACGGACACCGAGATGCTGGCCGCAGCCCGTGAGAATCTGCGGAACACGAAGCTGTGCGTGCATTTCATTCCCGGCTTTGGGAAGATCGTCGACATCGAGCGTGCGCTCGAAATAGGGGTGGACGTGGTGCGCGTCGCGTCGCATTGCACCGAAGCGAATATCACGCGACAGTACATCGAGCACGTCAAACACGCGGGACGAACCGCATACGGCGTGCTGATGATGTCGCACATGGCGGATGCGGACGAACTGCTGAAGCAGGCGCGTTTGATGTCGTCATACGGCGCCGACGCGATTGTGCTGATGGACAGCGCGGGTTTCTCGACACCCGATCTCGTTGCCGAAAAGGTCGCGCGGCTCGTCGAAGATTTGCCGCTCGCGGTGGGTTATCACGCGCACAACAATCTTGGGCTCGCAGTCGCGAATTCGATTGTCGCCGTGCAAACGGGCGCCACGATACTCGACGCTTGCGTCCGCGGCTTCGGTGCAGGTGCGGGCAATACCCAGCTCGAAACGCTGGTGGCGGTGCTCGAGCGATACGGCTATTCGAGCACAACCAACTTCGCGCGCGTCGCGACGCTTGCCCGGCTCACCGAGGGTTTTCTACCGGTCCCGACGCCACACATTCCGATCGCGAATATCACGACCGGCGTATTCGGTCTTTTCTCCGGGTTCGTGCCGCATATCGAACGCCTTGCGAAGCAACTGAACATCGATGCGTTCGTGCTATGCGAACGGCTCGCCGCGCGCAAGCTCGTGGCCGGACAGGAGGACACGATCGTCGAAGAGGCACACCGCCTCGCTGCGGAGAGCAGTCGCGCGGCCGCATAGCAACATAACGACGACGTCATCACGAAGCGATCCCCAAAGCATTCGATCTGGAGCACAACATGGTCAAAAGAAACACCGCATCTCATCAGATCTGGTCCGACCTTCCGGTCAAGACACTGAACCCGAAGATCGTCCAGCAGATCATGCAAGGCGACGACATGATGCTGTCGCGCCTGGTTCTGAAAGCAGGCGCGCAGGTGAGCCGGCATGCTCATCCGAACGAGCAGTTCACGTGCATTCTCGAAGGCGCGCTCGAGTTTCGCATGGGTGAGGATCTCGAACATTCGGCCACCGTCAGGGCCGGCGAGGTCCTGCACATTCCGGCCAACGTCCCGCACAGTGCGTTCGCGCTCGAAGACACCGTCGATCTCGACATCTTTACACCGCCGCGCAAGGACTGGCTGCAGCCGGGCGGCGAAGACTACTTCAGGAAGCGCTGAGCCTGTCAGCGGTTGATTGCAATCGTCATTCAGGAGCGCCATTCGTGGAACACGAAAACATCAGCCATGCAGCACAAGCGGCGGCCGGGCAGAAAGAACTCGATACGGTCTATCACCCGGCACACGCGGCATCGCTCAGAGCAGTGAAACTGTTTTGCCCGGACTACTTCGAGATCATCGAAGCGTTCGGTCTCGGCAACCTGTGGCAGCGGCCGATGTTCTCTGCGCGCGAGAAAGAGCTCGTCGTACTTTCTTCGCTGATCACGCAGGGCGACACGGAAACCCAGCTTCGACAGCACGTGCACACAGCGGTCAAGCGCGGGATGCGTGTCGAAGAGATCATCGAATGCATCATCTTGCTCGCGGTGTACGTCGGTGTGCCGCGTACGCTGAATGCGATCCAGGTCGTCAAATCCGAACTGGAGGCAACGCAATGAAAGTCGCCGATGCGATCGTCGATGTGCTGCGTCTGGAAGGCATACGTCACGTCTTTTGTGTGCCGGGCGCGGCGATCGATCCTTTGCTCGAGGCGTTATCGCGTCAGCAGGATGTGCAGCCCATCGTGTGTGCGCACGAAGCGGGCGCGGCCTACGCGGCGGACGGATACAGCCGCGCGAGCGGTCGGTTCGGCGTGGTGGCGACGACCAGCGGCCCAGGCTTCACGAACACGTTGACCGCACTGGCGACGGCCAGCACCGACCGGTCTGCTGTGCTGGTCATTTCGGGCGAGGTCAGACGCGACTGGATGGGGCGCGGCGGCTTCCAGGATTCGAGTCAGGCGGGTATGCGCGCAGCGAGCATGGCAACGCCCGTCACCGCGTTGCAGCTCGAACTGGGTTCGCCGTCGCTGACCTATCGGCATCTGGACCGTCTGCTGCACAGCATGTTGGGGCATGCGTCGCGTGGGCCGGTGCATCTGTCGATTCCCGCCGACGTTCAGCGCGAGGAAGCGACGGGCGACTGGTCGACGCTCGACAAACGTGTGTATCAACCGCGCTTTGTCGATACTCAAGGGTGTCACGCGTTCTGGGATCACGTGGGCGCGAAGCCGAAGGTTGCGATTCTCGCCGGCAGCGGATGCGTGCAGTCGGGCGCGTCGCGGCAACTGAAGCGGTTCGCCGACCGGTTCGATGTGCCGGTGGCGACGACGCTCGCTGCAAAAGGCGTGTTTCCCGAAGATCATCCGTTGAGCCTGGGGGTCGTCGGCTGGTTCGGCAATCACGCGGCGCTGAACGCGTTGACGTCGGGCGAACTCGATGTGCTGTTCGTGCTCGGGTCACGTCTGAACATGCTCGACACGCTGATCTGGACCGGCGGTTTCAAGCCACGGCATGCGCTGATCGTGAACGACATCGACATGTCCGGCGTGTTTCGCGATTACCACGTGAGCCTGCCGATAACCGGCGATGCGAGGGCCTGCCTTGAGGTGTTGAACGACGCGCCGCAGGAGTCGGTCGCGCGCTTGCAGGCAAGCAGCGTAGCCAGACGCAACTGGATTGCCCGCGTGAAAGAGGGGGACGTGCCGCGCGATGCACACGACACACACGCTGCATCAGGACCCATCCATCCCGCCGACGCGGTCGCGGCACTGCGTCGCGTGATGCCCCGTTCGACGCCGCTGTTCGTCGACAGCGGCGCACATGCGTTCTTTGCTGGCCACTACTGGACGACCTACGAACCCGCGAAGTTTTTCACGTCGATCAAATACACGGGTGCGATGGGTTGGGCCATCGCGGCTGCGATGGGCGCACAACTGGCGCGCCCAAACGAACCCTGTGTGGTCGTCACGGGCGACGGTTGCATGCTGATGCACGGCATCGAAATCCAGACCGCCGCGCGCTATGGCGTGCCGCTGATCTGCGTGGTGTTCAACAACTCGGCGTTCGGCAATCCGAAGCTGCGTGCCGACCGTATCAGTCCGGCGATGGGGCAACTGCACGCGCTGCCGACGCATGACTGGGCGAAGTTCGCGCAGTCGCTCGGTGCATTGGGCATTACCGTCGACTCCACTGAGGATCTTTCATCCGCGTTCGAGCAGGCTCTTGCAGCCGGCACGACGGTCGTGATCGACGTGCGCACTGGCAACTACCCGACGCCGACCGAGCGGTTCGATGCGCTGGCCGCCGAGGCTTGAGACCAGGGCCAGCGTCAGCCGTCACGAGCTACCTGTCCCCGGCGCATCGCAACTGAACCGGTAGCTGTCGTCGAGATCCAGAGCCAGCACCAGCGTTCGAAGATTCTTCGCGCGGGCATCGGCGCAGAGCGTGCGCTGTCCGTTGGCCGTGCGATATTGATCCGCGTACTCGGCATTCAGCACCGGCTTGTTCTTCGACGTGAAGACGCTGTACTTATCGCACTCGCCCTGGTCGTGACATTCCTCGTTGACCGCGAACTCGAACAACGGCGCAAGCAGCGCCAGCTGATCGACGTCGTTCTTCAGACCCACCGCGAGATTCCGCTTGTGCGCTTCGTTCGCGATGAACGTGTTGTAGTCGGCCTGATTTCCATCCGTGAGCGGGAAGCCTGAGTCGTTCTGGTAGCCGTCGACGTTGTCGGGCTCGACGCCATTGCATCCCTTTGAAACCGCGAGGTCGAGACGAGCGGTCATGATGGAGCGCACGTTGCTGGAGCGCACGTCGAGCCAGTTCTCTCCGTCCCAGTTTCCGTCGTCATCCGATTTTTTCACGGGATTGCCTTTGTCGGCGTCCTTGAATTTGCCGTAGTCCGGCCGCCAGTCTTCGGAACTGCCCGCCGAGAAGTAGCAGACCACCTTGCGTCCCGCCTGCTGCAACCGCGCGATCGCTGCGGCGTCGACGTCGAACAGGTCGATATCGTAGATGGCGACGTTGTACGAGGTGTTCACCTTGCCTTTTATCTGCCACTGCCAGGTGTCCGACGCAATCGGGGTCCAGCGAGCGACCGCGGGCGCCTGGGCATCGCTCTTGAGCGCAACGGGTCCCGCTGCCGACGAATCCGACGAGCCGCCGCCACAGGCAGCGAGTGAGAACGCACACAGCAGGATCGTCGCGATGGAGGAAAGGGTACGTCCAGGTGTCATGAGAGCAATCTCCGGTATGAGGATCTGGAACCGACGGGGCTTGATGCGCGATTTGCCGTCCGGATTCTAGGCAGCGAGACCATCACGGCGCTGTCGAGTTTTGTGGACAAACGTTTGCGTACTGTCGATCCGAAGGCGACAAATCGACGGCGTTTCCAGCAGCTCGTCAATCGCTACGCATGACGCGAAGATGGCGGCGCGAGCGGCAAACCGGGTACGCATCGGCCCTTATTCCCGAAAATACTTTCATCCAGAAAGCATTGGTAATTCCCTGTAGCAACTACTTTTTCCATGCGCTACACTCCCGCGAAATCAAGCGTGCAAGCCAGAAAAACGAGAACACAGGCCAGAAAAATGCGAGTTGTTAACGACGAGAGACAAGCCGGCCGAGGGGCCATCATGACAAACCTCAATTACTGACGACGCTCGACGGCATCGTCGATTTTTCCGCGCATCCTTTCCGCCCGAACCCGGCATCGCAGGGTGACGTGGCTGCGCGCGCGATCCGTCGAATCCGGCTTCAAACGGCTACAGACCAGACAACACGCATACGCGGCGGCCCGACCGATCGCCGCGATGCCGAACACAAAGTCACACACAAGAACATCCCTGGGGGGAGACATGCACCGCAAACACATGCAGCGCCCACGCATGACGCGTCTGGCCGCGAGCCTTCTTTTAGCCTTCGCACCGCCGGTGCTGTTGCTCGGCGCGAGCCGCGACGCGCTCGCGACCTGTACGACGGCGGGCACGACGATCGATTGTGCGACCGGCTCGAACACCAACAGCTTCTCCAGCTCCCTCAACAACGTGACGTTCGACGTGGACAGCGGCGCCGTCGTCAGCGTGCCGCCGATCGTCGGCGGCTCGTCGCTGACGCTGAACGGCAACGGCATCGCGCTGAACAACTCGGGAAAGATCGACCCGACGATCAACGGCGGCCTGAGCCTGGCGGCGACGGGCGCGATGCTCGGCAACAGCACGGCCAATCCGATCAACGTCAACAATCAAGCGGGGGGCGTGCTCAACGGGCTCGTCAATATCGCGAGCATCATGGGCTTCGGCGGCCAGGCGCTCATCGTCCAGAACGGCAGCGGCGCGAGCACGACGATCCAGAACGCCGGCTCGATCGGCATGTCGATCTTCGGCGTCGGCACGTTCACCACGGCCGATGCGCCCGCCATCCTGAGCTATGGCGGCGGCGCGACCCAGCTCATCAATACCGGGACGATTACCGGCCGGATCGGTCTTGCTCCTGCTACGGGTGCCGGTCAGCAGAACGGTGTCATCAATGCCGGGACGATCAACGGCAGCGTGTATCTCGGCGACACCGCTGCCGGCAACACGTTCACCGCGGTGTCCGGGTCGTCGGTCAACAACGCAGGCGTCGGGACCGCGAGCACGATGACGGCCGGCAGCTCGACCATCAAGTTCGCGGCGGCGGGGATCGTCGATGCGGGCACGGGCAGCGGCAACACGCTCGTTCTGCAGAATTCCGCGACCGGCCCCGGGTCCGGCACGAGCGGGGCGGTCACCACTATCAGTGCGAGCAACTACCTCCATTTCCAGAATCTCGTCGTCAATAGCGGCACGTGGAATCTGCAGGGCCATATGATCAGCGGCAGCGCGACGATCAACGACGGTCTCGTCAACGTGAACAACCTGACCGCGTTCGGCAGCGGCACGCTGACGGCGAACGGTGGCGGCGTCGAGTCGTCGGTGGCGGGCCTGTCGATCCCCAACGCGATCGCGCTGAACGGCGCCAATTTTGTGATCGGGGGCACCAACGCGTTGACGCTCGGCGGCTCGATCGCCGGTAGCGGCTCGCTGAACATCACCAACACCGCCCCGGTCACGCTGAACAACGCGAATACGTTCACGGGCGGCGTCACGCTGGCGAGCGGCGGCGTGATACTCGGCAACGCGAATGCGATCGGCACGGGCACGCTGACCGTCACGGGCTCCGCGACACTCGACACCGAATCCGCGTTCGCACTGTCGAACGCAGTACAGGTCAGCGGAGGCGGCACGCTTGCGCTACAGGGCTCGAACCCGATGACCCTCGCGGGCGGGTTGAGCGGCGCCGGGAATGCTTCGTGGAGCGGGGCCGGCACGCTGAACCTGTCGAGTGCCGATTCGCTGGCGGGCAGCTTCAGCTTGCTCAACGGCACGCTGGCGGTCGGCGCGGGCGGCTCGCTGTCGCCGACCGGCGCGTTCACGCTTTCTTCCGGCACGACGCTCGATATGTCGCTGGGCAGCAATCAGAGCATCGGCTCGCTGGGCGGTACGGGCGGCACGGTGAATCTCGGCGTCAATACGCTCACGCTCAACGGCCTCGGCAATACCGAGTACGACGGCGCGATCGCGGGGCTCGGCAGCCTGATCAAGAACGGCACGGGCACGCAGACGCTGGGTGGCGCGAGTGTGTTCAACGGCGGTGTCCAGTTGAATGCGGGCGGACTGGCGGTCGGCAACAACGCGGCGCTCGGCAGCGGTGGGCTGAGCGTGAACGGCACAACGACGCTCTCCGCAAGCGCGAACGGGGTCGATCTGACCAACACGGTCCTGATCGGCGGGGGCGATACGCTCACCGTGCAAGGTGCCGATGCGCTGACGCTCGGCGGCGGGGTTGCCGGTGGCGGCACGTTGAACCTCGCCGGTCCGGGGTCGCTGACGCTGTCGGGCAACAACAGCTATGGCGCAACCACGCTGAGCGGCGGCACACTGGTCGCCGGCAATACCAACGCGTTCGGCACGGGCGCGGTGACGGTCAGCGGCAATGCATCGCTCGACACGACCACGAGTCTCACACTGAACAACGCGATCGCGCTGGGCGCGAACCTGACCGTCGTCGGCTCGAACAACGTCGTGCTCGGCGGACTGCTGTCCGGGACGCACAGTCTGATCAAGAGCGGCGCGGCGACGTTGACGCTCGGAGCCGCGAACACGTTCACCGGCGCGCTGACGATCAACGCCGGAACCGTCGCGCTCGCCAACGCGAATGCGTTGTCCGCAGCGAACGATGTGAATCTGCTGAACCCAGGCTCGAGCCTCGATGTGAGCGGCGTGACCGCGCCGACGATCGGCGCACTCACCGGCGTCGCCGGAACGAGTGTGATGCTCGGCGTCAACACGCTGACGCTCGACGATGTCGACAACGGCACGTTTGCCGGCACGATCGGCGGCACTGGTGGTCTCGTCAAGCAAGGCACCGGCACCGAAACGCTGACCGGCACGAATATATACACGGGCGGCACGACGATCCAGTCGGGCACGCTCGCGCTCGGCGCGGGCGGCAGTCTCGCGAGCGGCAGCCCGGTGACGCTGACCAACGCGAGCGCGACGTTCGACATCAGCGGCGCGGGCGGCAACCCGACGATCGGCGACCTGTCCGGCACGGCCGGCAGCGTCGTGCTCGGCGCGAATACGCTGACCTTCGGCACTGCGGCGGATCAAACGTTCGGCGGCACGATCAGCGGCACCGGCGGCATCACCAAGCAAAGCAGCGGCACGCAAACGCTGACCGCCGCGAACACGTTCACCGGCACGGCGACGGTCAATGCCGGCACGCTCGCGTTGTCCGGCGCGGGCAACCTGACGTCGTCGACCGACGTGAACCTCGCGAACGCCGGCGCGTCACTCGACGTGAGCGGCGCGACCTCGGCCCCGACGATCGGCGCGCTCAGCGGCGCGGGTGGCACGAACGTCACGCTCGGCAGCAACACGCTGACGCTCGGCGACACCGCGAACGGCTCGTTCGGCGGGACGATCGGCGGCACCGGCGGCATCGTCAAGCAAGGCAGCGGGACCGAAACGCTGACCAGCGCGAACACCTACGCCGGCGGTACGACGATCAACGCCGGCACGCTGGCGATCTCCGGCAACGGCAGTCTCGCGGCGACGGGCGCCGTGAGCGTCGCGGGCAACGGCGCGAGCTTCGACATCAGCGGGGCCGCGGCGCCCCAGACGGTCGGCGCACTGTCGGGCAACGGCGGTAGCACGGTCGCGCTGGGCGGCAACACGCTGACGTTCGGCGATGCGACCAACCAGACACTCGCCAGTAACGTGACGGGCGGCGGTGGTCTTATCAAGGACGGCGCCGGCATCGAGACGCTGAGCGGCAACAGCACGTATACCGGCGGCACCACGCTGAACGCGGGCGGTCTGATCGTCGGCAGCAATACCGCGCTGGGCACCGGCGCGCTGACTGTGAACGGCAACGCGACACTCGACAGCAGCACCGCCGTCGCCCTTGGCAACAACGTCGTGCTGAACGCGGGCCTGACGGTGAACGGTTCGAACGACCTGACGCTCGACGGCTCGCTGTCCGGCACCGGCAGTTTGACGAAGCAAGGTGCCGCCACGCTGACGCTGAACGGCACGAACACCTACACCGGCGGCACGATGATCGACGCAGGCACGCTCGCGCTCGGCGCGAACGCGAGCCTCGCGGCAACCGGCGTCGTGAACATCGCGACCGGCGCGACGCTGGATCTGTCGGCGGGCAACGGTGCGCAGACGGTCGGTACGCTGGTCGGCAATGGCACGCTCGATATCGGCGCTAATACGGTGACGCTCGGCAGCGCGAACGACGGCACGTTCAGCGGCTCGATCGGCGGAAGTGGCGGCAACGTCGACAAGGTTGGCACCGGCACCGAAACGCTGACCGGCGCGAACACGTACACCGGCGGCACGACGATCGACGCAGGCACGCTCGCGCTCGGCGTGGGCGGTAGTCTGGCGGCCACCGGCACAGTGACGCTGGACGGCCCGGGCACTGCGTTCGACATCAGCGCGTCCGGCGCGAATCAGACCATCGGCGCGCTCGCGGGCAGCGGCGGCGATGTGTCGCTCGGCGCCAATACGCTGACTTTCGGCGACGGAGGGAATCATACGTTCGGCGGGACGATCAGCGGTACCGCCGGCATCGTCAAACAAGGGGGCGGCACCGAGACGCTGACCAGCACGAACACGTACACCGGCGGCACGACGATCGACGCCGGTACGCTTGCGCTCGCTGGTGCCGGCAGCCTCGCGGCCGGCAGCAACGTAACGCTGAACGGCGTGGGTGCGACATTCGATATCAGCGCATCGGTGGGAAGTCAGACGGTCGGCGCGCTGTCGGGCGTCGCGGGCAGCGCGGTCGCGCTGGGCGGCAACACGCTGACGTTCGGCGATGCGACCAACCAGACGCTCGCCGGCAACGTGTCGGGCACAGGCGGTCTCGTCAAGCAGGGTGCGGGCGTCGAAACGCTGAGCGGCAACAGCACGTATAGCGGCGGCACGACGCTGAATGCGGGTGGGTTGATCGTCGGCAGCAATACGGCATTGGGTGTCGGCGCGCTGACCGTGAACGGCGCGACCACGCTCGACAGCAGTACCGCCGTCGCACTCGGCAACAACGTCGTGCTGAACGCGGGCCTGACGGTGGCGGGCTCGAACAACCTGACGCTGGGCGGCGGCATGTCGGGCACCGGTTCGCTCACGAAGAACGGTGCCGCGACGCTGACGCTGAACAGTGCGAACACGTTCACCGGCGGCACGCAAATCGACGCCGGTACGCTCGCGCTCGGCACGACCGGCAGCCTGGCGTCGAGCGGTGCGATGAACATCGCGAGCGGTGCGACCTTCGATCTGTCGGCGGCACAAAGCGCGCAAACGATCGGCGTGCTGACCGGCGCCGGCGCAGTCGCGCTCGGTGCGAACGCGCTGACGTTCGGCGATTCAACTGACGCCGCGTTCAGCGGTGCGATCGGCGGCACCGGCAGCATCGTGAAAGCGGGCACCGGTACCGCAACGCTGACCGGCGCGAACACCTACACGGGCGGCACGACGATCAACGCAGGCACGCTCGCACTTGGCACCGGCGGCAGCCTCGCTGCGAACGGCCTGGTGACGCTTGCCGCGACGGGCGTGAACTTCGATATCTCCGCCGCCGGCAATCAGACGATCGGCGCATTGAGCGGCGTGACCGGCACCACCGTCAAGCTGGGCGCGCAGACGTTGAGCGTGGCAGGCAACGGCACGGCGAACTTCGGCGGCGCGCTGGCCGGCACCGGTGGCTTCACGGTGACCGGCGGTCAGCAAACGCTGTCTGGTGCGAACACGTACACGGGCGCAACGTCGATCGCGAGCGGTGCGACGTTGTCGCTGGCCGGCGCGGGCAGCATCGCGTCGTCGAGCGGCGTCGCGGACGCCGGCACCTTCGATATCTCCGGCACGACGAACGGTGCGACGATCGCCGCGCTCTCCGGCAACGGTACGGTGAAGCTCGGCAGCCAGGCGCTGACGCTGGCGAATGCGAACGGTACGTTCGGAGGCGCGTTCAACGGCACCGGCAAGCTGCTGTTGCAAGGCAATGGTTCACTGCTGCTCACCGGTGACAGCAGCGCGTTCGGCGGATCGACCGAACTCGCGTCCGGGCTGCTCGAAGTCGGCGATGCGAATACGTCGACGGCAACGCTCGGCGGCAACGTCCAGGTCGATGCGGCCGCGACGTTGCGCGGTCACGGCATCGTCGGCGGCAACGTGACGAACAGCGGCATCGTGATGCCGGGCGGTTCGATCGGCACGCTGACGATCGGCGGCAACTATTCGCAGGCAAGCGCCGGGACGCTGTCGGTCGAAGTGAGTCCGACGGCTGCATCGCAACTGAAGGTGAACGGCAGCGCGACGCTCAACGGCGTGCTCGCGATTACCTACGACCCGGGCACGTACTCCGCGAAGTCGTACACGGTGGTGTCGGCGGCCGGCGGTGTGCAGGGCACGTTCAGCAGCACGACGAACACCGGCACGTCGACTCTCGGCGGACTGACGCCGAACGTCAGTTACGGCGCGAATTCGGTCGAGCTGGCACTGGCGAATGCCGCAACGGGCACGGGCGGTACCGGCGGTACGTCGCCGACCGTCGTCGCGCCGGTCGATACGAGCATCTACACGGCGCTCGGCACGACGGCGATACTCGGCGCGCAGGCGCAGGGCAGTGCACTGCTCGGACGCTTGAGCCAGACGTCGGCGGTTTCAGCGACACCGTCCGGCTGGATCACGGCGACGGGTAGCCAGACGACCGTCGGCGGTACGAGCGGTGCACCGGGCTTCCAGAGCAACCGCTATGGTTTCCTCGCTGGCCTCGAACGCAAGCTTGGCGACTACTCGGTGGGCGTCGCCGCGGGTTACGACCACGCCGACATCAGCGAGCAGAACACCGGCGACTCAGGCACCACCGATACGCTGCGTGCCGCGCTGTACGGCGGACGCAGTGTCGGTCCGGTGAATCTCGCCGCGACGATCGGCGCGGGCCTCGACTTCCTGTCGCAGAAGCGTCCGTTCGGCACGGTCAATGCCGAAGGCGATCACACGGGGCAGGAGTTCAACCTCGGTGGCCAGGCGAGCATGCCGCTGCAACTGGGCAGCGTCACGGTGACACCGAGCCTCGGGCTGCGCTTTGCGTACTTCCATGCGAACAGCTTCGGCGAAAGCGGTGCGGGCGGCCAGGATCTGCAGGTCGGTTCGGACAACGTCCGCAGTCTGCAACCGTATGCGCAGATCGCGTTCGATCATGCGTTCGGCGATGCGTTCCGGCCGGTGCAGGTCGAGGTGCGGGTCGGCTACGCGCACGAAGTGCTTGATGCGAATCGCGCGGTCAGCGTTTCCGCGCAGGATGGGACGCTGTTCACTGCGCCGGGGACTACGCTGCCGCGTGGATATCTGACTGCGGGTGCCGGCGTGACGCTGCATCCGTATGCGGGTCTCGATGTGTCGTTGAACTACGATGGGCTGATCAATACGACGCATGCGTCGGCGCAGCAGGGGAGTGTGCGGGTGAATTACCGGTTCTGATCGTTTAGGGATCGGTTGCCCTGGATTGCGTGGAGTTGTTTGCGTAGCGCGGGATGATGGTGGTTTAAGCGAAGCCGATGCGTTGTTTGAACGCATCGGCTTTGTGCATTCTGCGTGGCTTGTGTGGGTACTGGCGTGGCTGATCGTAAGAAATTTCGTGGGAATAGTTGAGAGCGGGCAGTTGTTATATGCAGCAGACACGCCCCTTACTCGATGGCAGAAGTTGCACGTGCCGTCCTCGACTGTTCTGGTGATCCATGGTGATAGATCCGTTCGTCATTTTCATTTGTCTTGGAAGTCTGGCCGCCATCGCGTTGATCTGGATATGGATTGGTGTCGAGTTGCATCATGTCGTGTCGCATGGTCATCTTGTGCCTGAATGGATTGCGTTGATCTGTCCGTTAGCGGCGAGCGTCGACGAGGACGTTCAGAATGATCAGGTTGCCGAAGAAGTGGGTATTGCGCGAGTGGAGCGATACACCGCTGTCGATAGCTGCGGCGAGGCATCGGCAGAACGTCGACCGGTCTACGCGCGAGGCCCGGTCTCTTCCGTAGAGGACGAGCGATAGTTTCGTAATGCCGCGTTCACACGTTTTACTTCCCGACTGCCGAACGAAGAACGCTGACTCCAGCCGTACGGCTTGCCGACGTGCGAGCCAGCATCCGACGTGCGCGCGATAACCTGCTCATGATCGTGCCGACCGGCACACCCAGCCTCTCCGCCGCTTCGCCATAGCTGAATCCCTCGAAGACGACCAGGACCATGACGGTCTGTTGTGTCGCGGGCAGCCGCGCAACCGCTTCGATGGCCTGACGCATCATCAGGTTCTGTTCAGGCGAAGGCGTGACCGTATCGGCGATCGTGTCGATCAGCATGTCGTTCCATTCGACGCGACTGCGGCCACGGATCTTGCGCGACCGCAACTCGTTGATCCACGTGGTGTGCATGATCGAAATCATCCAGTGTAACGGCGTGGTATTCGGGCGAAGCTGATGCGGGCGTTCCAGTGCTCGAAGGCAACTCCGTTGCAGCAGATCCTCGGCGTCGTGACGATCGTTGCACAGGCGTAATGCGTATGAACGGAGCCTCGGTCGCAGACGGGCGAGCAATTGATGGAAGTCGTCTTCGGTCGTCATCTACACCGTTCCTTGCGCGTCTTTTGTACCGTCAACCGGTGCAAGCGGGAGCGCGTATTCGTGCGTCGCTTGGTGTCGTCCGCAGTGGTTCGCAAGCTGCGCAATGCTTGCGATCGATCCTGTTGCTCGATGCAACAAGAGGCATGAGGACTCATGACGCCACGACACGTAGCGAGCACGATCGGTCCTGCATGGGGAATCGGACAATGGGACGAGTTATGCCGATCCAGCTCTGTTGCGACAAACCAGAACGAACGAGCCGATCTTTGCGATCAGTTCGATGAGCGAGAGCGTGGACCAGACGGGGAAGAACCGGATCTCCGTTGCGAGACCCGACGCGATGACCACGATGCTCGTGCCGCATACGAACAGGAATGCCAACCTTGCCCATGCGACCTCGTGAAGCGTCAGCAAACCGACCAATGCAGACAGGACCGTTTCGAGCAGCAGCAACGCAGCCGAGCTCGAGTTTTGCGCAGCAAGCAATTCGAATGGAAGCTCGACGAATGCCCAAACGATCGTTGCGATCAGGATCAGGCGGCCTGCGCGTTTGGACGCTATTTCCAGATCCGAAGACTTCGCGAAAAAATTTGGGATCCTGGGTAGCCAGGACATGTCGTCATGAAATGGATGACTGAATCTATGAGTTGAACAGGTCGCGCCTGAGTTGCTGCGATGTGTCTGCTTCATGCTCGCGTTACCTCGAAGCTATCGGTGTCGGTGGCGACGTGAATCGTCGACGATGCATTTCGGATTGCTTCGGTTAACAGCCAGCGCGTCGATACTATTCCAGCGATGTCGTGTTATTTCGTGAGGGGGAGAAGGCGCGATGGATCCTTCTTTTCGACGAGAAATGTTTGTGTTCGAAACGCATTGAAAGTGGACAGCACGACCGACGGATTGACTTGCTTCCACTGTAGAGAGGGCTGCGTGAATTCAGCGATGCGATGCCTGGGGCGGCGAAAATTTCGATGAAGGACCGCGAGCGATGGCGAAGAAAAATGAAGCGTGTACATGAACGACGCGCATGACCGAACGTGCAGAGTCAACGCGCGCGTAGTGCGGCATCGAGGGTGCAGAGATCGACCTCGGTGACCTGTCGCCAGGTTTACACCGAGGTACGTGTCGCGCATGCAGTGACGCTAATCGTCGCCGATGCAGGACCCGTTAAGATGTAACGCTATCTGCGGCAGACAGACGATCAGCCACCAGCGCTTCAAGCAGACGCGGCACTTCACGTGCTCCATCGAGCGCGGTGAATTCAAGCGCAAGCCGCTTCGCGTTCGCGCGATACGCAGGATCCGACAACACGCGCGCAATCGATTCACGCAAATCGGCTACGCTCGGCGTCGCGGTGTCGAGCCGGATGCCGCTGCCTGTCCACGCGACGCGTGCAGCGATCTCCGGCTTGTCCTCCGTGACGCCGGCCAGCACCATCGGCACGCCGCAACTGAGGGCCTGCGTCACGGTTCCATACCCGCCCAACGCGACGAGTACATCGACGTACGGAAAAATCTTCTGGAAATTCAGGTGCGTCATCGCTACGGTATTCGAGCTCAACGGGCACGGTATGCGGTCGACCGGCAGACCGCCCGTCGTCACGAGAATGAGCTTGTCGTCGTCGTTGCCGAGCGCCTGAATCACCGGTGCGGCGAGCAGCCCGAGATCGTAGTTGGCAATCGTTCCCTGGCTAACGAGCACGATGCGACGACCCGCCTTGCGCGCTTCTTCCACCTGCGGCGGAATGTCTCCGACGCCATCCGGAAGCAGCGGGCCGATGAAGTGCACCTTCTTTCCGGACGGCTCGCGATACGGAAATTCGAAACCTGGACCACACGGTTGAAGAATCAGATCGGAGAGCAAGGCCGAAGATTCCAGCAGCGACGCAGGGAGCTTCTTGTGTACGCCGAGATCGTCGAGAATGCGGTCGGTGTGTTCCCGCGACGGGGTGGTCAATACGCTGTCGACGTGCGCTGCGGTCGCCAGGTACTGTTCGCGTTGAGCAGCATTCGCGGCCGGGGGCAGGCCTGGTCCCCAGGGAGCGCCGTCCTCGCGGGACAGTGGAGTTGTGGAGATGCTCAGACACGCACTGGCGGGACGCGAAGCGCGCGCGCCGAGCAATAACGGCAGCACGCCGAAGAAGGCCGTTTCGTGCACGATCAGATCGGCGGGGAACTCGCGCAGCACGGCTTCGAGTCCACGGAACTGCGACGGTATCGCGTCGGCAAAGACGTGCTTGAACGCGTAAAGCACTCGCTGCAAGCCGGGCGGATGTAGTTGCAATTCCGGGAAGGCTGCGTCGACGTCGGTCAGATCGAAATCGACGTCGGCGGGGAGCGAGTAGAAACCGATCCCCGCAGCCCGCGCCTTTTTACCGAATATCGAGCCGGTGTAAAGCGCGGTTTCGTGTCCCGCGTCTTTCAGCATTCGCGCGACCACCAGCAATGGATTGACGTGCCCGGTAACAGGGGCTGAGGCAAGAAGAACTTTCATGGTGTTCCTTGAACATGCGGCTCGATAGCCGGCAATGTTGATGAAGTCGCAGCCGGCGTCGGCGCTGCGGGCTCCATCGTTAAACATCTGGGCTGGGTGAGTTATTCCGCTTTCTTTGCCCGTGAACTTGCGACGCTGGAGTCACATGTTTTTCACAACCAGGCTTTCGGATGAACCGCAGGGAAGTGACGCTGTTTCTTCGATGGAAGGGCGGTGTTGCTTTCGCGATGAGTCTGCGCGTCGAACGTAAATTCTCGACGTCGTCATCGTGTCGACAAGAGCCTGTAGGTCCTGCTGCGGTGAATTGTGTTCGGCATCGATCGCACGATGCTCGTGCGGTTCTTTGAACGTGCGTGCGTGATGTGATCCGCGGTCACGCCTGGTTAAGCGGATCGCGTGCGCAAAGGTCGGGCTAGTTGAATGACGTCATCGCTGATCGCTGCGCTTGATGTCGGTGGACACGACGCGCGTGGGGCCGAATCCGAGCACATAAGAAACGGTGACTCTGGTGTCTGGGTAGGGGGCGAGTATCGAACCGCAACGTACAGACTCGATTCGATCGGGCTGCCAGGGTTTCCCCTGGGGAGTCTGGACGGGCCCGCTTTCGCGGATGGCCCGCATCGGGACGGGTTTCGCTTTCGGCCGGTGATGTGGGCAAGTAACCGATTGATTTACCGGTAAATCATTGTTTTTGCGGGAAGTTATTCAGCATATTCGCGCGTTTGCCCGTCTTGCGAGTTCAAACCCGGGCGAACAGGGTTCCAGCCTCAGCAGACCCCACCCCTCACCCAGTTCTTGAATTTGTCATCCCTCGTCCATATAATTGGCACTCACTGCACGAGAGTGCTAACAACATTGCCGGCTGGCCCGCCAGTCGGGTTTCTCGGTGTTCTTCAGTCTCAATGAGAGGAGTGTTATGAACCTTCGTCCTTTGCATGATCGCGTGATCGTCAAGCGTCTGGATCAGGAAACCAAGACCGCGTCGGGCATCGTGATCCCCGAAGCCGCAGCGGAAAAGCCGGATCAAGGCGAAATTCTGGCCGTCGGCCCGGGCAAGCGTGACGACAAGGGCGCCCAGATCGCGCTCGACGTGAAAGTCGGCGACCGCGTCCTGTTCGGCAAGTACGCAGGCCAGACCGTCAAGGTCGACGGCAACGAACTGCTCGTGATGCGCGAAGAAGACATCATGGCCGTGGTGCAGAAGTAATTTTTGCGTCCGGTTATTCCCAGAATTCAAGGAGTTAGAAGATGGCAGCTAAAGACGTCGTATTCGGTGATTCGGCCCGTGCCAAGATGGTCGAAGGCGTGAACATCCTCGCGAACGCTGTGAAGGTCACGCTGGGCCCGAAGGGTCGCAATGTCGTGCTCGAACGCAGCTTCGGCGGCCCGACGATCACCAAGGACGGTGTGTCGGTCGCGAAGGAAATCGAACTGAAGGACAAGCTTCAGAACATGGGCGCGCAAATGGTCAAGGAAGTTGCTTCCAGGACCAGCGACAACGCCGGCGACGGTACGACGACCGCAACGGTCCTCGCACAATCGATCGTTCGCGAAGGCATGAAGTACGTCGCATCGGGCATGAACCCGATGGACCTGAAGCGCGGCATCGACAAGGCCGTGGCCGCAGCGATCGAAGAACTGCGCAAGATCAGCAAGCCGTGCACGACCAACAAGGAAATCGCCCAGGTCGGCGCGATCTCGGCAAACAGCGACACGTCGATCGGCGATCGCATTGCTGAAGCGATGGACAAGGTCGGCAAGGAAGGCGTCATCACCGTCGAAGACGGCAAGTCGCTGCAAGACGAGCTGGACGTTGTCGAAGGCATGCAATTCGACCGCGGCTATCTGTCGCCGTACTTCATCAACAACCCGGACAAGCAAGTTGCCGTGCTCGAGAACCCGTTCGTGCTGCTGCACGACAAGAAGGTCTCGAACATCCGCGATCTGCTGCCGGTACTCGAGCAAGTTGCTAAGGCTGGCCGTCCGCTGCTGATCATCGCTGAAGACGTCGAAGGCGAAGCGCTGGCTACGCTGGTGGTGAACAACATCCGCGGTATCCTGAAGACCGTTGCCGTGAAGGCGCCTGGCTTCGGCGATCGTCGTAAGGCAATGCTGGAAGACATCGCTATCCTGACCGGTGGTCAGGTCATTGCTGAAGAAACCGGCCTGACGCTCGAAAAGGCAACGCTGGCCGAACTGGGTCAAGCGAAGCGTATCGAAGTGGGCAAGGAAAACACGACGATCATCGACGGCGCTGGCGAAGCCGCGACCATCGAAGCGCGCGTGAAGCAGGTGCGCACGCAGATCGAAGAAGCGACGTCGGACTACGACCGTGAAAAGCTGCAGGAACGCGTGGCCAAGCTGGCCGGCGGCGTGGCAGTGATCAAGGTCGGTGCTGCGACCGAAGTCGAAATGAAGGAAAAGAAGGCACGTGTCGAAGACGCCCTGCACGCTACGCGCGCAGCGGTGGAAGAAGGCATCGTGGCAGGTGGCGGTGTGGCGCTGATCCGCGCTCGCACGGCAATCGCCGGCATCAAGGGCGCTAACGCCGATCAGGACGCAGGTATCAAGATCGTGCTGCGCGCGATGGAAGAGCCGCTGCGTCAGATCGTCACGAACGGCGGCGAAGAAGCCAGTGTCGTGGTGGCAGCAGTTGCAGCAGGCAAGGGCAACTACGGCTACAACGCAGCGACCGGCGAGTACGTCGACCTGGTCGACGCAGGCGTGGTCGATCCGACGAAGGTGACGCGCACGGCGCTGCAAAACGCAGCATCGGTTGCTGGTCTTCTGCTGACGACCGACGCAGCTGTCTGCGAACTGCCGAAGGAAGATGCTCCGATGCCCGGTGGCGGCATGGGCGGCATGGGTGGGATGGGTATGGACATGTAATTCGGCGTCAGCCGGAAGACATGCGAAGGGCGCGCTGCGAGGCGTGCTCTTCAAAAACAAAAAACCCGCAGCGATGCGGGTTTTTTGTTGTCAGGGCACGGAAAGGCGCCCGCGTGGAGGCGAGCCTGCCGGCGAACCTAATGCCGCGCCTCCCCCGGCGCCACATCCTTCCCACTCGCCACTGGCGCATCCTCTTCGCTACTACGCGCCCAGAAAAACCGGTCCGGCAGATATGCCCCCATCCCAGGCCGAAACGCGCTTTGCGTTGCCTGATACAGATACTCCTGCGCTTCGCGCACGGCTTCAGCCGGCTCCTGACCGTTCGCGAGCAGCGCAGCGATCGCCGCGCCGAGCGTATCGGTCAGTCCCATGATGCGATGCTGACCACGATCCCAGCGATCTTCGCGCAATTGGCCATCTTCGCTGAACAGCGTATTGACGAGCCGGTGCGTGCCGGTTTGCGTCGACAGGATGTATTCGCACCCTTGCGACAGCAGATGCGAGATCGCCGCGTCGAGACTCGGTGCCTCGGCATCGCCGTCGGGTTGCGCGAGCGCGAGCAAGGTTGCGTGATCGGCGACGAGCAAGGTGGTCTGCGGCGCGAGCAGATCGGCGATCGCCTCGCGGAGTTCGTCGGCGGCGAGCACGTGTTCGTCGTCGAGCGTGAAGTCGGGTGCGAGGATCAGCGGAATGTCGTCGTAGTCGGCGACTACTTCGGCGATTGCGCTGACCACTTCCGCGCGCGTCGCCGCGCCGACCTTGAACGCTGCGATCGGCATGTCTTCGAGCAGCATCCGGGCCTGCGTCGCGACGGTCTCGGGATCGAGGCCAGTCACTTCGTCGCAGTTCGCCGAATCGCGCACCGTGTAGCCGGTGAGCACGGTTACGCCATGGCAGCCCATGCTGGCGAGCGTCATCAAATCCGCTTGCAGGCCCGAGCCGCCCGTCGGGTCGGACAGGCCGAAGGTCAATACGATCGGAGGGGTGTCGCTGGGCATGAAATCGGGCAGGAGTGAGCGGATGATCGGAGAGGTCGCCGCGCGCCGCGTGCGCAACGACCCGGCAGTCGGCTCAATTATGCGGCCTAATCCGCCGGTGGGGCATTTTTTCACGAGCTTGCGTGTGGAGGCCCGATTGCTAGGCACGAGGGCGGCAACACGGTACCATCATGGCTCCCGATTCAACGGACTTTTCGACGCGACACAAGAATGGAATATAAGAGCTGGATGTGCCTGATCTGCGGCTGGATCTATGACGAAGAAGCCGGTTTGCCGGACGAGGGAATCGCAGCGGGTACGCGCTGGGAGGACGTCCCGATCAACTGGACGTGCCCCGAATGCGGCGCGCGCAAGGAAGACTTCGAGATGGTCCAGATCTGACGCGTCGCGGCGGCCCCTGGGCCGGACGGCGTGCGTTGCCGCTACCGGTTTCACCGGCGGAACGCCAGCGTCAAGACTGTGTCGCAAGGGTAGTGTGTCGCTCGTATAGTCGCGGGCCGGCTCGCCGAACGGCGCGGCCGGCCGAACCGTGGGCCGCGGCGCGGCCCGTCAGCGTTCCTGCAGACCATCCATGATGCCTCCCACCGCTACGTCCCCGTCGTTCGATGCGCTGCCCAATCCGCGCGGCGGCGCGGTGCGTGCCGCGGAATCCGCGCTGACCGACGCCGCGCACGCATTGGCGCGGCATGATGATCTCGCTACGCCGCTGCTGCATGCGGTGCGCGCACTGCGCGAGGCGGGCTGGCTCGCCGCGCTGCGCTTTGCCGATGCACTCGTGCTGGTGTCGCCGCTCGCCGCCGCGCATGCGCAACCGGATGCCGCTTCCCCCGACAACGCCCACGACGTCTTCGGCGCCGCGCTCGATGCGTTCCGCGCGGCCGTCGAGCGGCGCAATCTCCGCGAGCTGTCCTGTTCGCCGACGCTGTTCGATCACTATCGCGCGCTCAATGCGTTGCTCGCGCAGCGCGCGTCGGGCGTGAACGCGGCGTTCGAGGATCTGGCGCTTGCTGGTCGACCGATTCCGCCCGTCACGCTGCGTCCGCAATCGGCGGAGCGCGTCGCGCATCTGCGCGCCCGCTACGAGGCGGCGCTGTTGCCGGTGCTGCGTGCGCCGTCGGGCGAGGCGGGGCAGAGCGATGCGTCGTCCGTGGCGCTCGATACGCTCGGTGCCTGTCTCACGGAGCTCGCCGGTCCCGATCCGTACGATTTATGGCGGCTTGCCGCAGCCTGTGCGGAGGCACTTCGTCGCAGCGGACACACCGCAGCCGAAGCCGACGTGCGACGCTTCCACGCGCGCTGCAATCTCGCGCTTGCCGATCATGTGCAGGGCCTGCCGCTTGCGCCACGCTCGCTGGTGCGAGCAGCGCTCGCATTGCTCTGGCGCGATTACGCGCTGTTCGGCGCCGCGGCAGAGGATGCCGATCACGTCGAGCTGCTGCGCAACTATGGTTTGACTACGGATTGGCACGTCGCCGGCACGCAGGCCTCCGAAGCGCTGTGGGAGGCGGGCGCGGGTGCCGACGCGGCGCTGCCGGCAGGCAGTGCCTCTACACGCGAGGTCGGCTTGCTGACCGTCAACGCCCACGCGTTCGAAGATTTTCTACAGACCGCGGACGCATCGATCGCTGCGCTGTCCGATCACGCGCGCGCGGCCGTGCAACCGGAAAAAGCCGACCCGAGTGCTGCGCTACAGGCCGGCGATGCCGCGTACCGGCTGGGCGCATCGGCGTCCGCGCTCGGGCTCGGTCACGTGGGGCTACTGGCGGATGCGCTCGGCGTCGCATGGCGGCGGCGCGCGCATGCGGGCGTCGCGACACCGGCGGTGCGCGCGCACGTCGTCGTCGATGCGCCGGAACCATCTGTGCTCGAGCAGGCTGCCGAAGCGCTGCGCGCGATGCTGCACAAGATCGCGGCAGGCATCCCGCCGGGCGACGGCAGCGCCGCGCTCGCCGATCTGACCCGCGCGATCGAGCGCGGCAATCCCTAGTCCATCCGGCCTGGCCATCCGGCGCCGTTTCCGCCCCTCGTTTGCGCATACTTTATGCAGCCGCGAACGGCGTCGCCGACGGCGGCGGGGCGCGTGATAGAGTGTGCGCAAATGATCCGCTTTTCTCCGGGGCGCGGTCGTCCGGAATGCGTGCCCGTGGGTACGTCGAAGGGCCGCCGCCGCGCATCGTCTTTGCTAAAATCCGAACTATGTCCAAGAGTACCGATCGCATCAATCTGACCAACCAGTTCCTGATCGCCATGCCGAACATGGCGGACCCCACGTTTTCAGGAACGGTGGTCTACCTTTGCGATCACAGCGAGCGCGGCGCGCTCGGCCTCGTCATCAACCGGCCGACCGATATTGATCTGCAGGCGCTCTTCAACCGCATCGACCTCAAGCTCGAAATCGAACCGCTGCTGCACGTGCCCGTCTATTTCGGCGGCCCGGTGCAGACCGAGCGCGGCTTCGTGCTGCACGATCCCGCCGAAGGCAGCACCTATACGTCGTCGATGTCGGTGCCCGGCGGCCTCGAAATGACCACGTCGAAAGATGTGCTCGAAGCGGTCGCGAGCGGCAACGGTCCGGAGCGGTTTCTGCTCACATTGGGTCATGCCGGCTGGGGCGCGGGCCAGCTCGAAGAAGAAATTTCGAAGAACGGCTGGCTCACGGTCGAAGCCGATCCGAAGATCGTCTTCGACGTGCCCGCCGAAGATCGTCTCGAAGCGGCACTCGCGCTGCTCGGCATTTCGCTGTCGATGCTTTCCGGCGAAGCAGGTCACGCATGAGCGTGGTGGCCGGACGTGAAGCGACGCTGCTTGCGTTCGACTACGGCGAGAAACGCATCGGTGTCGCGATCGGCAATATGCTGACGCGCAGCGCGCGGCCGCTCGCCGTGCTGCAGAACCTCAATCGCATTCACCGTTTCGAAGCGGTCGGCAAGCTGATCGGCGAATGGCAGCCGGACATGCTGATCGTCGGCCTGCCGATGCACAAGGACGGCACGCCGCACGCGATCACCCAACTGGCGAAGCGCTTCGGCAACCAGCTGAACGGCCGCTTCAATCTGCCGGTGGTGTGGGTCGACGAACGCTATTCGTCGGTCGAGGCGGAGGCCGGCATACGCGCGGGTATTGGGCGCGCGGACATGCTCGATGCCGAAGCCGCGCGCGTCATCCTCCAGCAATATCTAGACGGATTTCCTCAAGATCATGAGTTCCATTGACGCCGAAGCGCTTTATCGCGCCGTGCTCGAACAGATCCGTGCCGCGTATGGCGATGCGTTCAGCGACGGAGCGTCTCGCGACGCTGCAAGCGGCATCGCACTGGCCGGCATCTACAGCGGCGGCGCGTGGCTCGCGGAACGTCTCGCACGCGATCTGAACGCACCGTCGTTCGGTGTCGTCAACGTCGCGCTGCATCGCGACGACTACGCAAAAAAAGGCCTGCACTCGCAGGCGAGTCCGACATCGCTGCCGTTCGAAGTCGACGGGCGCCGCATCGTGCTCGTTGATGACGTGCTGTACACCGGCCGCACCGTGCGCGCCGCGCTGAACGAACTGTACGACTACGGACGTCCTGCGTCGGTCGAACTCGCGGTGCTCGCCGATCGCGGCGGACGCGAGCTGCCGGTGGCGGCGCGTTTCGTCGGCGGGGTGGTCGATGTGCCGGCTGACGCGACGCTCGTGCTCGCACGCGACGCGGACAGTGCGGGCTTTACGTTCCACACTGAAGCGCGCGTCGATTGAGCGTGCGGCGCGAGGTCGCGAACCGCGACGCGCCGGTTTGTTTCACCCATCTTCATGCGTAATCCCCAGGCACATCCATGAATACCGCTACTCAGGGTTCCTCCGACAGCGCCGACGCGGACCGTTTCCGCTACGGCTTCCTGAAGGGCAACCCGCAGCTCACGAAGAACGGCGAGCTCAAGCATCTGCTGACGATCGAAGGTTTGCCGCGCGCGATCGTCACGCACATTCTCGACACCGCCGAGCAGTTCGTCAGCGTCACCGACCGCGAAGTGAAGAAGGTCCCGCTGCTGCGCGGCAAGTCGGTGTTCAACCTGTTCTTCGAGAATTCCACGCGTACCCGCACGACGTTCGAGATCGCCGCGAAGCGTCTGTCGGCGGACGTGATCAACCTGAATATCAACGCATCGTCGACGAGCAAGGGCGAATCGTTGCTCGACACGATCAACAACCTGTCGGCGATGCATGCGGACATGTTCGTCGTGCGTCACGCGTCGAGCGGCGCACCGTACCTGATCGCCGAGCATTGCGCGCCGCACGTGCATGTGATCAACGCCGGCGACGGCCGCCACGCGCACCCGACGCAGGGTCTGCTCGATATGTACACGATCCGCCACTACAAGCGCGATTTCACGAATCTGCGCGTGGCGATCGTCGGCGACATCCTGCATTCGCGCGTCGCGCGCTCGGACATCCATGGGCTGACCACGCTCGGCGTACCGGAAGTGCGCGCGATCGGGCCGCGCACGCTGCTGCCGGGCGGCCTCGAGCAGATGGGCGTGCGCGTGTTCCACAACCTCGACGAAGGGCTGAAGGACGTCGACGTGATCATCATGCTCCGCCTGCAGAACGAACGGATGAGCGGCGCGCTGCTGCCGTCGGCGCAGGAGTACTTCAAGAGTTGGGGGCTCACGCCCGAACGGCTCGCACTCGCGAAGCCTGATGCGATCGTGATGCACCCCGGTCCGATGAACCGCGGCGTCGAGATCGACTCGCAGGTGGCGGACGGGCCGCAGTCGGTGATCCTGAACCAGGTCACGTTCGGCATCGCCGTGCGGATGGCAGTGATGGGTATCGTCGCGGGCAATCACGACTGACGCGGGCGATACGCGTGATAGCGGCACATCAGACAGAACAAAAAGGCAGCGCATGAAGATTCATATTCAAGGCGGCACGGTGATCGATCCGGTGGCCGGCACCGAACAGCAGCATGACGTATTCATCGCGGCGGGCAAGATCGTCGCGCTCGGCAGCGCGCCCGCCGATTTTCACGCGGCGAAGACCGTCGACGCGCGCGGCCTGTTCGTGTCGCCGGGGTTCGTCGATCTGTCCGCGCGCTTGCGCGAGCCGGGCTTCGAGCACAAGGCGACGCTCGAGTCCGAAATGGCCGCCGCGCTCGCGGGCGGCGTGACGACACTCGCGTGTCCGCCCGATACCGATCCGGTACTCGACGAGCCCGGTCTCGTCGAGATGCTGAAGTTCCGCGCGCGCAATCTGAACCAGGCGCACGTGTACCCGCTCGGCGCGCTGACGGTCGGCCTGCAGGGGCAGACGATCACCGAGATGGTCGAGCTGACCGAAGCGGGCTGTATCGGCTTCTCGCAGGCCGACGTGCCGGTCGTCGACACGCAGGTGCTGCTGCGCGCGCTGCAGTATGCGAGCACGTATGGCTTCACCGTGTGGCTGCGGCCGCAGGACGCGTATCTCGCGCAGGGCGGCGTTGCGGCGAGCGGTGCGCTTGCGTCGCGGCTTGGATTATCGGGTGTGCCGGTGTCCGCTGAGACGATCGCGCTGCATACGATTTTCGAACTCGTGCGCGTGACGGGTGCGCGCGTGCATCTGTCGCATGTGTCGTCGTCGGCGGGTATCGCGCTGGTGCGCGAGGCGAAGGCCGAAGGGCTCACCATCACCTGTGACGTGACGATCAATCACGTGCATCTGATCGACGTCGATATCGGTTACTTCGACGCGCAGTTCCGGCTCGACCCGCCGCTGCGTCAGCAGCGCGATCGCGACGCGATCCGCGCGGGCCTCGCGGACGGCACGATCGACGCGATCTGCTCCGACCACACGCCTGTCGACGACGACGAGAAACTACTGCCGTTCGCCGAAGCGACGCCGGGCGCGACCGGGCTCGAACTGTTCCTGTCGCTGACCGTGAAGTGGGCAAACGAAGCGGGCGTACCGCTCTCGACCGCGCTGAAGCGGATCACCGCCGCGCCGGCCGGCGTACTGAAGCTCGCGGCTGGCCGCATCGAAGTCGGCGGCGCGGCTGATATCTGCGTGTTCGACCGCGACGCACACTGGCGTGTCGAACCGCGCGCGCTGAAGAGCCAGGGGCACAACACGCCGTTCCTCGGCTACGAACTGCCGGCGCGTGTCCGGGCGACCATCGTCGCGGGTCACGTGGCATTCGAACAGCGTTGATCGCGATGAAACTGCTGATCCGCAAACTCCGTCTCGTCACGCATCTGCTGCATGGGATGTGGACCGTCGCGCGGAGCTTTCCGCATGCGAGTGCCGCCGAGCGGCTCGAACTCAATCGCGCGTGGTCGCTGAAGATGCTGCGGCTCGCCGGGATGCGGCTCGTCGTGCACAACGACGCGGCGCGCCTCGATCGCGGCGCGCTGGTGATCGCGAATCACATCTCGTGGATCGATATCTACGTGATCAATGCGTGGCGGCCGACGCCGTTCGTATCGAAGGCGGAGATCCGCCGCTGGCCGGTGGTCGGCTGGCTCGCGCAGCAGCTCGATACCGTGTTCATCCAGCGCGAGAAGCGTAGCGACGCGAAGCGGATCATGCACGAGCTCGCGACTCGGCTGGGTGCGGGCGAACTGATGTGCGTGTTTCCCGAAGGCACGACGTCCGATGGGCTCGGGCTGCTGCCGTTTCACTCGAACATGTTTCAGGCGGCGGTGGCGGCGGGGTGTCCTGTGCAGCCGGTGTGTCTGATGTACGAGGATGCGCAGGGGCGGCAGTCGACTGCGCCTGCGTATATCGGCGATCTGTCGTTGGGGGATTCGTTGAATGCGTTGTTGCGGGGTGGGCCGTTGACCGCGCATGTGTATGTGGGGGAGGCGATTGCGCCGGGGGGCGAGCGGCGAGAGTTGACGGCGCAGGCCGAAGCCTCCGTGCGACGCGCACTCGAAGCGATGCAAAGCGGCACAGTGGCGTCGCTGCCGGTGTCGGCAAACACAGTGACGCAGTCGGAGAAAGGTGACGGGCCGGGTACCACCTTACCGGCACGCTGATTGCGCACACGTCTCGTGTGCTGAGGAAATTTCGGGAGTAGATAAATGGCGTTTCCTTCTGACCAAGCGGTTCGACGGGTACTGATCACCGGGATTCGTGGGTTCACCGGTGCCTACGTTCGCGACGAGCTGGCGCGTGCGGGGTACGAGGTATTCGGCACGATCATTCACGACGATGCCGCAGGCTCGCATGAGCGCGTGCTCGACATCAGTTCATTGGCGGATTGCCGACGCGTGATCGGCGAGGTGCGGCCGACGCACGTCGTGCATCTGGCCGCTATCAGCTTTGTCGGCCACGACAATGCACTCGATATGTACCGCATCAACGTACTCGGCACGTTGAATCTGCTGCAGGCGTGTGTTGACGAAGGTGTCCGTCCGGATCGACTGTTGATCGCGAGCAGCGCCAATGTGTACGGCAATGCTGCGGGCACGGTCGACGAAACCATGCCGCCTGCGCCCGTGAACCACTACGCTGCCAGCAAGCTCGCAATGGAGCATCTCGTTCGCACGTGGCTGGACTGGTTGCCAATCGTGATCACGCGTCCGTTCAATTACACAGGGCGTGGCCAGGACAGCCGCTTCCTTGTACCCAAGATCGTTTCCCATTTCGTTGAACGAAAACCTGTAATCGAACTCGGCAATCTCGACGTGGCACGCGATTTTTCAGACGTGCGGGCGGTCGCGGAAGTTTATCGGGGGTTGCTCGAATCCGACGCGGCCGTCGGCGAGACCGTGAACGTCTGTAGCGAACGGGGGCGGAGTCTGCAGGAGGTCGTTGAACTTGCCAGACAGGCGTCGGATCATGACCTCGAAATCCGCGTCAATCCGGCCTTCGTCAGAGCCAACGAGGTGAAAACGCTCGTCGGGTCGGCGGCGAAACTGAACAGTCTGGTTCCGGGTGTAGCCCCGATTGATCTCGCGGACACGATACGCTGGATGGTGCAGCCGGCGTAAACACGCTCGCGTTTTGGTGGATGACGGTGCGGCATCGTGGGCTTGCGATGCGCCCCCAGGTCCTCGGGCCGTGACAGACGCTATGTTAAACTCGGTCGCCTCTGATCAAGCGGCGGCGCGAGGGTGCGACCGTGCCGTATCAGGCAATCGCTGCACGGTTCCGTATCGGAAGCCGTCCGCCATTCCAGTCGTCGAAGGTCCGCTTTTCCAGATGAAACACTCGCTCAGCAGCCAGTCCTTCCGCTATCTGATTGTTGGGGGCGTCGTATATGGAATCGACGTCGGCACGTTCGTCGTGCTCATTGCCCTGGCGAAGAATCACTACCTCGAAATGAATGTGGTCGCGAAGACGCTCTCGGCGTTCGTCGGCTTTTTTCTGCACAGGCATTTCACCTTTTCGTGGGAACAGCGCCACAGCATGAAGCGGCAGTTCATTCTGTACGTGTTGCTGTTTGCATTCAACATGGCGCTGTCGACCGGATTGATCTATCTGCTGGTGGGACGGTTGTCACTGCCGACGCTGCCGAGCAGAATTGCCGTCGACATGGTCGTCATCGTGACGGCGTTTATCGTGAGTCGCCAGATGGTCTTTCGCACCTCCTCGTCACCGGTCGCCGCGAAGCGATGAGGCGGCGACACGACGCGTGGACCAGCGGTAACGGTGCAGAAGCGGTGACCCTCCGATAATTCATATCGCTTTCGAAAACGGACACATTCTATGAACGAGAGCGTTCGCTCCGGGATTGCAGTGCGCAGCCGCCATGGCTGGACGATTCGTGGAGGCTTCGGCTTGCGCGACGGACTCGCGACAGGGGCAGTCCTGGTGGGCGTTGTCCTGCTGGTCCACGGACTCGTAAAAGGCCGACTGCTTCATCTTCGCGGGACGGTAGCGGACGGACTCTGGACCAACATTCTTCTGCTTGCGCTGGTCACAGTGGGTATTGGCGTCGTGGCGGCTGTCGCGAGGCGCTGGTCGAAGCACGTTCTTGTCGCTGCGTTCGGCGCGGCCGTTCTCATTGCCTTCGGCTGGACAGGCGCATTGTGGGCATCGCTGGCCTTCATCTCGTTCGCTACGCTAGGCGAGGCCATATTGCCGGGCGGACCGCGCTCGTCAGTCGTATCGCTGAGCATGCAGTCGACCATCGGTGCGGCTTGTTTTGTTCTCGTGCTTGGCGTGACCATCCATTTCAGGATCAATACGCCGCTCTCGTTCGGGGCGCTGCTGTTGCTGCCGTTACTGCACCGACGCGCATTGACGCGCGTTATCGACATCTGCCGGACGACCCTCGCTCCCACGGTCCCTCCGACAGTGATGCAGATCGCTGCCGCGACAGTTCTCCTGTTCATCCTTGCGTTACATCTGACCGGTGCCGGCTTGCCCGAGCGTTACGCCGATGGCGCGCTCTACCATCTGTACTTCGGGCAGACACTCGCACGCCTGAATTACTGGCCGGGTGATTTCCATTCGCTTGTGTGGGCAGTCATGCCCGCCGGCATCGACTGGCTCTTCAGCATCGGAACCATGCTGGCGGGCGAGCAGGGTGCGAAAGCATTTTCGTTCCTCGTTTTCCTGCTGCTCATCGCGAATATCCATACGGCGGCCGTCAGGCGAGGTGTCGCACCCGCGTCTGCGCTATTGCTGGTGGCGTTGTTTGCGTCGACACCGCTGGCCTTCATCGAAACGACGGCGCTGTTCATCGAAAACGGACTTGCGCTTTTCATGCTGGCTGCATTCACCGTCCTGTTCATGACTGAATGCAGTGCCGAGCGACGTGCGATGGCGTGCGTATTGATGCTGTCCGCTGCAATTGCCACCAAGCTGCATGGATTTGCGGTGGTGGGTCCGCTCGGTATCGCCGCGCTGTGGTTGCTGGTGACACGAGGTACGCCCGGTCGCCGTCTGCCTGTCTTTGTTTTCGGGGTAATCGCAATCGCTCTCGGTTGCGAACCTTACATCTATGCGTGGCTGGTGACGGGCAATCCAGTTTTCCCGTTCTTCAACGGGATATTCCACTCGCCATACTATCCGCCGACCAACTTTGTCGACTATCGCTGGTCTCAACCCGCGCCTTACGATCTCTTTTATCGCGAGACATTTCATACCGAACGTTTCGGCGAATTCCGTAGCGGCGCATTCGGCTTCCAGACTGTCACACTCTTGCTGGCTGCCGCTCTCGCCGCCGTCACGACTTCGTGGCGGGCGGCCGCGGCGCTCGCGCTCGGTCTCTTCTACATCTTCGGGATTTCGACGGGATCGACCTACGCACGCTATCTGTATCCGGGGGTGCCGCTCCTGATGCTCGGCATGGCCTGCCTGCTCGCAAATCGCCAGGGCGTTGAAAAAGTTCTCTCCACACCGGTGCGTACGCTGGTCGTTCTTGTCATGTCGGCGGTCACCGTCATCAACCTGGCGCTCTTCAGCACAGCGGGCTGGCCCCTCGCGCAGAACTTCTGGTCCGGCCTGTTCGATGCCCAGAAGTGGCAGGAAGCCGGCGATCTCTCATTACCCCAACTCGAGATGAACCGGCGTGCAAGCAACGATGGTTTGCCTGCACCCCGCGAACTGCTGTTCAACGATGCAGTGTCCGCGGGGCTCGCCGGCACACCCCTGCCGGTGAACTGGTACAACGACACGCTGGTGCAGCGGTTCCGCAATGCCCACACTGTGGACGACATCGCTCGCATCATTCGCGACTATCGGGTGACGCATGCGAGTTTTCGCTTTGAGCAGAGTCAATACGGGATCGATTTCAATCTGGTTGGACGCGCGCTGGAGGAGCTTGGCGATCCCATTGCACGAAAGGACGGATTGATCCTGTATCGCATCCATCCCGATGTGTGGCTGGGGCCGGATCTGCTTGTCAATACGCCGCTCAAGCCGGACCAGTCGGCATGGCAGGTCAGGGGCAACGTAGACTGGATCGCCCCGCAGGGAGCGATGCTTGGTGCCGGCGCGAGTCTGAGTCAGTCGCCGCAGACGGCGCTCAAGCCAGATACGCTATACCGGCTGTCCGTCGAGATGCAATGCACAAAGCCTGAGCAGAACCTGCATGCCGCAGTGATGCTTGATCGCGGTGACCGGCCAGCCGGACGCTTTGACGATTTTCCGCCATGCAACGTAATCGGCACGGTGACGCGAACACTCGAATTTGTTACGCCATCCTATGGGGTCACTGCGACGCTGATCGTGGACAACGCACAGGCTGCATTCCTGCGAGCCACATTGCGTGAAGGTTACCGAACACGTTGAATTTTGAGACATCCAAAGTAATTTTTGCGGGTAGGCAGAAAAGCTTTTCTGCCGCCGTGAAGCCGCTGTATCGCGGCTTCACGGTTGCGCCACATCAACCCCTATAGTAGGATCGTGCGCGCCGAGCGGCACGTTGGCCTGTGCCGCAATCATCCAGTCCCTACCATCAATGTCGATCATTCAGGTGTGTCAGGCACGCGCGGCATCGCCCGATTGTTCGTTCACATTCGCCGTGTGGTCAGTACGGCTTTGCCGGTCGCAGATACAAGATCTTCTGATACGCGGCCATGACCGTGCAAAGGTCCGCGTACACTTTCGTCTGCACCAACCGGCCCCGCTTTGATTGCGTGGTAGGGCCGAAGCATTTGTCGTTTTGCTTTTTGTTCGGAAGATATGTCGATGCAAGAAAAATTGCCTCACGAGGCGGGCAAATCGTTCGATGAACGCTCCGACACACCGCAGCCTTCCGGTACGCAGCGGGATACGCCGACTCAACCAGCTGATCCGGTCGCCATCGAACTGTCACGTCTGGAATTGCTCGAGCGGGAGATAACAGAACTCGCCGCCGATCTCGCGTCGCGCACTCAATCCCAGGCAGATCTGCACGCGGAACTCGATTCGCGCATTCGCGAGATCGACGTGTTGTCGGCAAATCTGGCGCGTACTCGCACGATGTACGAGAAGGCGCAATCCGACAAGGTTGGCCTTCGCTCCGATTTTCAACGCTTCACGAACGTAAGCGACCAGTATCAGGCAGTCCTGGCTTCACCGATGTGGCGGATTACAGGTCCGTTGCGTCGCGCAGCCTCTTTGCTGAGCGCGGAGCAGCGCAAGGCGCTGCGCCGGATGTTGAAGGCAGTATGGTGGATGGCTACGCCGCACCGCACAGCTGCCCGTCTCAAGTTTCTCAAAGCCAGACGCGAAGAAGAGCAGCGCATTGCACGCGAGCAGAGCGTTCGAGATGCTGCTGGCGACTCTTCTATCAATGCGTCCCGCAACACGAACGATGTTGCGGCGGTGCAGATCCCCCGAGCATCTGCCGACGCGATCTCATGGTTCTTCATCGGCGATACGATTGACTGGCTGCAATCTCATGCGCAACTGACGGGCGTCGGAAAGGTGACGTCGGAGCTTTTCATCGCGTCATACGACGCCGTCACGGGTACTCATGCACGCCCGTGCATCCGTGGCGACAGCGTGTCGGGCCTCGTGCCCGCATCGTACGCGGACACCGTTTCGTTCCTCGCGTCGAAGCTCGACAAGCCGCAACTCGTGACGGCACTCCAGCATGACGATCGCACGTCGCTGCCGCGCTCGCCGCAGCGGGGCGACCGGGTGCTCTTCACCGGCGTCGTCTGGACGCCGGACTACGCCGGGTTGTACAAGCACCTCGCAGCTCAGGGCATCGGCATAGGCGTATTCCTTTACGACATCATTCCGGTCGAGCATCCCGATCTGGTCGGTCCGGATCACTACAGGATGTTCGTCTCGTGGCTCGAAACGACGGTCGCATATGTGCAGACTATCTTCGTATCGAGCCAGTCCATTCGCGAAAAGCTCATCCGTTGGGCGACCCTCGCGGGCGTACCTCTCAATGCGGAGATCGTCTCGGTCAACTTCGGAACCAGCGAAGTCGAGGACTTTGCGACCGCAGAACAACTGACGCAGCACGTATCGACGAAAAGCGTTGACCTGTCTTCTTTCGTGCTGTCGGTCGGCACCATCGATCGACGCAAGAACCAGGCGTTGCTCGCGCGCCTCTGGGCCCGCCTCACCGATGAAGTGGGCGCGGAAAACGTACCACAGCTGGTACTCGTTGGACGCGACGACATCGGCATCGCGTCGTTGAGCGCCAAGATTGCGTCTCTCGTTGCTTCGTCGAAGATCGTGGTGCTGCAGGGTATTTCCGATGCCGAACTGGTCGGGCTTTACAAGGCGTGTCTGTTCACGGCGTTCCCTTCGTTCAGCGAAGGTTATGGATTGCCGGTTGCAGAGAGTCTGCGATACGGCAAGGTCTGCCTGTCTTCGAATCTCGAATGCATCCACGAGCATGCCGGCGACTTCCCGTGGTATTTCGAGCCAGATGACGAGGAGGGTGCATACCGCCTGCTGCGTCGGGCGCTTGAAGACAAGAACGCACTTGCCACGGCCGAACGATTTATCAGTCAGCAATACCGGATGCATTCGTGGCGCGAAACCTATGACGCGATCGCCGGGGCATTGCTGAATCGGGCGTCTGCCCGTTACGTTCGCGTCGAGCGATACGATCACCCGACATTCCCCGGTGCGGCAGTCCTCGATCTGCCGGTTACGATGGCGAAGGCCGGCAAATGGTGTTCGGAGATTGCACCCGACGTCTCCGTCCTTATCATCAACTGGAACGCAGCTGCGTTGACGCTGGAATGCGTACGACAGTTGTGGGCCAATACCGAAGGTCTGCGCTACGAGATCGTGATCGTCGACAACGGCAGCCGGGAATCAGAGGTCGTACCGTTGCGGGGTCTGGGCGCCGGCGTGCGCGTACTGGAACTCGGTACGAACCGTTTCTTCGGTGAGGCTAACAACGTTGCGGCGGAAGCAGCAACCGGTCGCTATCTCTGTCTGCAGAACAACGATGCGTTCGTTCAGCCGGGCTGGCTGACGAGTCTCGTCGCTGCGTTCGAACAGGATCAAACGGTCGGCGCTGCGGGACCGCTGTTCCTGTTTCCCGATGGCACGATTCAGGAAGCCGGCGCGATCATCGACGAGAATGGTTACCCGATCCGTTTCGGTCGAGGCCATCAGACACTTGCTCCGGAATTCCTGAAGCCGCTTTCCGTCGACTACATTTCCGCGGCGAATTTGCTGGTTCCGCGCGATCTGTTCATGGAGGTTGGCGGCTTCGACCTGCAGTATGAGCCGGCTTACTACGAAGACGTCGATCTCTGCTTCAAGATTCGAGCGATCGGCAAAACGATCCGTTATTGCCCCGATGCGCGAGTGATCCATATCGAAGGCTCGTCGGCCAATCATAACCCGGAGGCCGAAGCACGCCGCCGTGCGCTCGGCGATCTTAACCGGGACAAATTCACGTCGCGGTGGGGGCGCTATCTGAAGAGCCGCGCGGACGCGGACCTTGAACGGGTACGCCGGCATTTCCCGGCACCGGAGGTTTCGCCGCAGGCGCAACCGACGTTGCAAAACAAGCCTGAGCGGACGGCCGTGGTGTTCACGCCGTACGCGCTGACGCCGGGCGGCGGTGAGCGCTACGTATTGACGATGGCTGCCGCGCTCTCTTCGAACCATGCAGTCAGTATCGTCACGCCGCATCCGTACAGCCAGTTGCGTCTGCGCAGTCTCGCCAGCGAGTTCGACATCGACCTGTCGACGTGCCGGCTTGCTACCGCCGATCAGTTTGCCGCGGCCGACGCGCCGGACCTGATGGTGACGATGGGTAACCATATCGTTCCTCCTACACCCGGACGTGGCAAGACGAATCTGTTCCTGTGCCAGTTTCCGTTCAGGACCCCCGATTTTGCGGATCCGGCATGGCTCGGCGCGTATCAGTCGATCATCGCGTATTCGGAGTACTCGAAGGCTCACATCTTTGCCGCACTAAGCGCAGGGCAACTGCCGCCGCGTCCTATCGATGTGCTCCATCCGCCGGTGCCCGCGGTCGCCGGCGATGCGCTTGCCAAGAAGCGCATGATTCTCAGCGTAGGTCGCTTCTTCATCGGTGCACACAGCAAGCGGCACGATCTGCTGATCAAGGCGTTCCGGACGCTCTACGAAACTGTCGATGGCGATATTGAACTGCACCTCGCGGGTTCGTCGGTCCCTGAGTCGCTGCACATGGACTATCTGAACCGGCTGCAGCAGATGGCCGAGGGCTTGCCAGTCAAGTTCCACGTGAACGTCGCCGGTGACGATCTCGCAGTGCTCTATCGTGATGCCGCTCTGTACTGGCACGGCGCAGGGCTCGAATCCGATCTTCTCGATCACCCCGAAACCGCGGAGCATTTCGGCATCAGCATCGTCGAGGCGATGTTCGCGGGTTGCGTACCGCTGTCGTTCAACTCGGGCGGTCCACGCGAAATCATCACAGACGGTGTCGACGGATTCCTGTACGGATCGATTGGCGGACTGGTCGCGCAGTCACAGCGGCTGCTGGCTGCAACCGGCCGCGAGATGCGCGAGCAGGTCGGACTGGCAGCCGCCCGCCGAGCCGGCGATTTCGCGGTGGACCGGTTCGCCGCTCACGTGCGGGAACTCGTCGAGCGACGCATGGCGGATCGGCCAGCCTGATTTTCGGACAGCCCCCGGTTCGCCGGTACAATCTCTCGAATATTCTATTTAGGATCTGAACTTGTGAAATCGGCAATCGTTACGGGCATTACTGGACAGGACGGCGCTTATCTGGCGGAGCAGCTTCTGCAGAAGGGCTATGCCGTATATGGAACGTATCGCCGTACCAGTTCCGTCAACTTGTGGCGCATCGAGGAGCTCGGTATAGCGAAGCACCCGGATCTTCATCTCGTCGAGCACGATCTGACGGATCTCGGCAACAGCATTCGCTTGATCGATCGGATAGAGCCCGCCGAAATCTACAATCTGGCGGCGCAGAGCTTCGTCGGTGTTTCGTTCGAACAGCCGAACCTGACGGCGCAGGTGACGGGCGTCGGCGCGCTGAACCTGCTCGAGGCGATTCGCACGGTCGACACGAAGATTCGTTTTTATCAGGCCAGCACGTCCGAGATGTTCGGCAAGGTGCAGGCAATTCCGCAAGTGGAAAGCACGCCGTTTTATCCGCGCAGTCCGTATGGCGTCGCGAAGCTTTACGCGCACTGGATGACGATCAACTATCGCGAGAGCTACGACATCTTCGCGTCGAGCGGCATTCTGTTCAATCACGAATCGCCGTTGCGCGGACGCGAATTCGTGACGCGCAAGATCACCGATTCGCTAGCCAAGATCAGCCTCGGCCTGCAGGACGTGCTCGAACTCGGCAACCTCGATGCAAAGCGCGACTGGGGCTACGCGAAGGAATACGTGGACGGGATGTGGCGCATGCTGCAGGCCGACAAGCCGGACACGTACGTACTCGCGACGAACCGCACCGAGTCCGTACGTGATTTCGTGACGGCGGCCGCAAAGCACGTTGGCTTCGAGCTGGCTTGGGAAGGCAAGGCCGAAGGCGAAGTTGGTCGAGATACGAAGAGCGGCAAGGTTCTGGTTCGTGTGAACCCCGCGTTTTACCGCGCGGCGGAAGTCGAGTTGCTGATCGGGAATCCAGAAAAGGCCAAGGCGGATTTGGGCTGGGAAGCGAAGACGTCGCTGGAGGCACTGTGCCAGATGATGGTCGAGGCGGATCTGCGTCGCAACAAGGCCGGACAATCTTTCTGATTTCATTGCCGGCGGGTGGTGTTCGACAGCATCGCCGCGCTGCATTGTTCAGGCGCATGGCGCAAACGTATTCGCGCAACGTCGCGATCAACCAGATCGACAGCGAACCCTGTTAAGGACTCAGATGACTCAGGAAGCTCGCCTTGCGGTGGTCATTCCTTCGTATAAGGTGTCACGTTTTATCGAAGGCGTCATAGGTAGCATTGGCCCTGAAGTGAGCCTGATCTACGTCGTCGACGATTGCTGCCCGGAGAAGACGGGGCAACTCGTCGAGGAGAAGGTCAAGGATCATCGCGTACGCGTCGTCTATCACGAGCAGAATCAGGGTGTGGGCGGCGCCGTGATGAGCGGCTATCGGCGCGCGCTTGCCGATGGTGCGGACGTCATCGTGAAGCTCGACGGCGACGGGCAAATGGACGCGGCGCTTATCAAGCAGTTCGTTGCTCCCATCGTCAACGGCCAGGCCGACTATACGAAAGGTAACCGCTTCTTCGATCTGACCAACATTCACCGGATGCCGAAGATGCGCCTTTTCGGCAATGCCGGGTTGTCGTTCATGGCGAAGTTGTCGACCGGTTACTGGGACGTCTTCGATCCGACCAACGGCTATACCGCGATTCACGCAACCGCGGCGCGGCGCCTGCCGATGGACAAGATCAGCAAACGGTATTTCTTCGAAACCGACATGCTGTTCAGACTGGGCATTTTGCGCGCGGTTGTCGTAGACGTGCCGATGGATGCGGTCTATGGGGACGAAGTCAGCAATCTGAAGATTTCGAAGGTGCTCGGCGAATTCGCTGCCAAACACGCACGCAATTTTCTGAAGCGCATCTTCTACAACTACTTCTTGCGCGACATGTCGATCGCGTCGCTTGAGCTGGTGATCGGGCTGTGTCTGTTCCTGTTCGGCGGCCTGTACGGTGCATATCACTGGATACATTCGGCTTCGATCGGCGTTGTCACGCCAGCCGGCACCGTCATGGCGGCGGCGTTGCCGTTACTGGCGGGCCTTCAACTATTGTTGAATTTCTTCAGCTATGACATTGCGAATGTGCCGCGACCGCCGGTGCATCGGTTTGCGGTGATGCGCCCGGAGACCGCACCGGTAAACGCTCCCGGGGAACCGCGTTAGCGCAGTGTGCGCCTTGTGTCCTTTCAAGGGCGCTTCACAACGACGTGCAGCGGAGACGGTAATGGTATCGCGAGTGCGTGCCGAAGAAGAGGTAGGCGACTTTCCGGAAAGAAACTTGATCGCCGACGGGATCAGCACCTCTTCGCCACCCTGAGCATCCACGTGCAGCAAATCGATCCGATCGACGTCTCGCGCGCGATCCTCAAGCGCAAGTGACCCGTCTCGACCAGCGCGGCAGCCTCACTTTCGCTCACATCGAATAACGGATAGGGAGCGGTTCGGCTTTCCCCTCGTGCCCCTCGAGAAGCGACGGACAGATTTCGGATCTACCATGACGCTCAACGCGTTGGTGATAGAACGTGGCAATTCCTGTCCGGCATTTACCTCATTGACTGACGGGCACGACGCCTCGCCTGTCGGTAGGCTTGACTGCAAAGAGCGTGTCCCGCAGCCTCAGGAACGGCTTCTCGATATAGCGGTACGTGAACGCCGACATCGAAAAGATGATCCCCAGATAGACCGCGATTCGGAGTGCGACGCCACCCAGCGTATCGCCGCGTCCAAGAAGGTGGAGCACGATGTACAGCGAAGTCAGGTTCGACAGATACATCGAATAGGACAGCCGGGCGATCGGCCTGAAGAACGCGTCGAGCGACGCAGGGATCCTGACGCTGAGCCCCGCAAGCAAGAGGCCGCAGATGCCGATCGACGTCACAGTGAAGAGCCAGAATTTCGCGTAGAAGCTGTGATCCAGCCAATCCTTCCCCTGCCAGACAACGTAGATCGACGTCGACAGCAGAAGGATCAGTGGGATGCTTACCAGTGCGATCGCTTTTTTTCTCGTGCGCAGATACTTGTTGTAGACGACAGAAAGCAGTACGCCCCACATCAGCGAATCGATCCGGTAGAGTGCCACTTTTCGGACACCATCGTCCCACAGCGTGGCGGTATGCGCGCCATGCAAACGAAGCGCCATCGACGCAAACAGGATGACGAACAGTGCGAGCAGCAAAGATCGCAGCGGCCTTCTCACGATCAGCCAGGCAACGAAAAAGGTGATCGGGAGGATGAAGTAAAAAATTTCTTCGATCGCAAGGCTCCAGGATTCAGGGAAAAAAGCCGGAGGCGACCAGAGAAGATTCTGCGTGAATGTCATCGACCTGAGCAGGTCGGGCTCCTTCGCGAACGTCCATCCCAACGATGTGAAAAAGAGGTTCACCAGGATGTAGAAGTAGTAATTCGGTATGGTCCTGAACCAGCGCCGAGCTTCGAATACCACGAGCGAACCCGCATTGCCGGTGAATCGACTGGTCGTTTCGAGAAAGATGGAGCCGATCAGAAAGCCGCTGAGGCAAAAGAAAATTTCGACGCCGAAGTAGCCGAGCACAGATTCGGCGGTTGCTGCCCATGCCCATTGCGAGAGCACAAGGCCGTGACAGGCGACGACGAACAGGATCGCCATGGCTCTCCAGGCGTCTAGCCACTGATTTCTGTTGCTAATCGATTTCATGAGAAGGACGGGCCGGTTCCGGCGTGCTGCGACGGATTTAATAATTGCGGGATTTTACACTGCCGGTCTGCAGGGCCACGCGATGTGTCGGGCTGCGAAAGACTTGCGGCTACTTCGTGGCGATCAACCCGGTAACACCTTTTTGATCCAGCGCAAAGGTGCGGTTAGCCGATACGACTTCGACGCGACGAGCGCAGCGACGGTATGTTCCGAGTCCGCGAGGCGCCGTTTCAGCTCGGCAATTTCACTTTCTTTATCGGCTACGCGTTGCTTCAGTGCGCCACTTTGACTGGCGAGAACTCGTGCTTCGGCGTCGACGCGATGCGCTTCGTCGGCCTGTTGGCGGATTTTCGCAGACAGCGCAGACACTTCTTCTGAAAGCCGCGAGACTTCACCGGAGAGGGTGGCCTCCGTGCCGAGCAGCCTGCGGACTTCATCCGTCAGTCGGGTCTCTTCCGCACGCAGCACCTCGACATCGTGCCGTTTGCGCACGGAGTCACCCAGATTGGCGAACGCTTCCTTCAGCAGGCGAAACCTCGCTTCATCTGCCGCGGCTTCGAGTAGGAGCTTCGACGTCGGTGCAAGCTCTTTCCCAACGAACAGGACACCCAGTCCCGCCGAGTGATCGAATTCGATGCCGGGGTATGTCTTGCTGATTTCGGCCCAGTATTGCCAGACGCCGAAATCGCGCTCGCGCACATTCGTGTCATGGAACAGCACGACCGCGCGACCGGAGAGTTTCGGAAGCCAGGTTTCGAAATCATGCCGGACGGCTTCGTAAGTATGTAGACCATCGATATGCAGTAGATCTACTGAGCCATCAGGGAAGTAATCTTTCGCGTCGTCGAAGGTCGTACGCAGAAGCGTCGAAAATCCGGGGAAGTGGCGTGCGTTGAACGTCGCCAGGTCGTTGTAGATGTCGTCGCCGTAAAAACCGGCATGGTCGTCGCCTTGCCATGTATCGACGGCATAGCAGCGGGTCGGCAACTGGCTCGCCGCGACTGTCTGACAAAAGGCCGCATACGACATACCGTAGTGCGAGCCGAGCTCCACGAAGATGGAGGGCTTGAGGGCATCGATCAGCCAGCAGCCGAAAGGTACATGTCCTGACCAGCCGCTAGGCACGAGCCTTTGCGGTCGGATGAACATGGCTGCGCTCAGCGGAAAGGATGCTGCTTCACGGTCCATACGTAGCTTGGCGAGAAGTGACAATGTGAACAATTGTAGCGCTGTTCATGTTACTTCCCGGAGCGACCAGCAAGCGGTTGTCACTTCGTCACCATAAGCGGTGGAATCCGCCCGCCTTCGGCGTCCTAATGGACGTAGTACCGCGCGATCAGTATGTGTATAACTTCGATGAAGGTACAGACCGGAAAAAGAGCCGCTCCCAGGAGCGCCACTTTTTCTCCGAGCGGTATCAGGCTGCTGTTTGTAACCGATCGATTGGACGACGTGAGTACCAATGCGAGCGGCGGGAGCAGAGGCAACAGGTATCGGCCCTGCACGCCGTCAATGACGAGTTGCGCAACCGGCGTCCATGTTAGATAGAGCGACGCAAAGATCATCCCGAGACATAGGCCGATTGAGGCTAGCGTGATCGCGCGATCCGCGAATCGGCCGCGTATCGAGGATCCGGCATACAGCATCGTTGCTGCGACGTTGCACGCCAGCATGACGGCCGCCAGCCGGTAGTATTTGATATCCAGCGGCGTATCCAGCCATCCGAGATTGCCGATAAAGCTCTGATAGTAAAACGTCGAGTTCGTCCGCAGTGTCGCGACGGCGACGCGCAAAACGTTTACCGGGTCATGGAGCAGGAAAGCGAGCTGTCCGGCAACAGACCGCGGTGGCGGCACAGGCGCCCATGCGGCATGACCGAAGATCCAGGCCGCAATGGCCGCGGGTACACCCGCAGCGAGGCACCAGCCGATCCGGCGCAGCCACCCGTAGCGCTCGCTGTCGGCGGACACGCGTAGGCCGGGACAAAAAAGAAGCACGAGAAACCCGACATACGGGGGACGCGATGCGATGCAGACCCAGAGCGCGATGCAGGCCAGCCACCCGTCTCGCGCCGTGAGCACGCGACCCTCGTCGAGATGACGCGCGAGGAAGGCGATCAACAGGAAGCAGAGCGGCAAAACGGAGACTTCCTGGCTGACCGACGTGAAGATCATCAGCGTGCACGGCAGCATCGCTGTGCAGAATATGAAGGGCGCCGTGCGACGGCTAATGGCGATCGCCCAGCAAGTCAACGCTATGCTGAAGAGCATTCCCACGGCACATGTGAGCACATATGTTTGCCGTATGTTCATCCTGAATGTGCGGCCGACCGTGATCGCAGCGGCTTGTGGAAGATAGGAGAACATCGGATAGACGGCGGCGCCGGGGAAGCCGGCTAGCGTGGTTTCGCCGGTCCAGTAAGGTGCATGAGCAGCTGCCAGCATCGAGGCGCTAACCTTGACCTCCGGGTAATGCGCGATCGGGTCGAAGATATCGGCCAATGTAATGACGCCTTTGTCGATTGGACCGCCTGAGGTGCCGTCGAAACGTTGAGCGACAAAGTTGCCGTCGGCTATCTGCGTCGCACGATAGAAATGATTGACGGCATCGGGTGTCTGAAAAGGTGGCGTCGCGACAATCAGAAAAATGCCTATGGGAAGCGCATAGCAGAGGTACAGCAGATGAAGGTTCGAGCGTTGTGCAATGAGAGCGATTTGCTTGAATATCCACATGTCTGCTGGTTCTTTATGTGATTCTGAGGTTTGATTGCCGATGATGTGTTGCGGTACGCCGGAAGGGATCCTGGGCGGAGCCCGTCATGATGTTACTGGGGGCGCCAGCGTATAGACACCATATACAATATGGGGCCATCGGCGCTTGCCGACGCAAGGCTATCCTACTTTACGCGGTCAAAGCGAATACATGTTCGACCAGAGCAATTCTCCACGTGTCGCTGTCGTGATCCCGTGCTACAACGAGGCGACTGCTATTGCCACGGTAGTCAGGGATTTTCGCGCAAGCCTGCCCAACGCTGAGATCGTCGCGTTCGACAATAACTCGACGGACGATACGACGGAGATTGCACGATCAGCCGGAGCCAGGGTTATACCCGTTCCGCTGCAAGGCAAGGGCAACGTAGTGAGACGAATGTTTGCTGACGTCGATGCCGACGTGTACGTCATGGTCGACGGCGATGCAACTTACGACGCAACAGTTGCGCCGGCTCTTGTCAGGCATCTCGTCGACAATGGTCTCGACATGGTGGTTGGTTCCCGGCTGAGCGACGAAGAGACGGCATACCGGCTGGGGCATCGACTCGGCAATGTGCTGCTCACGCAATGTGCGGCATCGATATTCGGACGGACGTTCAAAGATATGCTGTCGGGTTACAGGGTGTTCTCGCGGCGTTACGCCAAGACCTTTCCGGCGCACTCGGCCGGTTTCGAAATCGAAACGGAACTGGCCGTACACGCGCTAAGCATGCGCATGCCGGTGGCAGAAATCAACACACAGTACAAATCGCGTCCCGAAGGTTCGGAAAGCAAGCTGAACACGTATCGAGATGGCTTCCGGATTCTGATGACTATCTTCAAGCTGTTCAAGTCCGAGAAGCCTTTTATGTTCTTTACGGGTGCGTTCGCCATCTGTATGGCGCTTTCGATTGCACTGGCGATCCCGGTCGTCGAAACGTACTTCATGACGGGCCTTGTGCCGCGCATCCCGACAACCATCCTCTGCAGTGCACTCGCGCTGTTCGGTACGATCCTGTTCGCCTGCGGAATCGTGCTCGATACGGTCACGCGGGGCCGTAACGAGATGAAGCGGCTCGCGTACCTGTCGATTCCCGTTTTTGCGCGCGACCCGAACGGTCGATGAGATGCGCGGCCAGATAGTACGTTTCGCGGTTGCCGGAGTGTTCGGTTTCGTGGTGGATGCCGGCATCCTTTATCTCGCATTGCATGCTGGTACCGGCCCGTATGTCGGGCGCGTCATCTCGTTTCTGTGCGCGGTTTTCGCCACATGGCAGATCAATCGGCGTTACACGTTCCGCAGTACGGTGAAGCGCTCGGCGTGGCGCGAATGGAACGAGTATCTGCTCGCGATGGCGTTCGGAGGGGTGTGCAATTACGGCGTGTATGTTCTCGCCTTCAGGCTGCTTCCGCCGATGGCGCTTGCACCATTCTTCGCGGTGGCGGTGGGGTCGATCGCCGGGATGTTCGTGAATTTCTGCACGGCGAAGATGTGGGTGTTTCGTCACGCGCGCTCGGACAAGGCGTGACCGGCGCAGCCGCTAGCTTGCCACGCGTTTTGTGCTCTTTAAGCGTTCCAGTCGATGCGAGGCGGAAATGACAGGTCGAACGTTGCTGATTCGCTGTCGTGCGTGAGTGCGAGGTTGGGGTTGTAGCTGTGATCGCTGAACGTGACGGGGTCTTCCAGGTGTGCCGCCCCGGTTCCCTTCGAATTGTGAATATCTCTCTTAAGGACGATCTTTGCTCGCGGCACGAGTATGTGATTCCGTCCCATACCTGCGACTCGTGTTGAGAGATCGATGCCGTTGGCCGCACTACCGAAGGCATCCGATGTGCGAAGCCCCCCTGCGTCGAGAAACACGGAGCGCGCAACGACTAAGCATGCATCCGGCAGGGCCGACACCGCGCGGGTCAATACCGCGTATCCGAAGTAGCCGATATCTCGCGGGCCAATTCCGGCTAGTGCAGGAACTGCTGTGTCCGCTGATGTCATGACGAGGCCGGCCGCACACACCGCCCCTGACGATGAATAGAGCGCGGGTCCGACGAGTCCAGCATGCGGACGCGCTGCCAGCTTGACGAGTTCTTCGAGCCAGGACTCGTTGACCATTTCCACAGCATCATCCAGAAGACAAAGATATTCGTCTTCATGATCCGTCACGACGGCATTGACTTGCGCTGCCATTGAGCGCTCATCCGCAGGAAATAGACTCACAACCCGCTGTGGGTGGATCTCATTCAGCCAGGCGCGGACTACTTCCGCATTTTCGGCAGCAATCCCGGCAATCGAAACGTGATAACGGGGGTATTGGGTGCACGTAAGCAGGCTTGTCAGGCACGCCGTCAGATGTGACATGTTTCCCGACGCGCGGACGACAACATGAACAGTCGGCACAGGAACAGGTAATGCGTAGTCGACATGCACGAACGGAAACGTGTTCGACGGTGCAACAACATCGGCTTCGACGCCGAGTGCGGCAAGATGATCGCGGATCGCTCTCACTCCGGCCTCGACGGCATACGGTTTCTCGCCGACGCTGATCGCGGTGCTGCCTTCGATCGTTCGCCAGTGATACAGCACATGTGGGATGTGCACGACGGCCGCGTCGCCGGCGATGCGTAAGCATCGCAGCACAAGATCGTGATCCTGGCTGCCTTCGAGGCCTTGCCTGAACCCTCCGGCGTCGCGGACTAACTGCGTATCGAACACACCCAAATGCGAAAAGAAGTTCTGCTGGACGATCAGTTCAGGATCCCAGTCAGGCTTGAAATACGGCGAACTCCGGAGACCTTCCTCCGAAATCTTGTCTTCATCGCTGTAGAGCAATCGGGCGTCCGGGTGTGCATCGATGTATTTCGCCACCATGGCGAGTGCGTGTGGAGGCAGCACGTCATCGTGGTCCAGCAACGCGAGATATTCGCCGGTCGCGAGTTCGAGAGCTGTGTTGCTGGCCGCGCAGATATGTCCGTTCTTCTCACGGAAAGCGACGCGGATTCGCGAATCGCGTTGCGAATAGTCGTGCAACGTGGCGCGGACATGCGGTTCGGTCGATGCGTCGTCCGCGAGGCACAACTCCCAGTGCGGGTAGGTCTGATTCATGACCGAGTCGATCATCTGAGTCAGGAACCGGAGCGGGGTATTGAAAACCGGCACGATGATCGAAATGCGCGGTTTGCAGCTCAGTTGCTCGATCTCGGTTCGCAATGCCTGAAGCCGGAATTCATCGACTGAATCGTATGCAGCAACCCACTCCTGGTACTGTGACTGCCGGCCGGCAACGCGCGCCACTTTTCTCAATGCACCGCTCAAGCCTTCCCGGCGGACGAGGACAGCAACGGCCGACACAGACCGCGTGAAGCCTCCGTTCGAAACTACTCTTGCGATTACGCCTTTCGCCAGGTCGAGCGGGGCATGGAATGGACGCCGCTTTTTTGCCGTCATCTCGTGGCCGATTTGTGCGTAGTGGAGCGTTCAGGGCTTTACCGTCACCGCGGCTTCTGCTTCTACCCGGGAATGCGACGCGACTTGCGCGAGCAGGTCATGTAGTTCCCGCGCCTGTTCGTCGAACAGCCGGATTTGCTTAGCGTGCGGATTGCGATAGCCGTCGAGGCGCTGTGGATTCTGCAGGAGTGCGTCGATTGCTGCCGCGAGCGCGGTCCCGTCGTCGTTCAGCGGAATGATCTCGCCGTTCTCGCCAGCGACGATATCTTCGATCACTCCGCCTGCATCTGTCGCAATCACCCAGACGTCTCGAATCAGCGCTTCGCGTACTGTCAGGCCGAAGCTTTCCTTCCACTGCGTCGGGAAAAGCAGCACGTCGACGTTTTCGAAAAAGTCGTCGATCGTTTCCTGCGTGTAAGCGCGCGAGATCTTCAATGTGCCGGGGATTTTCCAGGCTGCGGGATCGATCGAAGGAAATCCGACATTGAGCGTATTGTCCACGACGTGTAGCTCGTAGTTTCGATGCTGGAGCCTTCGAAACGCGTCCCTGATCAGATGCGCGCCCTTGATTTCGGTTTCCCCGCCGACGTAGCCGAAGCGCAGTGGTCGATCGCGCAGCGACGCGTGATGGACCTGCGCGCGAGGAGGCAAGATGCCGTTCTTATTGACAGAGATGCGCTCGCCGTCGAAGCCATTGTCGACGTAGAGCTGCTTGAAGAACTCGCTAGGCGAGATCAGTAGGGCCGCCGATTGCAGAATCTCGCGTAGCCGCGACTGACGATAGGTGTTTAGGTGTGCATTATCGACGCACACTGAACAGACGGCGAGATCGATCTTGCGCTGGTTGCAGTACCGGTTTTCTCCGGTCACCATGAATTGACGACCGCAGATCCACCACGCGTCATGCAACGTCACGACGAACGGGATGCCTTCGTCGTTGCAGACTTCGGCGATTTGCGCGCCGATGCCTTGCACGCTATGTAGATGCACGACGTCAGGCCGCGACGCCCGAAGGGCTTCCCGGAATGCCTTGCTTGCATGCGGGTTCTCGAAATCGAGCTGCGGATTCTTTTCGACGGGAAGCCCCATCGCAAAGACGCTGCCGGCAGTGGATTCGTACCGGACGAGATCGTATGCAGGAACCTGGTTCACCGGCAGGGTTGTGAACACGACATACTCTAGATCGCCGGTACTGTTCAGGCGCCGCGCCATTTCCTCGATGATTATCGTCGCGCCGCCGAAGCTGCGCGGTGCGAAAAGGATGTTCGCGCCAAGTACACGCAGGCGTTGCTTTTCGCGCCTGTAGGGCGCCAGCATCGGTGCGATCTGTGTGTTTGCGATCGTGTGAGGTGAGTAGTCGATCGTGACGTGTGCGTACGCGCGTTCCGCTACCTCACGTCGCAGGGTTGAGTCGTCGACGAGAGCAAGCAGGGCATTTTCCCAGGACTTTTCATCAGAGGCGAGATAACCCGTGTGCCCATCTTTGATTGCGGTCTCGAAAGCGGCTGCGGGCGAGCACACCGACGGAAGGCCGACGATCGATGCTTCAAGGTATTTGATGTTGGACTTCGCGTCGTTGAAGACGCTAGGCTCGAGCGGTGCGATGTTGATATCGCATTCGCCGACGCGCTTCAGGTATGTCGCATAATTGGACAGTGGAAGCCGTTCGATTTGCCGGTTCAGTTCGCTATAGTCGGCAGGCAGATTCAACTCGCCGATGACGCGCAGGCGAACCTCAGGCCGCGCCTTCAACACCCGTGCGATGGCGGTTGACGCAACGCGAAAGTCTGCGTCGTGTGTCTTCGTGCCCGAGCCGTACACGATGCGCACCAGGCCATCGAGCTGCTTGGGTGTGCGATTGACTCTGCGGGCGGTGCGCACGGTCTCTTCGTCGAGCGCATTCTCGATGACGAGTACGTCCTTGATGCCTGCTTCCCGCATTGCCTCTGCTAGCCCAGACGTCGATGCGATCGTCCGCTCGCACGCGAGCATTGCATTTCGGTACAACGGGATGCCGGCGAGTACGTTCCTTCGCATTTCCGGATCGAGGTCCTCCAGATTGGAGTTCTTTACATACTTGTCGATGTCAAAAATGAGATCGTCGACTTCCCAGAATGTGGCGAGTCCCAGCGCTTTTGCTTCGGCGATGATCTGCATCGGCACGGGATATCCGGGTACCCGGTAAAAGATCGCAACGGAGTGGGTTTGCAGCAACGAACGGCACTTCTCGGTTTCGGTCCAGCTGACCACCGTGCAGTCGACGCCGAGATCCTTGATCATTCGCTGCTTTTGCGTCACGCGGTACTTCAGGCATTGCGGAATGCTCGTCTCGGCGACGATCAGTACGCGGAGCGCGAGAAGATCCAGAGCCGGTTTCGCTGGCGGCAATTCGTACAAGGCTACGGAAGCGCCTCCACGCAGCGCGCGCATTAACTTCCGGATCCCGTGGCGTCGAGGAGCCGTTGCAATTTTCTGCAGCGTCGCACGCCACCCTTCCTCGCGGATCGAGTTGGCCAGGACCGCTCTTGCGAATCGAATCCTTCCGAGAATCCTCCGCAATCTGGGCAGTGCCGCAATCGCGGAGCGCAGCGGTGCAGTGAGTCGCCACGATGTCGACGCGCGCAACGCGGCGAGATCCTCGCGTGCCTCGGTGAGCTGCTTCTGTGCGACGCGCAGCGCCTCCTGCTCATCGCCGAGCTCTTCGGTTAATGCGTCGATCTGGTCCTGCAACTCTGCAGCGGACAGGGCATCGTCCTCGACCGGGGGCAATCCTGGCGGCTTCTCGTCGGCGTTACTTATTTTCTACTCCAGTGCGGCAGTGTGCCGTCGCGCAATCTTGATCAGTGGAATGGCGGTGCTGCACGCGACCTTCTTCGAGGCTGGCGCAGCGTCGCGAAACAATGATGGGGCGGAGCTATCCGTTGACGTGCTGCTCGTAGCCCGCCACGACCTCTTCGACCGGTCCGAACGCGCGCACGTGGCCGCGGTCCATCCAGAGCGCCTTGTTACACACCTTGCGGATTTCCGGGTTCGAGTGCATCGCCAGGACGACGATCTCGGCCCGGCTGTGCAAATCCGCGAGACGTTCTTCGGCCTTGTGCATGAATGACGCGTCGCCGACGCCCATCACTTCGTCGAGAAGCAGGATTTCGGCGTCGACCGCGGTCGATACCGCGAAAGCCAGCCGCACACGCATCCCGCTCGAATAGGTTCGGATGGGCAGGTCGAGATAATCGCCGAGCTCGGAGAAGTCGGAGATCTCCTGTTGCTTGGTGCGAATTTCGTCGTCAGTCATGCCGAGCAGCAGCCCGCGTAGCCGGATGTTCTGCAGCCCCGTCGAGTTCTCATCCATCCCGAGGCTGATGTCCAGCAATGGGACGACCTTGCCTTCGCGTTCCACGGTACCGGCAGTAGGCGTATAGATGCCGGCCAGCGTTCTCAGAAGCGTCGATTTGCCGGCGCCGTTGTGGCCGATGAGACCGATCCGGTCGCCGCTGTCGAAGCGCAGGTCGATGTTGTCCAGCGCGCGCACGACCACGACGCCGTCGTTGTCTTCTGCAATCGTGTTGCGGCGGCCCATACGCAGGACTTTCTTCTTCAGCGATCGCCCCTGGATGTCGTAGATGGGCAGATCGAGCGTCGCACCCTTCAGTTCGATGAATGCCATGTAGTGCTCCTCAAACCCAGTACGGAATACGTTTCAAATAGCGCCCAGTCAGTGCGAGCGCGATCGGCCATCCGATCAGGGCCATGCCGATCGTCACGCTCCATGTCAGTGTGCTGGGGATCTCGCCTGTCAGCGGGCCGCGCACGACGTCGATGAGATAGGCGAGCGGATTCAGTTTGACGATGAACGCGAAGCGGTTCAGCGATGTCGGTCGATAGATGATCGGCGTGACGTAGAAGGCGATCTGGATGAGCGCACCGATGATCTGCGGCAGATCGCGGAAGCGAGCCGACAGCAGAGCCGCGAGCATCGCGATCCACATCGCGTTCAGCAGATAAATGACGAGCCCTGGAATGAATAGCGGCAGAGCCTCCCAGTTCTTGATGCCGAATATCGCGAGCAGCAGCACCACGATGACGACGTTATGAGCGAGCACGACGACGTTGCGCCAGACCACCTGCAGCACATAGATCAGCTTCGGGGTGGCTGCCTGCCGGATGTAGGTACCGCTATTGATGTACGCGAGGCTGCCTTCCTGGATGGTCTGCGCGAACATGGTCCACATCACGAGGCTGGTCGAGAGGAACGGAAGATAGTCGCTCATCTTCTGTCCGAACAGCGTGCCGTAGACGACGCCGATCGACGCGATCATGACACCCATGCTGATCGTCAGCCAGAACGGGCCGACACGGGAGCGTGCATAGCGCTGGCGGATTTCCAGCCATCCGAGCAGTGTCCACAGCCGCCACGAGGCGACGCTTTCTTTCAGGTCGGCAAATGCAAGATTGAACATGCGAAGGTCAAGTATGTAATTTAATTTGGTCTGGATACGGATGCGTCGTGTCTAGCCACGCTGCAATGCACCCAGTCTCCCCGTCAGCCCGTGCCAGATGCCGAGCATAGACATGCGCACATGATCCATGCGCGGCGTCATGAACAGGCCGTAGATCGCGAGCCGGAACGGCAATTTCACCAGCTCCGTCGATTTCCAGCTCCACGGAATATAGTCGCGTCCAATCAATGCGATCGCGTTGCGAAACAGATAGTAGTGACGCAGTGCGCTGTGGCTGGGATACGCGCGGCCGAAAACGGAAACCGGTTCGCCTCCGAGCTGATGCGCTAGCCGCAGCGTCGGGACGCCCAGTACAGCGTAACCTTTTGCACGTGCCCTCACGCACCATTCCAGATCGACGAAGTCGATGAACAGCTTGTCATCCATCGGGCCGATGTCCTGCCATACGGCCAGATTAATGCACGACCCCGAACTGATCAGGAAATCCACTTCCAGCGGAGCCGTCCCGTCGGGGCGGATGCGACGCAGTCGCAGGTAACCGAAACGCACAAACGGCGCGACACCGCCGAGTCGACCGTCTTCGTAGGCGGGACCGACGAGCGCGACGCGACGTCCGCGGTCGAGTTCATCCTGCAAGGTACGCGGCAGACCGTCGAGCAGTTGCGTCGACGGCTCGCTGTCCTGATCGAAGAGCAGGGCGCTCGTACAGTCGAAACCGATCAGTCGCTCGACACCCTGATTGATTGCGGTTGCAATGCCGAGGTTCTGACCATTCGCGACGTAGTTGATCCGCAGGTCGAGGCCCAGCGCGGCGGCTTCGCGCACCTGCTCCGTGTTGTCGATGACGACACACGGGCCGATTGCTGCGAGCCGGTTGGCGCGCCGAATACATGACTCGTCGGGCCGATAGAAGACAACGACCGTTCCGGTCTTTCCGCGAGTGGCGGCGGTGACGTCCATTTATTCAGTCGCTCAGGCAGAGCCGCAACGCGTCGTCCCAGGCCGGCGGATAGAGTCCGAACGTTTTCGACAGTTTGTCCAGCGCCATTCTCGAGTTGCCGGGACGCTTTGCCGGTACCGGGTACTCGCTGGAGGGGATCGGCAGCACCGTCGGTGCCCGTTCCGCCATCGCGACGCGGAAGATTTCCTCCGCAAACCCGTGCCATGACGTCGAGCCTGCTGCCGTCAGGTGGTACACGCCCGAACGCTCGCGCCACCAGTCTGTACTTTCGGCCCCGATGCCCTGCGCGACGATATGTGCGGTCGTAGTCGCGATTGTCTCGGCCCATGTGGGCGCGCCGATCTGATCTGCGACGACCTTCAACTCAGGACGCTCCGCGCCGAGTTTCAGCATCGTGAGCAGGAAGTTCTTGCCGCGCCGACCGTAGACCCAGCTTGTGCGCAGAATCAGATGCGCGCAACCCGTTGCCGCTATCTTCTGTTCGCCGGCCAGCTTGGATGCGCCATAGACGTTCTGAGGATTCGTCGCGTCGGTTTCGACGTACGGTCCGGCTTTCGTGCCGTCGAATACGTAGTCGGTCGAATAGTGGATCAACGCCGCACCGCTTTTCGCGGCTTCTTCCGCGAGCACGCCGGGCGCATCGGCGTTGATACGCATGGCCGAGTCCGCATCGGATTCTGCCTTGTCGACCGCCGTATAGGCGGCCGGATTGACGATCACCGACGGTTTCAGCTCACGCACCACGTCGCGAACGCGCGAGAGATCCGACAGGTCGAGCCCCGCGCGATCGAGCGCAACGACGCGTCCGAGTCCCTGCAGGCTGCGCGCAAGCGCGAACCCGACCTGCCCGTTGACGCCAGTGACGAGAATCGTCGCTTGCTTGCTCATCGTCACCTCAGGCAAAAACTTCGGCTTCGCTCAGGCGCTTGCCCGCGGCGTCCTTGGCCGCGACGAGCGGCTCGCCCTCGATCGGCCACTCGATGCCGATTTCCGGATCGTTCCAGACGATGCTGCGCTCGAACTCGGGGTACCAGTAGTCGGTGGTCTTGTATAGAAATTCCGCGGAGTCGCTCAGCACGACGAAGCCGTGCGCGAAGCCTTCGGGAACCCAGAGTTGCCGCTTGTTTTCTGCCGAGAGATGCACGCCGACCCACTTGCCGAAGTTGGGCGAATGCTTGCGGACGTCGACCGCAACGTCGAACACCTCACCTTCCACCACGCGCACGAGTTTGCCCTGGGCGTGCTGGATCTGGTAATGCAGCCCGCGCAGTACACCTTTGGCCGAACGCGAATGATTGTCCTGAACGAACACTGCGTGCGGCTCGACGAGCTCGGCGAATTCGCGCCCGTTGAAGCTCTCGAAGAAGAAGCCGCGCGCGTCGCCGAACACTTTCGGCTCGATGAGCTTGACTTCGGGGAGTGCTGTAGAGGTTACCTGGATGGCCATGCCACTTGATCCGTAATGAGATTCTTGAGGTACTGGCCGTAACCGTTCTTCGCGAGCGGTGCAGCCAGTTTCTCCAGTTGCTGTGCGTCGATCCAGTGGCGCCGGTAGGCAATTTCTTCAGGACACGCGACCACGAGTCCCTGCCGCTTCTGCAGCGTCGCGATGAACGTTGCCGCTTCGATCAGCGAGTCGTGGGTACCCGTATCGAGCCACGCATAGCCGCGGCCCATGATCTCGACGTTCAGGCTGCCCTGTTTCAGGTACATCGAATTCACGTCGGTGATTTCGAGTTCACCGCGCGCCGACGGTTTGATATCGGCCGCGATGTCGCACACCTGGTTGTCGTAGAAGTAGAGACCCGTCACCGCGTAGTTGGACCGCGGTTTGGCCGGCTTTTCTTCGATCGACACCGCACGAAACGACCGGTCGAATTCGACCACGCCGTAACGCTCCGGATCGTGCACGTGATACGCGAATACGGTTGCCCCGGCTTCCTGCGCGTGGGCACGCTCGAGCTGCTTCGCGAGGTCGTGGCCGTAGAAAATGTTGTCGCCGAGGATCAGCGCGGAAGGATCATTGCCGACGAAGTGCCGGCCGATGATGAACGCCTGCGCGAGCCCATCTGGCGACGGTTGAACCTCGTACTGGATGTTCATTCCCCACTGACTGCCGTCGCCGAGCATCGACTCGAAACGTGGCGTGTCCTGCGGGGTCGAGATGATCAGCACGTCGCGAATGTTCGCCACCATCAGCGTGGACAGCGGGTAGTAGATCATCGGCTTGTCGTAGACCGGCAACAACTGCTTGGATACGACGTGTGTGATCGGATAAAGCCGTGTGCCGGAACCGCCGGCAAGAATGATGCCCTTGCGTGCCATGGCCTCGTCCTTACGTGCGTTGAGCGTAATTCGTTTCGACCCACTTCCGGTATTCACCGGAGGCGACTTCGTCCACCCATTCCTGACTGTCGAGATACCAACGCACCGTCTTCGCGAGACCGGTCTCGAACGTTTCCGCCGGCTTCCAGCCAAGCTCGCGCTCGAGTTTGCGCGCATCGATTGCATAGCGCCTGTCGTGACCCGGGCGGTCCGTCACATAAGTGATCTGGTCGCGATAGGAACCGGCCGCTCTGGGCCGCAGTTCGTCGAGGAGATCGCATAGCGTATGGACGACGTCGAGATTCTTCTTCTCGTTCCAGCCGCCGATGTTGTAGGTTTCGCCGGGCATACCGCGCGCGAGCACTTCGCGGATCGCGCTGCAGTGGTCGCCGACATACAGCCAGTCGCGCACATTCTGACCGTCGCCGTAGACGGGCAATGGCTTGCCGCCGAGTGCGTTGGCGATCATGAGCGGGATAAGCTTCTCGGGAAACTGATACGGGCCGTAGTTGTTCGAGCAGTTGGTGGTCAGCGTGGGCAGGCCATAGGTGTGATGGTATGCGCGCACGAGATGGTCGGATCCCGCCTTTGTCGCGGAATACGGGCTGTTCGGTGCATAGGGCGTGGTTTCGGAGAACTGCGGGTCGCTAGCGCCGAGCGAACCGAACACTTCGTCCGTCGACACGTGCAGAAAGCGAAAGGCGGCCCTGTCGACGTCGTTCAATGCGCTCCAGTAGCTGCGCACAGCCTCGAGCAGCGTGAAGGTACCTACGACATTCGTCTGGACAAAATCGGCGGGGCCATGAATGGAGCGGTCGACGTGGCTTTCTGCGGCGAAATGCAGTACCGCTCGCGGCTTGTGTTCCGCGAACAGTGAATCGAGCGCTGTCCGGTCGCAGATGTCGATCCGCGCGAACACATGCTTCGCGTTGCCCTGCAGCGACTTGAGCGTGCCAAGGTTGCCTGCATAGGTGAGCTTGTCGACGTTCAGGACCGTCTCGTCCGATTGCCGCAGCCAGTCAAGCACGAAGTTAGCGCCGATAAAACCAGCGCCGCCCGTTACCAGGATCATGGAATTCCTTTTGGATGTTCAGGATGAGTCAAGCGCGAATGGCCGCGTTTGACGTTGAAAGCATTTCGCAAAAGCTGTTCGGACGATGAGCGGATATGCACCGGCGATCATGGGCCGTGCGATCGGACGCCCTTTTCCCGACGCCGTAATTATACGGCCCCATTGGGGGAAAGCCACCTTCCTAACATCTTGATACGCCGGGTAAATCCCTTTGCACATCCGCGTCGTGAGTGATGCGCGCACATGCTTGAGTGTCGAAACGATGATCATCCCGCGTGCTTCAACGCGCTTCGCCGCCCTTTTCTGTCGCGGCGATGTCGCGCCGCAGCGCGTGTGGTAACGTCGCTACAAACCGACGTCTGCTTAACGACACATCCGACCCTCCGCCGCGAACTCCATGACCGCCTCAAATGTCCTCCGCGACCCGCATGTCCCGCTTGCCTTTGGAGATCTTCAGGGGTGCCGCGCCTCGTTTCAACAACTTCTTGCGAAAGCTGCACCGGCCCCGGGCACACCGCTGTGGTTTGCCGGCGACATTATTAATCGTGGCGCTGAATCGCTCGAGACGCTGCGCGACGTCATCAAGCTCGGTGACCGCGCGGTGACAGTGCTGGGCAATCACGATCTGCATCTGCTATCGGTGTCCGCTGGCATTCGCCGCGCGAAGAAGGGCGACACGATCGACGAAATTCTCGCGGCCCCCGACGCCGAAGAGCTGCTGCACTGGGTGCGGCATCGGCCCATCGCGCATTTCGAGAGTGGGATGCTGCTGGTGCACGCCGGCGTGCTGCCGCAATGGGATGTCGATCTGACGCTGGAGCTTGCCGATGAACTCCAGCGCGCGTTGCGTAGCGCAGACTGGAAGGAAACACTGGCGGGGTTGTACGGAAACGAGCCGAATCGCTGGGCCCCGGATCTCAAAGGCATTGATCGACTGCGCATCACGTGCAGCGCGCTGACGCGGATGCGCTTCTGCGATACGCGTGGGACGATGGATTTCACATCGAGCGGCGGCCGGGATTCCGCGCCACCGGGTTACATGCCATGGTTCGACGTGCCTGAGCGCAAGACGTCCGGCATCACCGTGGTGTTCGGTCATTGGGCTGCACTGGGGCTGACGATTCGCGACAATCTCGTCGGGCTCGATTCCGGCTGCGTGTGGGGCAATCAACTTACCGCGGTCACGCTTACGCCTTCGCCGGGTGAGCGCATCGTTACACAGGTGGAATGCGGCGATTGCAAGGCGCGTGTGAAATAGCAACGGACAGGCGTGCCGTACTGTTATGCAGTGCGGCACGCCTGTCTGGTTTCGCTTTTCGGTCGGGGTGTGATGTGACGAATTTGCGTGCTACCAGTGTTCACTTAACAGCAATGGAGCCCTGACCAGCCCGGCCGTAGATATCCTCGAACCGCACGATGTCGTCTTCACCGAGATACTCGCCGCATTGCACTTCGATCAGGATGAGATCCACGACACCCGGGTTCACCAGGCGATGCTTGTGCCCGGCAGGGATGTATGTGGATTCGTTCGGCTGCAGCGAGATGATCTGATCGCCGTTTACGATCTCCGCGCATCCGCGCACCACGATCCAGTGTTCACTGCGGTGATGATGCAGTTGCAGTGATAGCGAAGCGCCTGGCTTCACGACGATTCGCTTGATCTTGAAGCGATCGCCTTCCTCGAGGACCGTGTAGGTTCCCCACGGGCGATGCACCGTGCGGTGCAGGCGATAGGCATCGTGGTTCGCGCGCTTCAGGTTGCCGACAATGTGTTTGACGTCCTGCGTACGGTCGCGCGCGACGACGAGGAGTGCATCGGGGGTGTCGACTACCATGACATCGTTGACGCCGACCATGCCGACGAGGCGCTCGTCGCTGCGCACGAAGCAATTGTGCGCGTCATACAGTTCGGCGCTGCCATGCACCCTGTTGCCGTGTTCGTCGGCCGGTGTCAGGTCGCTGATCGATAGCCATGAGCCGATGTCGTTCCAGCCGATTTCGCACGGGACGACACTGACGATACTCGACCGTTCCATTACGGCATAATCGATCGAGATGTTTTCGGCGTTGCGGAATTGCGCTGCGTTCAGCTCGAGGACGAATGAATTGTCCGACGTGCTTTGCGTTGCGCTTCGAACGGCCTCGGCGACGGGCTCTGCCACGCCGGGTGCATGAACCCCAAGCTCGGCCAGGATCGTCTCCGCGGAGAAGCAGAACATGCCGGCGTTCCAGAGATGCCGGCCGTCTGCGACGAGCTGTTGCGCAACGTCGAGTTCGGGTTTTTCGACAAAGCGAACGACGGGATGGACGCCCGGCGCATCACTCGTGCCTTCGTTGTATTCGATGTAGCCGTAGCCGGTCTCGGGTTTGTCGGGGCGGATTCCGAAGGTGACGATGCGGCCCTGTTGCGCGGCTTCGAGTGCCTGTTCGACTGCACTCCAGAATGCCCCCTCGTCCTGCACTAACTGGTCCGCAGGCATGACGAGCATGAGCGCATCGCTACCGTGCCGGTCCCTGATGACTTCCGCCGCGACACCGATCGCTGCTGCGGTATTGCGCGCGACGGGCTCCAGCACGAAGCCGAGAGAGGGCGGTTCGGCGCCGATTTCCGCGCACTCGTCCTTGGTCAGGAAATAGGTTTCGCGATTGGTGACGATGATGATTTCCCTCACGCCGGCGAGTCGCGATGCCCGCAGAAAAGTCTTCTGCAAAAGACTTTCCCCATCGGCGAGTCTCAGCAGCGGCTTCGGAAAGGTCTCTCGGGAAACGGGCCACAGGCGTGTGCCTGCACCCCCGCAGATGATGACTGGGATGAGATTCATAGATCACTCGTATATGGCGTGCAGAAGTCGACGCAGTGAGCGATTTTAGCGGAATTCGATAGGGGAACCTTCGTTCCCCATGTGTTGCCGTCAGTATTTACGGCCGGAGGAGATGAGTTTTCGCGCCGCGCGAAGCGGCGCGGTGAGTCGCCAGGACGTTGAGCGCTGCATGGCCGATACGATATGAGTTGCCTGCTCCAGCGCGTTATGAGCGGCAACCGCATCGTTCTGGATCGATTGCATCCGGTCAGCCATCGATCCAATCGTTTCCCTGCATTGCCGGATCTCGACATGCAACTGCTCTGCCTGAGCGTAAAGGCGGGTCGTGGTATCGAGCGACTCGCGGGTCTGGGCCTCGCTTTCGTGCAGAGCGTGCTGTAGTTCCTCGACACGCTGTCTGTAGCCGGCGGTTTCCGTGCTCAATTGCGAGTGCTGCTGCTCGAGGCGCCACTCGTGTCGCAGGATGGGCTCGAGGTCGTCGAGAAAACGCTGCGACTCGGCGAGTACCATTTCCGGAATCGGCGCGTGCATTTCGTCGACGACCGACGCGGTCGTTTGCATGGCCTGGAAGAGACTGCTTACCTGCCGTGGTGCTGAACGCACGACGTCGAGATCACCCGCTTCGAAGCGCGAATGCTGCAGTTGGCTGTCGAGGAATTCGCTCTGAAAATCACTGAACCGCTGTGCATCGATAGGCAACTCGAGCAGTTGCGAAATGCGCTCGAGTTCGCTGCGAGGGGATGCCATTACGCGGTCGTAGTCGACCAGAGCTCGCTGCGAGTCGTTCGTCGCGGCGAGCGCAGGGACCATATGCGCGAGCCATAACAGGAAAGACTTCTCCCGGGCGAAGTGATCCCGTTTTTCAAGCGACAGCGCGACACTGATCGGATTGCGAATGGTGACCACATAAACGACGCGCACGGCAATTCTGTCGAATACCGGTTGCCAGAATGGAAGGAGTCGGGTGATGCGTGGATCTTTGAGCGCGAAAATACGGCCTCGACATTTACCGCGAAGTATTTCGATTGCGCGGGTTTGCAGCGCATCGAGTTGCGGTTTTTCGATTTTCTCGAGTTCGATCGGCGCGAGGCTGTGCCAGTCAGTGCCGGCCGCGGACATGACGTCGACATTCAACGAATAGACATCCAGATCCTCAAAGAAGCCTTTGTCATTCACACCGGGCACCGGTGGCATCAGGTTGTCGCCGAATTCCGCGCCCATGACCTCCATGGCTCGGGTAATGGCACTCGTGCCGCTGCGGTGCATGCCCAACACGACGATGAGGACGCTTTTATCTGGCTCTGCCAATTTTGTGGGGGATTCCATGGGCTTTTTTTGCACTGGTCAACGGTGAACATGCACGACATGTCATACCCACCTCGCCGAAAGTATGGCGGCGAATTTTACTGATTGCAGTGCAGCCCCAAGCGCTCTGTAATATTCAATAATGTAAATTGCGTTTCGCTCTATATATTGGTCTCGGTGGGTCCGCCGATTAGATTCCGCATATCGCGCTTTTTTGCCTGAATGCCGCCTATTCAGTCCGTGTTTTTAGAAAGCAATTGCCTATGGTCGCGATTCCCCCGTCTGTAATGTGCCGTAATTTAGTGAGGCCGAAGATGGCCGGTTTGCGTACGGCGGGGGCTCGCTCGCATCGCTCATCGGGGGTGTAGCCGGCACCATTGATACGGGAACGTCCCCTGGCCGATATGCGCGAAATAGAGTTTGCACGATTGCGGGTCGATATCGAATCCGTGCTTCGAGAGTAAAGGCGTCGCTGCTTCTACGGCCTGCCGGTTCCCGGCGGTCGTGTCCTTGACGTCGTCGGCTCGCAGATCGAGGCGGCAATACCGGCCATCGACAGGTGCTGTCGGACGAACGACGCTCGCATGGAGGTGGAGGCGATCCACAGTCCGTTCGATGGCATCGCAGCCGCTTTTCATCGACGTCAGGCCAAGCACGTCGACGATCCTGTTCATGCTCGCCACGTTGTCGATGCGCCAGTTGTATTTGCCGTCGAGTATCGCAAACGTCGGGCCGCCGCGCTGTCTGACGATCTCGTGCAATCGCGCCTCAAATGACGGCGTGTCCGGGAAGTTGGCTTCTATCTGTGCGAACGCGACTGTGGAAGGGAAGAAGGTCGTGAGCCATCCCCACGGAGGATCCCCCCCGACGAGAATCCCTGTTGTTTTCGACGGCTCGTCGAGATGGGGCGTGTCTGCGCGAAATGCCTGCCGTGCCCACTTCTCATGTCCCCACGTCTGAACTCCTCCGGCTACGACGAGCAGCGTGCACGCGGACAAGATACAGACTGAGAGCCGGCGCGCTCGCGTGTACGACATCATGGCCGTCAGCAGAACATATAGCACCAGGGGTGCCAGCGTCTCGATTGGTACGATGTAGCGATAGATGCTGAAGACACGCATCCAGAGCAAATAGCCGAGCGCGACAAAAGCAACCACAAGCCCGGCTTGCTTAGGCATCGATGCAATGTGCCGTTTTGTTACGCGGCGCCACGCACCGATCAAAACCCACGCGAAAAAGGCCATGTACACCACGGGCCAGATCATCTGATGAAGCGTTGCCTGCCCGACACGCTTTGAATCGAGCGAGAAGACGAACGGCCAGAAGATCCATTCCATCGCGCTACGCGGCAGCCACGATTGATCGGATATGCCGACCGGCGGCGTAAGTGGATTAGGGAACAGCGAACTGAATTGCGGGAACAGCGGATTGCCGAACGTATGCCACATCGTCCATATCCAGTATCCGCTGGTCAGCGCGAGTCCCATCGTGATCCCGATGCCATACACGAAGCCGAGGCGAATCCTGTGAATGAGCGTGCCGGGGTAGAACAGCAGCGCAACGCACAGGGCCGCGCCGTACACGACATTGGTCAGTTTCAGTCCGACCGCGAATCCTCCGAGTAAACCTGCCGCGAAGAGGATCGCAATGCTCCGCCACGAACGGCTTCCAAGTTCTTGCCAGCGCTTGAGCAGAAGCGCGAGCGAACTGAGCGTGAAGAGCGCAGTTGTATCGTCGCCCATGCTGTTCCCAAGGCCCGACAGGAAATTCGCAGTGAGCACACCGGCGAGCGCGAGCAGCAACGGAACACGAAGACGATCTTCTTCGGGAAGCTCGGGTAGTGATGAGCGGGCGATGGACAGTATCGCGACGAAGTTCAATCCATGCACGAAGCCCAGCAGAAATCCGACGAGTGGGGCAGGAAGCGTTGCGTTGGCAGCGAAGTAAACGACGTCGAGGACCGGATTGAAATACGTCTGAATACCCGCAGGCGCGAGGTCGGTGTGGAGCTTCCCGTTGAGGAATGCGTACGCGTTGTAAAGGTGATAATTAAACATGTCCCAGTTCCGGTCCTGGCCAAGCAGGACCGACCAGAGACCGAACAGGACGGGTATGCAGATGCAGGCCCACGTAATCGTACGAGGGCTATTGAGATCGATCGATTTGAGGCGATGCTGCCGTGGCGACTGCGGGATTGATGGTGTAGTCATGTTGGTCTTGTCAGTTCGACATACGGCGGCGTATCCGTCTTCGCGCTATCGCGAAATTGGACGCGTTGTCGGAGCATGCGTGAACACGTTGCTTCTCGCCCGGTTGGCAGCGGGCGTTGGCTCGTCTGCGGACTGTTTTTGCGATGCGGCGGACGGCCTGTGGCATTGGAGCGCAGAAACAGAAGTACCCCTGCCAAAAAGGCGGAGAAGTCAAGCAGGCCTGCCACCAGGTCGACAGCAAGTGGTCGCGAGATTCGATCAAGCTGTAACGGAAGGTAAGGGGGAGCCTTGCATCCCGCCGAAACGGCATCTGCGCCGCGTTCGGGCCGCGCTAAACGCGACCGGTATGGCGGCGCTACTTTACTATCGCCCGCCAGGCCATACAACCCGACCGCGTGAAAGTGACTGAATTTTTGCCCTTTCTCGCGTTGTATCGCAGCTGCGCTCGACGGGGTCCTTGTCAGCCGTAACAAAAAGCAAACTGGCTTGCCGAAAACCGGAATTTTGAGCAAACTTCGGAACTGCTGCGGCCCTAAAACGATCAAGTGTCGTCCACAAGACACGCCGTTTCCAATCTATGAATTCCATGCGCGAGCCGCGTTCCGAGGTCGAGGGACTGTCGATATCCATCGTTGTATATCGGCCGGATTTCGCATTGCTGCAAAGCACGCTTCAAGGCATCGTCGGCGCGTGCGACGCGCTCCGTGCCGTGCGTCCCACTTTTGCTCTTCACCTCTCGGTCGTTGACAACGGCGGTCTGCCGGATGTCACGGAACTGCTCGAGATTTTACGTACTCGGGGTGTTGTGTGTGAGGTGCTCAGTGGACACGGTAATGTCGGTTACGGACGAGGGCACAATCTCGCGATCGAACGCTCAGTGAGCTCATTTCATCTGGTGTTGAACCCCGACATCGAGCTGGATCCGCAGGCGCTCGTGAATGCGACAGGTTTCATGGAGGCGCATCCGGAAGCGGGGTTGCTGGCGCCGCGCGTCGGCGACGATGCGGGGCAGTTGCAGTATCTCTGTCGCCGGTTTCCGACACTCGTCGATCTGTTTGTGCGCGGTTTCCTGCCGACGGGCATCCGTCGACTATTCGCGCGACGCCTCGCGCGTTATGAGATGCAGGACGTGATCAACGAGCGCGATATCGTGTGGGATCCACCGATCATCAGCGGCTGCTTCATGCTGTTCAGGACGAAGGCGCTGAAAGCACTCGCGGGCTTCGATGCGCGCTACTTCCTCTACTTCGAGGACTACGACCTGAGCTTGCGCGCGCACGACGTGACGCGCGTGGCCTACGTCCCGCTCGTGCGCGCGCTGCATCACGGCGGAGGCGCGGCACGTAAAGGAAGCGCGCATATCCGGATGTTCGTCTCGTCGGCGTACAAGTTTTTCAACCGCTTCGGCTGGAAGTGGCTATGAGTCGAATGCTGGTCACGGGTGCAAATGGTTTCGTCGGGCGGGCTGCATGCGATTTGCTGGTCGCTGAGGGGCATCAAGTGACGGGATTGGTCAGGCGGACGGAAGGTTGCATCGCCGGTGTCGACAAGTGGATTGATGCGAGTCGCGATTTTTCCGACGTCGAACGCACCTGGCCCGCGTCCTTCGTGCCCGATTGCGTTGTGCATCTCGCTGCCCGTGTCCATGTGATGGATGCCGGGGCCCGCAATGCCGACGAGGCGTTCCGCGAGACCAACGTCGACGGCACGCTGAGGATTGCACAGGCAGCCGCACGTCGCGGCGCAGGCCGCTTTGTGTTCGTGAGCAGTATCAAGGCGGTCGCCGAAAGCGACGCCGGTCACGCGGTAACGGAAGTCGATCCGCCAGCGCCGCACGACGCTTATGGCCGTTCGAAGCTGGCTGCTGAGCAGGCGCTGATGCGCTACGGCGCAGAGTCGGGGATGGAGATCGTGATCGTGCGTCCGCCACTTGTTTACGGTCCAGGCGTGCGGGCGAATTTTCTGCGGCTGATGGACGCGGTATGGAAGGGGGTGCCGTTGCCGCTCGCCTCGATCGATGCACGCCGCAGTCTCGTCTACGTCGGTAACCTCGCGGACGCGCTGCTGCATTGCGCGACCGACCCACGTGCGGCCCGCCAATGTTTTCACGTTTGCGATGGTGACGATCCGACTGTAGCCGGATTGGTACGGTCGCTGGCGATGCATCTGCAACGGCCGGCGCGGCTGTGGCCTGTGCCGCCGACCTGGCTGCGCGCGGCTGGAAAGCTGACGGGCCGCACTACGCAGATCGAGCGGCTGGTCGGCAGTCTGCGGGTAGACGGCAGCCGCATCGAGCGCGCATTGGACTGGCGGCCGCCGTTTTCCATACAGGACGGGCTTGCTGCAACGGCCCGCTGGTATCGATCGACACACTAAGGATCGGGATCGTCAATGTTGTTTGAAGGTGTCTCTGTGGGGATTCTGAATCGGGTGCTGGCAGTGGCAGCCGGTGCCGGCTGCGCGAGCGGACTGATCCTGCTCGTGCTGTTGCGAACGGGTCTTGCATGGCGTCTCGCGACGGATGTCCCGAACGATCGTTCTCTGCACGTTCAGCCGACCCCACGGGTGGGCGGATGGGGCATCATCCCGGCCGTTGCAGTTGCGATGGCAGTTCTGACACCCACCCTGCGAATGGCTGCGCTGGCGGTCGTTTTTCTGGCACTGGTGTCGCAGGTCGACGACCGGCGCGGCCTCCCTGCGCGCGCGCGGTTTCTTGCGCATCTCATTGCGACCGTCGGTTTCGTGGTGCTGTTTCCTGCCGCGGCGCCGCTCTGGGTGCTCGCGATCCTTGCATTTTTGATGATCTGGATGGTCAATCTTTACAACTTCATGGACGGGGCGGATGGCCTTGCCGGCGGCATGGCACTGATCGGTTTCGGCGGCTACGCGATCGCTGCGCTCATCAGCACGAGCCCGATGCCGGAACTTGCCATTGCGTCGGCGGCGGTGGCCGGCGCAGCACTCGGCTTCCTGTTCTTCAATTTTCATCCGGCGCGCGTGTTTCTCGGCGATGCGGGCTCGATCTCTCTGGGCTTCCTCGCGGGCGCCCTTGGCTACTGGGGCTGGCGCGGCGGCGTGTGGCCAGTCTGGTTTCCCGTGCTGGCGTTTTCGCCGTTCATTACCGATGCGTCGATTACGCTTGCCCGACGTCTGTTGCGCGGCGAAAAATTCTGGCAAGCGCATCGCGAGCACTACTATCAACGTATGGTGCGCTCCGGGATAGGCCATGCCGGAACCGCGCTTGTCTGGTACGCGGTAATGGCGCTTGGTATGATGCTTGCTGTCGTTGCTCTTGGCTGGCCTGTTCCCGCGCAATGGTGTGTCGTCGTCGGGTGGCTCGCGGTGTTGTGCGTGCTGGGAAGACTCGTGGACCTGCGGTGGCGTCGCTTCGAAGCGACGCTATCTGGACAATCTTGAAGGTTTCGCGTCGATGCTAAAAACCAAAGCAACGTATCTTTCGTTCAGTGCATTCCTGTTCGATCTCTGCGCAGTCGCCGGCGCGTGGCTGGCCGCCTACATCATCCGTTTCAACGGAACCGTGCCGGAAGAATTCTGGCACGGCGCGATGCACTCGCTCGCGTGGATACTTCCGACCTACGCCGTCATGTTCCGCATCTTCGGTTTGTACCGGGGAATGTGGGTGTTCGCGAGCCTGCCCGATTTGATGCGCATCTCGAAGGCCATTATGTCGGGCGCGCTGATCGCAATGGTCGCGTCAGCGATGGTTCAGCCGATGCCCATCGTTCCGCGCTCTGTGTTGATCGTCTCGCCGCTGCTGCTGTTCCTTGCAATGGGCGGTTCGCGCGCGCTCTACCGCGCAACCAAGGAGTTCTATCTGTATGGCGGCCTCGTCGCGAAAGGCAAGCCGGTGGTCGTACTCGGTGCTGGGACGGCAGGCGCGAGCCTCGCGCGCGAGCTGTCGCGTTCCAGCGAATGGCGGCTTGTCGGGCTGCTCGACGACGATGTCGCGAAACACGGTCGCGAAATATACGGCTACAAGGTGCTCGGCTCGATTAGCGAACTGCCACGGCTCGCCGAATCTCTGAAGACGGAGTACGCGATCATCGCGATTCCGTCGGCGTCGGTCGAGACGCAGCGCCGCGTCGCCACGCTTTGCGTGCGTGCGGGCGTCAAGGCGATGGTCTTGCCGGCGCTCACTGAGATCACGCAGGGTCAGGCGTTCCTTTCTCGCGTCCGGCACATCGATCTCGAAGACCTGCTCGGCCGCGAGCCAATCAAGATCGATACGCCACATGTCGAGGCGCTGCTGCGCAACCGCGTCGTGATGATCACGGGCGCGGGTGGCTCGATCGGCTCCGAACTATGTCGCCAGATCATGCGCTTCGAGCCGGCGCAACTGATCGCCTATGACCTGTCCGAGTTCGCGATGTACCGGCTCATCGAGGAACTGCACGAGCGTTTCCCGAATATGTCCGTGGTGCCGGTGATTGGCGATGCGAAAGATTCCTTGTTGCTCGACCAGGTGCTGTCGCGCCACACGCCGTACATCCTGTTTCATGCGGCAGCCTACAAGCATGTGCCGTTGATGGAGGAGCAGAACGCGTGGCAGGCGGTGCGCAACAACGTGCTCGGTACCTATCGCGTGGCGCGTGCGGCGATCCGTCATCAGGTGAAGCACTTCGTGCTGATTTCCACGGACAAGGCGGTCAATCCGACCAACGTGATGGGTGCGAGCAAGCGTCTTGCCGAAATGGCATGTCAGGCACTGCAGCAAACCAGTACGACCACACAGTTCGAAACCGTGCGTTTCGGCAATGTGCTCGGCAGTGCCGGCAGTGTCATCCCGAAGTTTCAGCAGCAGATCGCGAAGGGCGGTCCCGTGACGGTGACGCACCCCGAGATCACGCGGTTCTTCATGACCATTCCGGAAGCGTCGCAACTTGTGTTGCAGGCGTCGAGCATGGGGCAGGGTGGTGAGATTTTCATTCTCGACATGGGGCAGCCGGTCAAGATCGTCGATCTCGCAAGAGACCTGATTCGCCTTTATGGATTTACCGAAGAACAGATCCGGATCGTATTCACGGGTCTGCGGCCGGGCGAGAAACTGTACGAAGAACTGCTCGCGGACGAAGAAACCACGATGCGCACGCCCCACCCGAAACTGCGGATCGCACAGGCTCGCGGCGTGCCGGACAATCTGCTCGACGAGTTGCTGCCGTGGCTGATGCAACACCGCGTCCCGGGCGACGCCGAAGTGCGGCGCGACCTGCGTCGCTGGGTACCTGAATATCAACCGATGCTTGCGCCGGTATTGAAGAGTGTCGAAACCGCCGCGCGGGTTCAGTGAAACCCGTTATTGGGCTACCGGCTGTCGACGGGACGGTGTGAGTGCGTCGATTAGCGTATTCACACATTCGTCGATCCCTTGATTCGACGTGTCGATAGTGACATCGGCGCCGGCAGGCGGCTCGTAATCAGCAGATACGCCGGTGAAGCCGGGCAATTGCCCTAGCTGGGCCTGTGCGTACATTCCCTTCGGGTCGCGCTGCCGACAGGTGGCAAGGGGCGTTGCGACAAACACCTCGAGAAAATCCGACCCAATAATCGAGCGAGCAAGTTGACGCTGTTGTACGAGCGGGGAGATTGTCGCGACCACGACCGTGTGACCCTCCCGCTGGAAGAGCCGGGCGACGTGTGCGAGTCGTCTCACGTTTTCGGTTCGATCTGCTTCGGAGAAGCCGAGGTCAGAGCAGAGCCCTTTCCGTAGCGTGTCGCCATCCAGCACGATCGCGTGACGATGGGCGTCGTGCAATCTCGCTGCCATCGCGTTGGCAAGCGTTGTTTTGCCTGCGCCCGGCAGCCCCGTCATCCAGACGACCGATGTGGTTGTCTTCGGGATATCGTGGGTAGCGTTCATCAGTGGAGCCTCGTATGCAGTGGCACCGAGTCTAGCGTTAGCTCACTGAAAAGTTGTCACCGACGTTTACAGTCGATTGCATTTGCAACACGTCTGTCATCCGCGTGATCCACATCCGTTGTGACCTACGAACGCCGCCCCTTCCTCACCACCAACCACCTCGGCGACTTAAACCTCACAATACTCACATAAAGCCAGACATAAGTCGCCGCAAACACAACGACAAAGCAGAACAGATGCACGGTATGCCGCCAGAACAGCGTAGCCGGAACCACGGCGACCAGACATAGCAACCACAAATAAGGCGACGTCAGCGAATTACGCCGCGTCAGCTCGCGCGCGGTCCGCACCCCGACAGCCCAGCGCATCAGCCGCTTATAAACCAGCATGTGCAAATGCACGCCATCGGGAATACCCGGCGACATCCCGCGAATAAACTTCTTCCGGTAGATCGAGAAACACGTCTCGAAGATCGGATACATGAACAGCAGCACCGGGTACCACGCCGACACGTCGCGATTGCGCATCACCAGCATGATCGACAGTTCGGCCAGCATGAAGCCGATGAAGTACGCGCCGCCGTCGCCGAGAAAGATCAACCCCGCGGGGAAGTTCCAGATGAAGAAGCCCATCACGGCGCCCATCATGATCAGCGACGCGGACAGCACGATCGGATCGGACACCTGAAAGGCCACGTACGCAAGCGACGCGAACATCATGAACGCGACCATCGATGCGAGCCCGTTGAAGCCGTCGATGATGTTGATCGCGTTCGCCAGCGCCGCGACTGCGAGCACGGTCACCGCGCACGAAATGACCGCATACGTGAGCAGAAAATCGAGCGGCGGCACGCTGATGCGCGTGACCGCGATGCCGAGCAGGAAGTACGCGAGGGCCGCAGCGCCCATCGTGCAGACGAGTCGCACGAACGGCGATACGCGCTTCGTCAGGTCTTCCACGAGACCCGACGCGAACGCGGGCATGCCGCACGCGATCAAGCCGAGAATGCCGCCGGACACAGCAGGATAGGTGTGATGCAACTGCGCGGCCGACACGACAAGGCCGACAAGTATCCCCATGCCGCCGATGCGCGGCACCGGCCGTGCGTGGAATTTTTGCACGCCGGCCAGATCGGTGTCGGTCGAAAACTTTTCGTGCAGATGCGCGTAGCGCACGATCAGCAGCGTGACCAGCAGCGAAACGATAAATCCGAGCGCAAAACTAAGCATAAAGTGGCCGGCCAGAACGCAAACGCACGATTATACAAACGAATCCTGTCGGCTCCGTGGGGCATCGGCGGTAGCGTGCCGCATCCGCTATGGCCGTCTCATGGATATCCCCTATCGATCCGCAGCGCAGCTGCGCCGATATCCCGCTGAGGGACGCCGTGCCGGCGGCCTGTATGTACCACGCCATCACGCCATCGAGGACGGACGGAATCACTATGCTCAACAACGTTACCATCCGCGGAGGGTTGACCCTGATCATCTGCATCTTCGTCGCGTTTCTTCTGACGGTGATCGGGGTCGGTTACGGCGCGCTGAAGCACACCAGCGACGGTCTGCGCGATCTGCAGCGCAGCTCGGTCGAGCTCGCGTCGCTGAAGGCCAGCTCGGAGAAACTGCTGCAGGTGCGGCTCTCGCTCGGCAGCTACGAAACGCTCTTCAGTGTCGGCAAGGAGACGGACGGCCTGCTGGCTTCCGCGCACAAGATGCTGCTCGACTCGAACAACGATTTCCGCACGTACGCGGCCGGCCCGTTCGCGAGCGACGACGAGCGCAAGCTCGCGCAGGCGGTGTCGCAGGCGCGCACCGCGCTCGTCGAGCAGGCGATCGAGCCGGAGCACAAGGCGCTCGTCGACAACGATTTCAATACGTTCCGCACGATCCAGGGCGAGACCGCCGATCGCTACTACAAGACCTACGCGAAAGCGATCGACGCGCTCGAGCGTCTGCAGATGGACAACCAGCGCCGTGGCGCCGACGACGTCCAGCAGCGCTTCCGGATGTCGGTCCTGCTGTTCGCGGGCATCGGCGCGCTGGCGATCGTGATCGGCGTGGCGGCGCGCATGGCGCTGTCGGTGGCGCTGATCCGTCCGGTGAAGCAGACGATTTCGCACTTCGAACACATCGCTGCCGGCGATCTGACGATCGCGGTCGGTGAGCGTTCGCGCAACGAGATGGGACAACTGCTCGGCGCGTTGACGCGGATGCGCGACGGTCTCGTCGACACGGTCGCGAAAGTGCGCAGCAGCACGGGCGCAATCGCACACGGCGTGAAGGAGATCGCGGCGGGCAATCTCGATCTGTCGCGCCGTACCGAGCAGCAGGCCGCAGCGCTCGAGCGCACGGCGGCGAGCATCGAAGAGTTGTCGTCGACGGTGAAGCAGAACGCGGACAACGCGAAGGAAGCGAACCGTCTCGCGCACGGCGCACTCGATACAGTCACGCGCGGCGGCGAGGTCGTGCAGCGCGTGACGCAGACGATGGACGGCATCACCGAGTCGTCACGCAAGGTCACGGAGATCACGGGGATGATCGAAGGCATCGCGTTTCAGACCAACATCCTCGCGCTGAACGCGGCCGTCGAAGCGGCGCGAGCGGGCGAGCAGGGGCGCGGCTTCGCGGTGGTCGCGAGCGAGGTGCGCAGTCTCGCGCAACGCTCGGCGACGGCGGCGAAGGAGATCAAGGAACTGCTCGGACACTCGGCGGCGCAGGTCGAGCAGGGCGCATCGCTCGTCGTGCAGGCGGGCGGCACGATGAAGGACGCGATGCAGGCCGTGGAGCGCGTCACGCGCATCATGGGCGAGATCGAAGCGGCGGCCCGCGAGCAAAGCTCCGGTATCGAGCAGGTCAATCAGGCGATCACGCAGATCGATGAGGTGACGCAGAACAACGTCGCGCTCGTCGAAGAAGCGGCTGCCGCAGCGAAATCTCTCGATGAACAGGCGGAAGCGTTGCGCGAAGCGGTGGCGGTGTTCAGGATTAACGAAGGGCGCAGCGAAGCGGTGGTCGAGGTGCGTCGGGATGCAGCGCGGACAGTTGCGCCGGTCGGGGCACTGGTGCTTTCGTGAGTGCTAACACGGGTAGTGTCGCTTCACCGAGGCGACACTATCAAAATCGACTCCCCTGCATCGTGACGTCCAGCTTCCGCTCCTGACGTTCCACATACTCTGCGCCCGACAGATCACTTACGGCACGCAAGCTGCCCCTCACTCCACATCCGCCACCGGCTCCCCCGGCAGCACATAGTGCATCTCGTAGAACAGCATGTCGCCTTTCGACGGCAACTTGAAAGGCGGGTTCGACGATGCGAATCCCAACGCTTCGTAAAACCCACGCGCCGACTCCCTCGCGGTACACCACGCGAGCCGTCCGCCATGTTGTAGCGCGTGCTCGAGGCACTGCTTGATCAGCAGCCGGCCGAGGCCGTATCCTTGCAGACCTGTGTCGACGGCTACGCCGCGCAGTCGCCATTCGGTATCGCTGTGCGAGCGGGGCATCGCTTCATTGCAGATCGTCGCAACTGCGACGATCTGTTCGCTACGGTAGATGGCAAGATGCAACGTGGATGGATTATCGTCGCCGCGGAAGCGGCTGCCTTCGGTCTGTCCGTCGAGCAGCACCGCGCTGCGCAATGGTATGACCTGTTCGGCGGGAACCGAACGAACGGCAAGCAGTGTCTCGTAAGAGGCCATATTCGATGATGCGATGATGGGTTACGCAGCCGTGCGCTGCCGTTTTTTGAAATGGTCGTCGCGGACCGTCTTGCATACGTGACACGGCAGTGCGCGGGTCCGTATGCGATGCGATATGCAACATGGTTCGTAGCGAGCGAACTTACCGGGTCTTTCGGCATCGCGCAACCGCTGTAGCAGTAAGCGATGCAAGGCTGCATGCCGCCGCATCAGATTGAACAGCGCTACCTATCAAGAGAGGCAGGTGGCGCATTTCGCCCTTCACAGGGTACCCTTCATCAACTTCGTACAGCCGGACAACAAGTCAACTGAGATCTCAGATGCTCGGGACCGCACAATCCGATACCCAGATGGCGTATGCCCAGATCCGTTCGCGGATTCTGGACGGCCGTCTCGCACCCGGCGCCGCCGTGTCGCCGCGCAACATTGCCGAGCAGCTGACGCTCGGGCACACGCCGGTGCGCTCCGCGATCCAGCGGCTCGTGGTGGAGGGGCTGGTGGAGGTCGTACCGCGTAAGGGGACCTATGTCGCCGCGCCGACCATCCACGATCTGCGTGAAATCTTCGAAGTCCGGCTCGCACTCGAAAGCACCGCGGCCTACCTCGCCGCCGTGAATGGACCCACCGACGGTCTGACCTCCGTCGTCCAGCAGTTGAAAGACATCGTCGATACCGATTCGACCGATCTGATGACCGAGCAACGCATCGGCTGGGTGTTTCATCAGGAAATGTTCTCCGCATCCCGCAACGAGCGTCTGTTCACGACGTACAAGATGCTGCGGGTGCAGACAGGTCTCGCGCTCAACGAACTGCATCGCGACGATGCGACGACGGTTCGGCGGGGCACGCGCGAGCACCTGCTCATCTACGAAGCCATCCACGCGAAAAACGCTGATGCCGCCCACCGGCACATGTGGAATCACATCGTGGACGGCACCGACGCACGAATCAAAATAATCAGAGGAAGCGATGAATCACACACGTAGCCGGTTTCCCCTTCCCGCGCAGATGCTGACCGGCCTCGTGCTGGGCGTCATCGCGGGAATTTACGCGCCGACCGCGAGCGTCAAGTTCGCGTTTCTGTCGGTGATGTTCGGTCACGCGATCAAGATGGTCGTGTTGCCGCTGATCCTGCTGTCTGTCACGACGGGTGTGTTCCGGATGGCTTCGCAGGGCGGCAAGCTCGGCCGTACGGCGTTGCTCAGTATCCTTTTCTTCATCCTGATGACCTGCGTCGCGAGTTCGCTCGGTCTCGGTCTGAACATGCTGTTCCGCCCCGGCGTCGGTGCGAGCCTCGAGCACACGGCCACGCTGCCCGCGAATCTTGCCGGCAGCATCGACTGGACGAAGTTCATCGTCGATCTGATCCCGGCCAACATCGTCGATGCACTCGCGTCGGGTAATTCGCTGCCGGTGCTCGTGTTCGGCGTGCTGCTGGGTGCCGCGCTCGCGGCAGTCAAGGAACGCGCCGAGCCGATGGTCGCGGTGCTCGATTCGCTGCTGTCGGCGCTCTTCAAGATGATCGAGTGGATCGTCGCGCTGTCGCCGCTCGCTATTTTTGCGGCGCTCGCGTCGCTGCTCGCATCGAAGGGCGTCGCGGCGATCCTGCCGCTCGTCAAGCTGCTCGGCATCGCGTACCTGGGCATGGCGGTGCTCGCGGTGATCCTGTCGCTGATCATCAAGGCGATGGGCAAGTCGCCGTTCGCCGTCGTGCGGCAGGTGAGCGAGCCGCTGATTCTCGCGTTCACGACGCGTTCGTCGGAGATCACGTTCCCGGTGCACCTGAAGCGTCTGACGGAGATGGGCATTCCGTCGGGCGTCGCATCGACCGTGCTGCCGCTGTCGTACATCTTCAATCGCGACGGCGCCGTTCTGTACACGGCGCTCGCGGTCGGCTACCTCGCCGACGCCTATCACCTCGCGTGGAGCTGGCCGCTGCTGCTGACCATCGGCGTGCTGACGATCGTCACGATCGACGGCGCGGCGAACGTGCCGTCCGGTGCGATCGTTGCGATCACGGTGATCCTGGCGGCGATCGGTCTGCCTGCGGAAGCGGTGGTGCTGATCCTCGGTATCGATGCGTTCTTCGACATGGGCCGCACTGCGCTGAACGTGTATGCGAGCACGGTCGCGACGACGGTCGCGATGCGGATCGCGGGCGCAGAAATGGAGCCGGTGTCGGAGCAGGCGCGCGTCGGCGGGATCGGCACGTTGCGCAGCGATACGTGAACGACGCAGAACTGAATTGAGTCGAAGCGAGCTTTGGAACGACTGAGCCTGCCCGTCCGCGAGCATGCAGCCATAAGCAGCAGCCACGCGCGGCAGGAGCAGCAAGCAGAAAGAACGGGAAGTAAAGCAGGCAGGAACGAGTGGTTGACGCCAGTGTTGCGAGCACTGGCGCCAACCTGACCACGGAAGCGTAATAAGAGAGACACCCATGGCTGACCGTATTTTACGGGAACATCGACGTGACGCAGTCCGGGACGGACACGTCGCGACCGACCCTTCAGCGTCGTTTCATTCGTCGCGTAGCGGCGTCGCGCCCGGCCGCATCGGCAGCGGCTTGTGCGTGTCGTCCGGTTGCGTGTGCCAATCTGTCGACGGGGAGGCGAGACGCTCATGAAAGGCCGCGCTAACGGCATACGCCGCAAGACTTCCCCCACGTCGCTGCTGCGCTGCGATCTGCGCACCGAGTTGCGTATGGGTTTGCGACCCTCCGGTCGCGCTGCGACGGAACCGCACGTGATCGCGCGGCGTCCGTCGCCCGAGTCGTTCGATACCGGCGTCGTGACGCCCGTGCGTCTGCCTTTGCGGCAGGGCGCCGAAGCGGCGGACAAGTCGCATTTTCTCTGTCGCGACGGTCGTGCGCTGCCGCTGTACGGCTCGATGAAGGATGCCGCGCAGGGTCTGTACCTCGGTCTTTTTCACGGCCGCGACAACCTCGCTGCGTCGATGAACGAGATGGGGGCGCCAGGTCCCGCGATCGGTCCGTTGCTGTACGCGAGAACCGCGTACGCGGCGCATCTGTATCTGCGCTTCGTCGATCCGGCCACTGCGGGCCAGTTCTTCCCCGAGTTTCTCGCGGAGGCGGAGAGCGGTCCGTTCATGGGCATAGTCGACGAGATCCCCGTCGATCTGGCGGCCTGCACGGTTCCGTACGACGGACGCTTCTTCGGCGACTGGACGGTGTTCTATCACGACGCGTCGCAGGACGAATCGCGCGGCGAAAGTGGCACGCGCACGAGCCACCGATAACGTACGTTGTCGCGCGCAGTCTACGGCTGCGCGTGCCCCGCATGGCTCGCCACGTCCGCGAGCGCACCCGAGCTCAAAGCCGTCCGCAAGATGCCGGCGAACGCATCGGAGGCTGCCGAACGGTACGCTTCCTTGCGCCTGAGCAGCGCCACCGTGCGCGCCGGAAATTCCGGTGCGAGCGGAATGTACGCGAGTTCGCCGTGCTCGCGCCGCATCGCGCCGGGCAGCAGCGTCGCCGCGCTGCCCGCCTTCACGACCTGCAGCACCGCACTGATCGAATTCGCCTGCACGACGATGTTCGGTTCGATGCTGTGCGTACGGAAGTAACTGTCGGCGAACGCACGCGACACGAAACCGCGCGTGAGCAACGCGAGCGGAAGCGTCTGCAGCTCATCGAGTTCGAGCGGGGCGGTCCGGTCCGCGAGCGCATGCGACACGCTCGTCACGAGCGTCAGCTGTTCGAGAAACAGCGGCTCGACGTCGATTTCCTCAGAGCGCACCTCGGTGAAGCCGACCGCCAGATCGATCGCGTCGGTCTCGAGCGCGGACTCGATGTCCTCCAGCGACGCTTCCGTCAGTTCGATCACGATCCCCGGATGCAGCGCATGAAAATGTGCGACCAGCGGTCCGATCAGATATTCGATGAACGTCGGCGTGTACGCGAGCCGCAGATGTCCGCGCGACAGATCGCGGACGTCGTGCAGCGCGCGCTGTCCCATCTCCAGATTGCGCACCGCGTGCCGCGCATGCTCGATGTACGCGCGACCGAAGTCGGTCAGACTCACCATGCGTCCGCTGCGGTCGAAGAGCTGTCCGCCGAGTTCGCGTTCGAGCTGGCGAATCTGCTGCGACAGCGCGGGTTGCGAAACGTGCAGCGCGTCGGCGGCTCGCGTGAAGTTGCGGTGCTCGGCCACGGCGAGCATGTAGCGGATCGGGCGAAGCAACACGTTACGCTCCATAAGCAACTGTTATCGAATCGATTCGGATCACGTCTTGGACGCCATCGACGCGCCCGGACATAATCTCCGACGCTAAACGGTAGCCCGAGCGATGTCGCGACGCTGCCGGATTGTATGTCGAATGTCGTGAGCATCGGAGCAGGAGGGGGTATGGTCGTGATGACGATTGCCGCGCTCGCCGCTGTGGCGTGCTGCGTCGTCGCGACGTGTCTGCTGGCCGCGCTGCTGCCCGACGAGGTTGCGCAGAGCAGCGCGCGCAACGGCCGCCACGCGTATCTCGGCGAACCCGACGAGGTCAGCGTGCCCGATTGTTCGCCTGACTGCTCACCCGCCAATCGCCCCGACCGGGGCGCCGCACGCCGCGCACTACGCAGCGGCGTCACGGCGCGGGAGCGGGCAGCCCGCGCGATCGCGCTGCGGCAACGCGTCGGCAGGCTGGGTGGCTGGGCGATGGCGTCGTGCAGGCATTCGAGATGACAATCGCTGCTTCATAGACATCGCTGGATTTTCGAACCCGCCGATCCCTTTCCACTTTCCTCGTTTTCGCGACCCGATCTTGTCCCGTTCCGTTGTTGTCCGCTGGCTTCTCCGTTTCGTTCCCATTGCTGTCCACGTTGGCTGGCGGGAGCGTGTGCGCGCGTGCATCGGCGCGCTGTTCGGCATCGCGTTGACCGGCGCCGCCACGTATCTGCTGATCGGGCCGGGCACGCCGATTCCGCTGCTGGTCGCGCCGATGGGCGCGTCCGCCGTGCTGCTGTTCGGCGTGCCGGCGAGTCCGCTCGCGCAACCGTGGTCGATCATCGGCGGCAATCTCGTGTCGGCGACCGTCGGCGTCGCGTGCGCGGCAGCCATTAACAACCCTGTGCTGGCGTCGGCGGTTGCGGTGGCCTGCGCGATCTGTGCGATGTTCGCGCTGCGCTGCGTGCATCCGCCATCAGGCGCCGTCGCGTTGACCGCGGTGCTCGGCGGTCCGACGATTCACGCGATGGGTTACGGTTTCGTCATCGAGCCGATTGCGCTCCAGTCGGCGGCGCTGCTGTGCGGCGCGCTCGTCTATCACGCGGTGACCGGGCATCGCTACCCGCATGCAGCGGCGGCGCCTTCCCCGAAAACCCATACGCCGACCGTGCAGGCGACCGATTCCGCGTTCACGCGCGAGGATCTCGACGCGGTGCTGAACCGCCGCAGCGAAATGCTCGACATCGACCCGAACGATCTCGAATCGCTGCTGCGCGAAACGCAGCTGCAAGCCTACGGGCGAACCTTCAACGAGCTGACCTGCGCGGACATCATGTCGCGCGACGTGGTCGGCATCAAGCCGATGACGACCGCCGGCACCGCGCTCGACCTGCTGCAGCGTCATCGCGTGAAGGCGCTGCCGGTGATGGATGCGGCGCAGCGTCTGGTCGGCATCGTCACGCGCGACGATCTGATCGGCACGCGCACCGGAACACGCGCGTTCGCCGGGCGCAGCACCGCCGCGAAGATCGTCGAACGCTGGTTCGTCCGGCGCGATGCGAGTCTCGAGGTGCCGGTCGGCGCGTTGATGACCACCCGTGTCCGCACGATCGACTCGACGATGCCGATCGCCGGCCTGGTCCCGCTCTTCGCCGACAACGGCCACCATCACGTGCCGGTGCTGGACGTGCGGAAACAACTCGTCGGAATCGTCACGCAGGCGGATGTCATTTCCGGTCTGTATCGACAGACCCGGGCGCAGCAGCGACGGGTCGCCTGACCCCGGGGGACCGGCCGCGGTGAACGTGGCCGATTGCAGGATCGTGCGGCACAACGCTTGCCGCCCTTCGTGAAAGCTCTTTCACGAAGGATGCCGCAATGAACAGCCCGCACGATCAATTCACGATGCGGGACCCCACGAAGCAATATCCTCAGCCCGAGTTTCTGCGCCAGCCGCAATCGCCGCCTGGACTCGCAGGAGTCGAGCTTCGTCACGGGCGAGGTGTACGGTGTCACAGGGGGAAATCACCTGCCGTGATGATGTGAGAAACAACCGCGCGAGCCAACATTACAAGTCCGCGCGGAAAAACATGACCTGCAGGTTATCGCCTGCGACAAACCAGCCACGCCCCCACCGCACCGCACACCGCCAGCGACCCGAGCACCGCATTGCGATGCATCGTGAACCACAGCGCGGGACTCGTCCCCGTCGCTTCGTCGTCGAACCGTCCGTGGGTGCGATGCAGTTGCGCGACTGGTTGCCACAGGTTCGACGGCGCATCCGGCGCGCGCGGAACCTGACCCTGCTGCGCACGATAACCGGTGCGCCCGAGGTAATGATCGAGCCACCCCGGCACGAGCTTGTTCGCGACGATCGCCTTGAACGACGACATACCGACCGCCACTTCGCGACGCCGATGCATCGCGGCCCACACGATCGCGCGCGCGGCGACCTCCGGCTGAAAAATCGGTGCAACCGGCCGCGCGACGTGCGGCATATGGTTGTCGGCCCAGTCGAACTGCGGCGTATTGAGCGCGGGCATCTGCACCATCGTCACGTGCACGCGGCTCTTTCGATGCAGCAGCTCGCAGCGCAGCGCGTCGGTGAAACCTCGGATCGCGTGTTTCGCGCCGCAGTACGCGGATTGCAGCGGAATCGACCGGTACGCGAGCGCCGATCCCACCTGAACGATCGCACCATGATTGCGCGCGGTCATGCGTTTGACCGCGGCCATCGTGCCCCACACGAACCCGAGGTACGTCACGTTCGTCACGCGCGCGAATTCGGCAGACGTCATCGATTCGACCGGCGCGAAGACGGTGACCATTGCGTTGTTGACCCACACGTCGATCGGTCCGAGTTCGTCTTCGATGCGCGCAGCCGCGTGTTCGACCGCATCGGCGTCGCTGACGTCGAGCGCGATCGGCAACGCTTGCACGCCGTGCGAACGCAGTTCGTCGGCGACGGTGTCGAGCGCGGCGGCATCGCGCGCGATCAACGCGACGTTCGCGCCTAGCTGCGCGAATTCGAGCGCGGTCGCGCGGCCGACGCCTGCGCTGGCACCCGTCACGACGACGGTGCGCACCCGTTGCGAATGACTGGCCATCATAGTTCTCCTCGCGCGGCGAGCGCTTCGATGCGATCGGCGGTGCGGCACGCGATCGCCTGAATCGTCAGCGACGGATTCACGCCGCCGACCGTCGGAAACACCGAGCCGTCGCAGATCCACAGATTGCGGATGTCCCAGCTGCGGCAGTCTGCATCGACGACGCTCGTCGCCGGATCGTCACCCATGCGCGCGGTGCCGTTCAGATGACAGGTGTCGTCGGGCTGTTCCCAGATGTCGTGCGCGCCGGCCGCATCGAGCGCACGGCCCATGAAGCCGAGCGAATGCGCGATCAATCGCCGGTCGTTATCGCACAGCGAATAGCTGACGCGCGCGACGGGCAGACCGGCTGCGTCCTTTTCATCAGCGAGCGTCACGCGATTGCGTTCCTGCGGCATCATCTCGCCGACTATTTTCAGTCCGGCCTGATGGTTGTAGCGACGCATCTCGTCGACCAGCGCGCGGCCCCACAGACCGCGGCTATTCTGCGTGTCGGCCCACGCGTTCGGCAGCGGTCCCTGGCTCATATAGCAGTAGCCGCCGAAGAAATCTTTACCCGTGTCGTTGTAGTTCCAGTGCTCGGTGATCGACAGCGACGGCGGTCCCTTGTACCAGCGGACCTCCTCATCCATCGTGCCCCACACGGCCTGGTTCGCCTGCACCATCAGGTTCTTGCCGACGAGTCCCGAACTGTTCGCGAGGCCGTCGCGATAGCGGTCCGTGGCGGACATCAGCAGCAGACGCGGCGTTTCGATCGCATAGCCGGCGACGACCACATTGCGCGCGCGCTGGAACTGCCAGCGTCCTTCGCGCAGATACTCGACGCCGGTCGCACGGCCCGCATCGTCAACAGCCACGCGACCGACCATCGCGAGATCGCGGATCTCCGCGCCCGCGCGCAACGCGCGCGGCAGCCACGCGACGAGCACGCTTTGCTTCGCGTTCGTCGCGCAGCCCGACACGCAGAAGCCGCGATACGCGCACGGATGCGCGAGACCGCGCGGCGCGGACAGCGTCGCGAGCGGCGTCGGTGACCAGTCGATACCGAGCGCCTCCGCGCCGCGCGCGAGCACGAGCGCCGCCGCATTCAGCTCGTGCGCGCGATACGGATAGCGCGGCCGTTTCGGTCCCCACGGATAGTTGACCGGCCCCGAGATTTTCAGCGCGTCTTCGACATACGCGTAGTAACGCCACATCTCGCGCCAGTCGAGCGGCCAGTCGGCGCCGTAGCCGAGCACGCTGCGCGACTTGAACCACTCGGGCCGAAAGCGCAGCGACACCATCGCGAAATGCACCGTGCTGCCGCCGACTGCCTTGCCGCTGTTGTTGGTGCCGAGCTTCAGCGGGTTATCGCCGTCGCAGATGCGCTCGTCGGTCCAGAAGAGTTTCGACTGATGCGTTTCGTCGGACGCGAATTCTTCCAGCGGACGCCACCACGCGCCTGCATCGAACGCGACGACGCTAAAGCCTTTTTCGGCGAGCCGGCATGCGAGCGTGCCGCCGCCCGCGCCGGTGCCGACGATCGCGAAGTCGACCGCTTCGTCCTGCGGATACTCGCGCATCGGCACCCAGCCGTTTTCGACGAACACGTCGGGTGCGCGACCATTCTTGCCGCGCGGATGGTGAAGCGCATCATCGAGCACGCCGGTTCTCCCTGCGCGCGGTTGCGTCGCCGTGTTCGTCGCCTTGCGCCGCTTCCCACGGATCGCGCCGGTCGAAACCCATCCGCACATAACCGCGCGGATTTGCCGGTCCGCCGAAGCCCATCGCGTTCCACGCATACGGATGCGAGTAATACGCGGCACAGATGTCGTGCAGCACGCGCTGCGTGAAGAACAGCGCGCATGGCATCCGCTGCCACGCGGCGGACGTGAGCGCGCCTTGCTGCATCGCGTGCAGCAGCGCGCCGCGCAGCACGTCGTCGAGATCCGCGAATGGTGAGCCGTGACGGCTACGGCTTTCGTCGTCGAGTGCGGCGAGGCCGATACGCCACGCTTCGTCGAGACGCGGCAGCGACTCATGACGATAACCGTCGCCATGCCCGCTCGCGATCTTGCGATCGACCAGCGCGGCGACCGGCGCATGCGGCTCGCCCGCCGGTTGCGGCACGATGCATTCGCACAGCGCGTGCAGTGTGCGCCATTGCGCGGGATCGCAGAACGCGGGACGGTCGTCGATCGCGAGGCGTTCGTCGAGGACCGCGTGCGTCGCGTCGTCCCATGAAGGCGAGTCGTGTTTGCGCAGCACGTCATAGTCCGGATAGCGCGGCAGCGGTTTATTCACGATTCCGGTCATGATTCCCTTTCCCTCAGACGAAGTGCGGCGAGTCCCGCGATGGCGAGCGCAGTGAAACCCGGCGGCGCGGGTAGCGGCGGCCCGTTGAGCAGGTTCTGCGTCCAGTTGCGCCAGCCGCCCTGGCTGCGCGCGACACCGCGCGCATGAAACGCAGCGCCGATACCGCCGAGCGCAGCAGTCAGGCCGAGCCATACGCGCGTGAACCAGCGCGGCCGCGGCGGCGCGAGTGCGGCGTGTGCGAGCAGCAGCGCACCGAGCGGCGGCACGACCAGCGGCGCGACCATCGCGGGATGCTGGAACGCGCCACGAAAATGCAGCAGCGCGACTTCACCGACCGTCCCGACGAGACCCACACTCGCGAGCAGCGCGAGCGCCTGGCCGGCCGGCATGCCGAACAGCTGCGGATCGATGGCCGGTTCGTCGCGCAGCTGTTCGCCGACCGCGCCCAGCGCGCCGGCCAGCAGCAGCGACATCGGTGCGCCGAGCGGCGCCCCGTAGAACAGGTTCTGCCAGCTCCAGCCGCCGGGCCGCTTCGTCACGTTGTACAGATGAAAACCGGTACCCGCGACGCCGGCTGCGGCGGCTGCGAGATAGATCGCATGACGCGCGCGATGCGTGCTCGCGCGAGGGTCGCGGCCGCCGTGCAGCCCTGCGAGCATTGCGCACGTTGCGGTGACGAGCGGCGTGTACATACCGGGGTTATTGAACGAACCGCGATAGTGTTCGATCGCGCTGTCGGCGAGCGCTGAAAACGCAAGCAGCGCGGACCCGTGATTGAAACCGCGCGCGGCTTCGATGTGCGCGTGAACGGCGGGTGCGGGAGTGGGCACGACGTCACGTAGCGAACGCGCACGCGTCTTTCCGCGCTCGCTTCGCGCGGCAACCGCTGTCGCGCCGGACAACGCGCACAGTGCGCCGATCAGTAACAACGGTGGCCGCGTCATCGTCATCCTCCGCTCGTGACCGCATAGCGCTGCGCGTCGGCGCGTTTGAACTCAAGCCCGCAGCCGGGGCGCGACAGATCCGGCGCGATTGCGCCGTCGCGCGGATGCGGTGCGCCGTCGAACAGCATCGACTCGATCCGCACATGATCGTGGAACCACTCCTGATGCACGAGGCTGCGCGCGGCGGTAGCCGCATGAAGATGCAGCGCGGGCGCGCAGTGCGCCGATAGCGGAATGTGCGCGGCGTCGCACAGCTGCGCGACCTGCAGAAAGCCACTGATGCCGCCACAGCGGCTCGCGTCGGCCTGCAGTACATCGACGGCCTGCGCATCGAGCATGCGGCGGAAGTAGTCGGCGCTATAACCGTATTCGCCGGCCGTGATCTGCATGCCCGCAGGCGCGCGGCGGCGCACGGCATGCAGGCCGGCGAGATCGTCCGACGATACCGGCTCCTCGAACCATTCCACTCCATCGGCTGCGAAGACCTCTGCATAGCACAACGCGGTCTTCGCATCGAACGCGCCGTTCGCATCGACGAACAACCCATGCGAGCCGATCGCCGCACGCGCCGCGTGAACCCTTGCGGGATCGCGCGCAGGTTCGCTGCCGATCTTGATCTTGACCCACTGGCAGCCGTCCTGCTCGACCCATCCCGCGAGCTGCGTCTGCATCCGGCTGTCGCTGTAGGTTGTGAAGCCACCGCTGCCGTAGATCGGCACCTGCGTGCGCGCGCGGCCGAGCAGCGTCGCGAGCGGCACGCCGAGACGCTTCGCATGCAGATCCCACAGCGCGCAATCGAGTGCCGATAACGCGGTGGCGACGAGCCCGTCGCGGCCGAGATTGCGAACGTGCTGCTGTAGCCGACGCATGAGCGCCGCGATGCCGGCCGGATCCTCGCCGATCAGCAACGGCGCGAGCGTCGCGCGGATCAGGTTCGCGACGCACGCATCCGTATACGTGTAGCCGAGACCGGTCGCGCCGCCCGCGTCGATTTCCACGACGACGAGCGTCGTCGCGTGCCATGCGAACGTGCCGTCGGCTTCGGGCGCGTCGGTCGGGATCGTGAACGCGTCCGCGCCGACACGGGTGATCGTCGATTCGGATAACGAAGAACGGGTCATCGTCGCAATGTCCGGGGAAGGGAGCAACGAACAGAAGCGCAACGGCCAGGACAACAGTCGTCAACCGCGCTGCGTTCCATTCAAGCAAGCGACGTACCGCAGGTTTACCGGACCGATCCGACTGTAATCCGACCGCAATCCCACCGTAACCGCACGCGCATTCCCGGGCGCGGCGATTGCTGTGCTGATCGCGTTCATCACGTTCATCCATCCCGCAGGAGTAAAGACATGGCGACCACCGTAGGCGACTTCGTCGTCGAGAGACTGCATCAGTGGGGTATCCGGCGCATGTTCGGCTACCCGGGCGACGGCATCAACGGCGTGCTCGGTGCGCTGAATCGTGCGGAGGGCAAGATCGAATTCGTGCAGGCCCGTCATGAGGAAATGGCGGCGTTCATGGCGAGCGCGCACGCCAAATTTACCGGCGAGCTGGGCGTCTGCCTCGCGACGTCGGGGCCGGGTGCGTCGCATCTGCTGACGGGGCTCTACGACGCGCGGATGGATCACATGCCGGTGCTCGCGATCGTCGGGCAGCAGGCGCGCGCGGCGCTCGGCGCGCATTACCAGCAGGAACTCGATCTTCTGTCGATGTTCAAGGACGTCGCCGGCTCGTTCGTGCAGCAGGCCAGTGTGCCGGCGCAGGTGCGTCACCTGATCGATCGCGCAGTGCGCGTCGCGTTGTCCGAGCGCTGCGTCACCGCGGTGATCCTGCCGAACGATCTGCAGGACCTCGAATACACGCCGCCTGCGCGCAAGCACGGCACTGCGCATTCGGGCATCGGCTACTCGCGGCCGACGGTCGTGCCCGTGCAGGAAGATCTGGAGCGTGCGGCCGCTGTGCTGAACGAAGGACGGCACGTCGCGATTCTCGTCGGTGCGGGCGCGCTCAACGCGACTGACGAAGTGATCGCGGTCGCCGACCGCCTCGGTGCCGGCGTCGCGAAGGCGCTGCTCGGCAAGGCGGTGCTGCCCGACGATCTACCGTGGGTGACGGGCTCGATCGGCCTGCTCGGCACGAAGCCGAGCTACGAGATGATGACCACGTGCGACACGCTGCTGATGATCGGTTCGGGCTTTCCGTATTCCGAGTTTCTGCCGAAAGAGGGCGACGCGCGCGGTGTGCAGATCGATCTGAAGGCGGACATGCTGAGCCTGCGCTATCCGATGGAAGTGAATCTGGTCGGCGATGCGGCGACGACGTTGCGCGCGCTGCTGCCGCTGCTGCAACAGAAGACCAGCGACGCATGGCGTTCGCGCATCGAGCGCTGGACGGATCGCTGGTGGCGCACGCTCGACGAACGCGCGCACGAAAAAGCGGAGAAGGGCGTGAACCCGCAGCGCGCGTTTACCGAACTGTCGCCGCGTCTGCCCGACCGCGCGATCCTCACCAGCGATTCGGGCTCGTGCGCGAACTGGTATGCCCGCGATCTGAAGATTCGTCGCGGCATGATGGCCTCGCTGTCCGGCGGGCTCGCGTCGATGGGCGCGGCCGTGCCGTATGCGATCGCCGCGAAGTTCGCGCATCCGGATCGTCCGGTGATTGCGATGGTCGGCGACGGCGCGATGCAGATGAACAACATGGCCGAGCTGATCACGGTCGCGAAGTACTGGCGTCAATGGGCCGATCCGCGCTGGATCTGCATGGTGCTGAACAACGAGGATCTGAATCAGGTCACGTGGGAGCAGCGCGTGATGGAGGGCGACCCGAAGTTCGTCGCGTCGCAGCAGATTCCGAACGTGCCGTATCACCGCTTCGCCGAGATGATCGGTTTGCGCGGGCTCTACGTAGACGATCCGGAACAGTTGGGCGCCGCATGGGAAGACGCACTCGCCTCCGATCGTCCGGTCGTGCTCGAAGTGAAGACCGATCCCGAAGTGCCGCCGCTGCCGCCGCACGTCACGCTCGATCAGGCGAAGGCCTTCACCCGCACGTTGATGGAAGGCGACCCGCAGGAGCGCAGCGTGATTGCGAATACCGCGCGTCAGGTGATTGCGTCGGTACTGCCTGGCGGAAAGAGCTGACCGCGCGCGTGGTGAGCCTGCAGGAACGAACGGAACAATGGACATGGCGGAGACGCGACAACCCGGCATGCGGTGCGCTGAACCGATGACGGCGGACGCGTCGCGGCGCGTGCGTGCCTGCACATGTGCGCTCGCGTTCGCGGTTGCGTTGCTCGTGTGCGATGCAAGCGCACACGCCGCGCCGCTCGATTACTTCCTGCACGCGGCCGGTGCCGCCGCCGAGCCGACGATGCATCTCGGCTGGGCGCTTGCCGCGCTCGCGGTTCTGATCACGATCATCGTCGGCGGATTGCTGGCGGGCGCGCTGCTGCGCCGTCGTCCGCATGCCGAGCCGTCGAGTCTGCACGGCGAGGGCGGCGGCCTGCGCTGGGTGTGGATCGGCACGGGCGTCTCGTCGGTCGCGCTGTTCGCGATACTCGTCTACGTGCTCGTGACACTCGAATCGGTCGCGTCGCCGTCGCACCGTCCGACATTGACGATCACCGTCACCGCGTACGACTGGTGGTGGAAGATCGACTACGCCAATGACGACAACGCGGCGCACGTCACGACGGCCAACGAGATCCACATTCCGGTTGGCGAACCCGTCGACATTCAACTCAAAAGCGCGGACGTGATCCACGCGTTCTGGGTGCCGCGTCTCGCGGGCAAGACGCAGGCGATTCCAGGCGTCGTCAACAAGCAGTGGATCGAAGCAGATCAGCCCGGCATCTATCGCGGCCAGTGCTCGCAGTTCTGCGGCGCGCAGCACGCGCACATGGCATTCGAAGTCGTCGCACAGACGCGCGGCGATTTCGACGCGTGGCTGGCGGCGCAGGCGAAACCGGCTGCGGTCTCGACGGCGGCGAACACCGCCGACATCCGCGCCGGCCAGCACCTGTTCATCGAACGCTGTGCAGGGTGCCACACCGTGCGCGGCACCGACGCAGCCGGCGTGCAGGCCCCCGATCTGACGCATCTCGATTCGCGCCGGCTGATCGCTGCGGGCACGCTCGTCAATACGCGGGAGAACCAGCTCGACTGGATCCGCCACGCGCAGCGGATCAAACCCGATTCGCTGATGCCGTCCATCGCACTCAGCGCCGCCGAAGCTGCCTCGCTGTCCGCTTATCTGGGAACGCTCCAATGAACAGCCACGTCCGTTCCGTCAGCGCATCGCACGCCGTTCCACTCGACGAACGCGTGGCGGTCGTCGGTCGAATCGAACGCGGCAGTGCAGCGGAAAAACGTTTGCACGATCTATGGGAAACGCAGCCCGGCTGGCGCGGCTGGTTCTCGAGCGTCGATCACAAGACGATCGGCCTGCGCTATCTGGTGACCGCGTTTATCTTTCTGCTCGCGGGCGGCGTCGAGGCGCTGCTGATGCGCGTGCAGCTCGCGCGTCCGAACGCGACCGTGCTGACCCCGGAACAGTACGACCAGCTGTTCACGATGCACGGCGTCACGATGATTTTTTTGTACGCGTTACCGGTGCTGTCGGGTTTTTCGAACTACCTGTGGCCGCTCGTGCTCGGCGCGCGCGACATGGCCTTTCCCAGATTGAACGCGCTGTCGTACTGGGTGTTCCTGTTCGCCGGGCTGTTCCTGTACGCGAGTTTTCCGTTCGGCGAGGCGCCGAACGCCGGCTGGTTCAACTACGCGCCGCTCGCGGGACTCGAATACGACAGCGGACCGAACATCGACGTGTACGCGCTCGGCATGGTGCTGCTCGGCATCTCGACGACGGTCGGCGCGATGAACTTCGTCGTCACGTTTCTGCGGATGCGTGCGCCCGGCATGTCGCTCGACCGGGTGCCGGTGCTCGTGTGGGGCACGCTCACCGCGTCGGGTGCGAATCTGCTCGCGGTGCCGTCGGTGAGCCTCGCGTTTTTTCTGCTGTGGCTCGATCGCCGGATCGGCACGCATTTTTTCGACGTGATGAACGGCGGTCGCGCGTTGCTCTGGCAGCACCTGTTCTGGATTTTCGCGCATCCGTGGGTCTACGCGGTCGTGCTGCCGGCGATGGGTATCGTGTCCGATGCGTTGCCGGTGTTCTGCCGGAGACCGCTCGTCGGCTATGTGCCGGTCGCGATGTCGACGGTCGCGACGATGGTGGTCGGCTTCGGCGTGTGGATCCATCACATGTTCGCGACCGGCATTCCCGCGCTCGCGCTGTCGTTCTTCGGCGCGGCGAGCATGGTGATCGCGATTCCGAGCGCGATCGCGACGTTCGCGTGGATCGCAACGATCTGGACCGGCCGTCCCGTGTGGCGCGTGCCGTTCCTGTATTTCGCGGGCTTTGTGCTGCTGTTTGTCGTCGGTGGATTGTCCGGCGTGCTGACGGCGGCCGTGCCGTTCGACTGGCAACTGACGGACACCTACTTCGTCGTCGCGCATCTGCACTACGTGCTGCTCGGCATCAACGTGTTTCCGGTGATCGGCGGCGTCTACTTCTGGTTTCCGAAATTCACCGGACGGATGATGAGCGAACGGCTCGGCCGGATCGGCTTCTGGATTCTGTTCGTCGGCTTCAACGTCGCGTTTTTTCCGATGCACATCGCGGGGCTGCTCGGCATGCCGCGACGCATCTACACGTATCCGGCCGACATGGGCTGGAACACGGTGAACATGGTGACGTCGATCGGCGCATTCGTGTTCGCGGCCGGCGTGCTGGTGTTTCTCGTCGATCTGCTGATCAGCCTGCGACGCGGCGCGCCGGCCGGCGACAACCCATGGGATGCACCGACGCTCGAATGGACCGTGCCGTCGCCGCCACCGCCGTACAACTTCGCAGTGACACCGCGCATCGCGAGCCGTCATCCGCTGTGGGAGACGCGCCTCGACGGCGAGATGCGTTCGCAGCTCACGACCGGCTACGTGCTCGACAACGGCCGCGAAGCGCTCGGCACCACCGCGCTCGACGGCGAACCCGATGTGATCCTCAAGATGCCCGCCGATTCGTACGCGCCGTTCTGGCTCAGTGTCGGCGCGACGGGTGTGTTCGCGGCGCTCGCGTTGCGGGTGCCGTGGTTCGCGGGCGCGATGCTGCTGCTGTGCGCGGCGTCGATCGTCGTGTGGTTGTGGCCAGAGCGGAAGCTGGCGCAGCGAGGTTCGCTGCAGGCGAATGAAGGGGGCCAGTCATGAGCGACACATTGCCCGGCTCCGTCGAATTGCCGGTCGGCAGTGCAGGCGAGCGCTCCGGCGGATGGTGGGGCTGTCTCACGCTGATCGTGACCGAGGGTGCGCTGTTCGGCTATCTGATCTTCTCGTACCTGTACCTCGCGATGCAGACCACGCAATCGTGGCCGCCCGAAGGTCTGCCCAAGCTCGGACTCGGCTCCGCGAATACGGCGATCCTGTTGTCGAGCAGCGTGTTCGTGTGGCTCTGCGAGCGCTGCGTGCGGCGCCGCAGGCTGCGTTGGGGCGTCGCATCGATGGCGGTCGCGATCGTGCTCGGCGCGGTGTTCATCGGTATCCAGCTGAAGGAGTGGCACGACCATCCATACGGCCTCACGACGCAGCTGTACGGCTCGCTGTACTTCACGATCACCGGCTTCCATATGGCGCACGTCGTGGTCGGGCTCGTCGTGCTGTCGTTCCTGCTGCTGTGGACCGCGCTCGGCTATTTCGACGACGAACGCTACGCGCCGCTGACGATCGGCGGGCTGTACTGGCATTTCGTCGACATCGTGTGGCTGTTCATTTTCACGACGTTGTATCTGACGCCCTACGTGTTGAGGAGATGACGGTGACTGCAGAGCGAAGCGACCGGCCATCGACGTCGACGAATGCTCGCGGCGAAGCGTCGCCCGGCGAAGTGTCGTCCGGTAATGGCGACGGCGGCGCGTACGCGAGACGTCCTGGCGGATGGGCGTTGCTGGCAGGGCTGCTGCTCGCACCGGCCGCGTGGTTCATGCAGACCGACGTCGCTCAAACGCTTGCCGCGCAGATCTGCTTTCCTCACGAGCGGCCCGTCGCGTCGCCTGCACTGCCGTGGCTGATGCCTGCGCTCGTGGCGTTGTCGGTGGTCGCGCTGGTGATCGGGCTCAGTGGCTTCGGCATCGCGTGGCGCAACTGGCGTCGCACGCGCGAACTCGCTGCCGCGCTCGCCGCGCATCAGCAAGTGGCCCGCAACGCGGCACGCGACTGCTTTCTCGCGCGCGTCGGGACGATTTCGAGTGCGTTGTTCATGTTCGGACTCGTCGCAGCCGATGCGGCGATGCTGATCGTGTCGCCGTGCGCGGGAGGGTGACGGCGATGACGCGCGCGACGAGGGCGACGACGAAGCAGTGCGTGCAACGACGAGCGAAGTCGTGCACGCGGCAGCGTACATGGGAGCCGCGCATGCGCGTCGCGCGCGAGAGCGGGCGCGCGTTGCTTGCGCTTGTCATTGCGATCGCCATTCCGGTAGCGGCAGTGGTCGGTGTAGCGTTGTCTTCCGCACAATCGCGATCGTCGCCCGCGCCTGCCGTGGCACCGCAGGCGACTTCCAGCAGCACCGGTGCCGATGCGAATACTCGCGCGAGAATTGCAGACCCCGCGGACGCCGCAACAGCCGCCGACGCCTCCACCAACCTGATCGCCCGAGGCGCCTACCTCGCGAAAGCCGCCGACTGCGCGGGCTGCCACACCGCCGCGCCGCGCGCAGTCCCCGGACACACGCCCATACCCGCATCGCCGTTCGCCGGTGGACTCGGCATGGGCTCGCCGTTCGGCACGATCTACTCGACCAATATCACGCCGGACCCGAACGCGGGCATTGGCCGCTATACGTACGACGATTTCGCGCGCACGTTGCGTCACGGTGTGACGCCGGACGGCAAGCGACTCTATCCGGCGATGCCGTTCCCGTCGTTCGCAAAAATCGACGACGCCGACATGCATGCGCTGTACGCGTACTTCATGCACGGCGTGCAGCCGGTCGCGACACCGGCGCCGTCGACCCGTCTGCCGTTTCCGTTCAATCAACGCTGGGCGCTGATGTTCTGGAGCTGGGCGTTCGCGCCTGGCGACCGCTTCAAGCCGCGCGCCGACCGCGACGCGCAATGGAATCGCGGCGCGTACCTCGTGCAGTCGCTCGGCCATTGCGGTGCGTGTCATACGCCGCGCGGCCCGGCCTATGAAGAACTCGGCTATGCGGAAGGCTCGCGCTTCTATCTGACGGGCGGCAACAACGATCACTGGTTTGCACCGAACCTCACCGGCGATGCCGGCGCGGGCCTCGGACGCTACTCCGCGCAGGACATCGCCGCGTTCCTGAAGACCGGTCACGGCGGCGGGCTCGTCACGTTCGGCAGCATGGTGCAGGTGGTCGAGGACAGCACGCAGTACATGAGCGACGACGATCTCGCTGCGATCGCGGGGTATCTGAAGAGTCTGCCCGTGCGCGCGCCGTACGCGCACTACGACGCCGGTTCGCATGCCGCGCAGCAGACCTCGCTCGCGTTGAAGACCGGCGACGTGCAGCGGCCCGGTGCGGGCATCTTTCAGAGCGACTGCGCGCGCTGTCATCGCGCGGACGGCATGGGCGTCGCGCAGAAGTATCCGAGGCTCGCGGGCAATCCGGCGGTGCTCGCGCCCGATACGACCTCGCTCGTGCGATTACTGGTCGAAGGGGGCGGCAGCCCGCACACCGAAACGGGGCCCGCGTCGCACGACATGCCGTCGTTTGCCGGCAAGCTCACCGATACGGAGATGGCACGCGTGCTGACCTTCGTGCGGACGACGTGGGGCAACGATGCCGATCCGGTGACGACGCGCGATGTGACGCGCACGCGGAGTGCGCTGCATAAGTGACGCGGCACATGCGGGCACCAGACCCGCCCAGGTACGCCGGTTGCGCATCTCCTCACATATTTCAGGCGACGCGGAGCCCGGCCATGGACAAGAGACAGACCACGCACGACTATCCCTTCGCATCGGGCGGATGGGGATCGCTCAGAGCGGTGACGAAAATCGTCACGCAGGAGCATGTGCCGCTGAAGGGCGGCAAGGCACTCCTGCATCAGAACCAGCCGGACGGCTTCATGTGCGTCAGCTGCTCGTGGGCGAAACCGGCCGATCCGCATACGTTCGAGTTCTGCGAGAGCGGCGCGAAAGCAACCGCGTGGGATTTGACGGCGAAGCGCGTGACGCCGGATTTCTTCGACCAGCACACGGTCGCGGAACTGCTCACATGGCACGACCACGATCTCGAAGAAGCCGGGCGTCTGACTGCGCCGCTGCGCTACGACCCGGCAAGCGACCGTTACGTCGAAGTGGCCTGGCAACAGGCATTCGAAGAGATCGGTACCGAACTGAATGCGCTCCATCCGGACTCGACGGTGTTCTATGCGTCGGGCCGCGCGTCGCTCGAAGCGACCTACATGTACCAGCTTTTTGCGCGGATGTACGGCACGAACAATCTGCCGGACAGTTCGAACATGTGCCACGAGAGCAGCAGCGTCGGCCTGAAGGCGGCGATCGGCGTCGGCGTGGGGACGATTACGCTGGACGATTTCGAGAAAACCGACCTGATGTTTTTCTTCGGCCAGAACGTCGGCACGAACAGTCCGCGGATGCTGCATCAACTGCAGGATGCGCGCAAACGCGGCGTGCCGATCATCACGTTCAATCCGCTGCGCGAACCGGGCCTCGTGCGCTTTGCGAATCCGCAGTCGCCGGTGCAGATGCTCACGCCCGACACCACGCAGATCAGCACGCAGTATCACCAGGTGAGGACGGGCGGCGACACGGCGGCGATCGCGGGTCTCTGCAAGGCAGTCATTGCCGCCGACGATCTCGCGATCGAACAGGGCGGTGCCCGCATGATCGACGTCGCATTCATCGAGCAGCACACGACCGGCTACGACGCATTTGCCGACTACGTGCGCGCGCTTTCATGGACCGACATCGAACAGGTCAGCGGTCTGCCGCGCGATGCGCTCGAAGCGGCGGCCGCGGAGTACATGAAGGCGAACGCGGTGATCGCGCACTACGGGATGGGGCTCACGCAGCACCGGCTCGGCGTGCAGAACGTGCGGATGCTGTGCAACCTGCTGTTCCTGCGCGGCAACGTCGGCAAGCCGGGTGCGGGGCCTTCGCCGGTGCGCGGGCATTCGAACGTGCAGGGTCAGCGCACGGTCGGCATGACCGAGAAGCCGGAGCTTGCGCCGCTCGATCAACTCGCGAAGCAGTTTTCGTTCGAGCCGCCGCGCAACAAAGGCATGAACACCGTCGAAGCATTCGAGGCGATGTTGAAGGGCGACGTGCGCGCGGTGTTCAATCTCGGTGGCAATCTCGTGCGCTCGGTGCCCGACCGCACACGGATCGAACCTGCGTGGCTGAAGCTGCGGCTCACCGTCAACGTCGCGACGAAACTCAATCGCAGCCATCTGCTGCACGGCGAGATTTCGTATGTGTTGCCGTGCCTGAGCCGCATCGAGATCGATCGCGTGGGGCCGGGGCAGGGGCGGGAGCAGGCGGTGTCGATGGAGGACAGCACCGGCTGCATGCACGGCTCGCACGGCGTCGCCGAACCGGCGGACAGCACGATCCGCTCCGAGCCGGCGATTATTTCGGGGATCGCGATGGCGACGCTCGGTGCGCGTTCGACAGTCGACTGGGACGCATGGTGCGACGACTACGCACGCGTGCGCAGCGAAATCGCGACGACGTTCCCGGAGATTTTTCACGACTTCGAAGCGCGCATGTGGACGCCTGGCGGTTTTCATCGGCCGCTGCCTGCGCGTGAGCGCAAGTGGAAGACCGAAAGCGGCAAGGCGGAATTTCAGGTGCCCGAGTCGCTGGGCGAAGACCCCGATATGCCCGTACACGAACCCGGCGCATTGCGGCTGATGACGCTGCGCTCCGACAGCCAGTTCAACACGACGATCTATTCGCTCGACGACCGCTTTCGCGGCGTGAAGGGGAGTCGCATGGTGATCCTGATGAGCCCCGACGATATGCGCGCGCAGGGTCTCGACGAAGGGCAGATCGTCACGCTGCAAACGATCGCGGACGATGGCGTCGATCGGCGTGTCGAAGGATTTTCGGTGAAGGCGTACGACATTCCGCGCGGATGCATCGGCGGCTACTACCCGGAGTGCAATCCGCTGCTGCCGTTGTGGCATTACGCGAAGGAGAGCAAGGTGCCGGCGGCGAAGTCGATTCCGGTGAGGATCCTGCGTGGCGACGACGCAGCAGATGCACGTGCAGCAGTTGTTCAACCGGCGGAGATCGACGGCGTATGAGCGGCACGTGATCTGCATCGCTATTCGCACAGCGGTTTTTCATCCACCTGCAGGAGGACATCATGCCGTTGAAGAAAGGGACATCGAAGGAAACAGTCTCACACAACAAGCAGGCGGTCGCGATTGCGTTGAACGAAGCGCGCAAGTCGGGTGCGAAGATTCCGCACAGGAAGGATAAGTAGCACGCGGTGGTCACGCGTGAAGCGCTCGTCGCTGCTTCACGCGCACCTGTCTTTCTTACTCGGCAAACAGATCCGGCCCGAAGACCTCGTAGTGGATCCTCGGCTCCGGAATATCCAGTGCCCTCAGCGCATCGTGCTGCACGCGCATGAACGGGATCGGACCGCACACGTAGTAGTCGGCATCCTTCAGCAGGATCGCGTCCTTCAATTCGGCGAGATTCACGAAGCCCGGACGATCGTAATCCTGTCCGCGCACGTCTTCCGGTAAAGGTGCGTCGTAAAACACGACGGTCTTGAAGTTCGGATAGGTTGCGGCCGTTTTCCGCAGGCGGTCGCGCATCGCGTGTACTGCGCTGTTGCGTGCGCCGTGTACGAAGACCACCTCGCGCTGTGGATCCTGAACGGCTCGTTTAAGCATGCTGATCATCGGCGTGAGGCCGACACCGCCGCTGATCAGCACGAGCGGCGTCGTCGCGTTCACGTCGATATGAAAATTGCCATACGGTGCCGACAGCTTCACCTCGTCGCCGACCTTCACATGATCGTGCAAAAGCGCCGACACATAACCCTCCGGCCGCGCAGCATCGCCGTCCTCGCGTTTAACGGAAATGCGGTACGTGTGGCCGTTCGGCATGTCGGACAGACTGTACTGGCGAATCTGCTGCAGATTCAGCGACGGCACGTCGATCGCGATGCTGATGTACTGCCCCGGCTCGAAGTTGACCGTAGGTTGACCGTCGCACGGCTCGAGAATGAACGACGTGATCACGCTGCTCTCCGGCCGCTTCTCCTTCACGACGAAGGTCCGCCAGCCGGTCCAGCCGCCAGGACTCGCGACCGATTTCTCGCGCAGCGCGCTTTCCATGCCCATCAGGATATCGGCGAGATTGCCGTAGGCCTGCGCCCACGCCGAAATGATTTCGTCGGTGGCCGCATCGCCGAGCACTTCCTTGATCGCGCCCAGCAGATGCTCGCCGACGATCGGATAGTGTTCCGGCCGCACGTCGAGGCTCGCATGCTTGTTCGCGATGTTGTTCAGCACCGCAGCGAGGCTGCCGGGATTCTCGATGTTTTCCGCGTACGCATAGACGGCGCGCGCGAGTGCCTGCTGCTGTTGCCCCTGTTCCTGATGCGCCATGTTGAAGACGTTCTTCAACTCCGGATGCGCTTCGAACAGCCGCGTATAAAAGCGCCGGATGATCGGATATCCATGTTCCGCGAGCACTGGCGCAGTGGCCTTGACGATGTCCTTCGTTCTTTGAGTAAGCATTTGATTCCTCGTCCCGCGATTGCATTGCATGTGCGTCGGATTGCATCCGATTGCGTGCGTCGGTCGTTGGGGGAGAGTGTGTTTCTGCACGACGCGTGACGGCGGGTTCGTCGGAATTAATTCTCCCACGCCAACTAAAGACCGATGCGTCGAAGGGGTATCGGTTTGGGCACGTAAAGGGGTGTCGGACGATGCGTCGGCGTTGTGAACGATGCGGCGAAAAACGTCCGCTGCGAAGGCGAACGAACCATCTGTCAGTCGGCTGAAAGCCTTGTCCCGCTTGCGTCTCAACGTGACTTGATCGCCTCCACTTCGCGTTCCGGTACACGCCTTCGGATGCATCCGAAATGGCTCGATTGCGCGGCGGTATTGTCGGCATGAGTCGTATTGCCGCATGACGGATTGCCGATAGCGCATCCGTCGTGTGTCGCCGCACGTCCACCCTCCATTCCACGATTCCTCATCGGGAGCACGGCATGAGCGTCTCCGCTTTACAGCAGCCATTGCAATCCATTCCGCCCACGATGGGCACCACGTATCCGGCCAACGCGGGAAGCAATCAGGCTGCGCTGTCGCTGCTCAGCGAACTGATGCCGATCATCGAGCAGGCGCTGCAAGAACTGCAGGCGGCATCGCAGGCGCCAGGCCAGCCGCCCGCAGCACCGCAGCAGTCGAGCCCGGGCATGACGCAGCCCGGTGGCACGGGCGCCACGGCACAGCAACCGACGACGCTGCCCGCAACGCAAGGCGCACCTGCTACGCCGACTGGCGGCAGCAGCACGACCGGCACAGGCAGCGGCGCAACCGGCACGACCGGCGGCGGCACCAGCCTCGAAAACGCGATGTCGCAAACCCAGCAGATGGACCCGACGCTGTTCGCGAAGACGATGAAGGACGCGAAGAGCGGCGACGGCAACTCGCTGGCCGAGGACGAATTGCAAGCGTACAAGGAAGGCGCGATCACGAAGGATCAGGCGATCCAGGAAGTGTCCGGCGCGCAGAAACTCGCCAACGATCACGGCGGCGGCAAGATCAACGGTCACGTGAAGGACGACGCGAAATCGCTGCTCGGCGGCAGCTATATCAAGGGCGGCCAGACGCGCGCGGGTCACGCGATCTCGAAGTTCTTCGAGAGCTTCACGCCGATCGGCGCGATCGTCAAAGGCGTGCAGGACAAGACGTCGAAGAAGTCCGAAGACATTCTCACCGCTGCGGCACCGGCGGAGCAGCAGGGCACGCAACAGGCGATGGCCGACATGCAGGCCGCCGACCCGACGCTCGCCGCCAAATTCCAGGCGGACGCGAAGAACGGCGACGGCAATTCGATGGTCAACGATCTCGTGCAACTGAAGAGCGAAGAACAGAACGGCCTCGTGCCGAACACGTTCAGCGATCAGGATGCGCAGATGCTCGGCAGCCAGATCGGCGATATCGGCAAGGGCAAGGTCAGCTCCGACGCGGACAAGGCGTTCACGCAGGCGTTCGGCACCGATACGCTGTATCGCGGATCGAGCAAGGCGTCGAAGACCTGGGGCAAGATCGAGAACGGCGTCGGCGGCTTCATGCAGCAGATCGTTTCGCCGGTGACCGATACGGTCGGCGGCGTGTCGTCGCTGTTGCACGGCGACGTGAAGGGTGCGTTCAAGCAGTTCGGCCAGGCGGTCGTCGGTGCGGCCACGGATGCGGCGATGGTCGTCGCGCCCGAAGCCGCGCCCGAAATGGAAGTGGGCATGATGGCCGCGCGCGGCGGCGCGGAAGCCGCCGAAGCGGCTTCCAGCGGCAGCAGCATGGTCAGCAACCTGATGAAGGGCGCGAAGGTCATCGACAAGGCCGACAAGTACTACGACCACGCGAACGATGCGGCGAACTACCTGACGGGCAACAACGGCAACGGAAATCAGCCGCAGGAAGTGTGATGCATCGTCGTTAGAACAGATGGCGGATGCCGATCTGCACGCCGGTTTCGTTCTGCCCGGCGTCGGGCGTGAGGAACGAACCGGTCGTGATGCTCGCGCCCGCCATCTTGAACTGCGCCGTGCCGGAGTTGTTGAGCCGCGAAACGACGCCGTACAGTCGCGTGCGTTTGGACAGATCGTAGTTGACGATCGCGCTCATCTGCCGCGCGTTATTGCCGAGCGACGAACTGTCCTTGATCCACGCATAGCCGGCACCGACGCTGAGGAACGGACTCACGCGATAGTCGGCGGATACCGAGTACGTGCTGTGATAATTGCCCGCCGTGTTGCCGACGGGGCCGACGGTCGGATCGTACTTGCCGGCCGGATTGCTCAACGCGTTGCCCGTGGTCGCTGAAATCACATCGTTCGCGCGGAACCATGCGAGGTACACGCGGCCGCTGCCGTAGTCGACGTTGCCGCCGGCCATGATTTCCTGCACGCGGTTCGTGTTCGTCGCGTTGGCCGCGTTCAGGTAGGCGAACGCGAGATAGACCGGCCCCTGGTTCGTCTGCACGCCCACCTGATAAACCGCATTGCCGGCCAGCGTGCCTGCCTTTCCGCCGACCGAGTAGTGCGCTTCGAGCTGCGTATTGGCGATTTTCGGCGAGATATAGCTGATGTCGTTGTCGACCCGCGCGAGCCAGTTCGCGAAGTTGTTGTAGCCCGAACCGTAGGTGGCCGCGCTGAACGCGTCGAGGTTGCCGCTCCATCCGAACATCGGCGTATTCTGCCGACCGAAACGAAATTCCCCATACGGTGCCGAGATGCCGATCCACGCCTGCCGGTCGAAGAAGCGGTACGCATTCTGTTGCGTACCCGTGGTGGGATCGAAGCCGCTCTCCAGATCGAACGTGGTGCGGTATCCGCCGCCGAGGTCTTCGGTTCCACGCAGACCCCAGCGGCTCGTCATCTCGCCGTTGCTGCCGAGTACCGCCAGCGACTTGTTGCTGCCGCCGACCTTCGCCGACTGATAGCCGCCGAATACGTCGAGTACACCGTACAGCGTGATCGACGATTGCGCATGGGCCTGTTCCGTCATCGCCGTCGTCGCTGAAACAACAGTCAGGATGGCTACGAGTTTTGTTTTCATGTCGTCCCCGGATCTATACGTTCTACTGGTTCAGTTCGCGGCGAGCTTGCGCTTGATGATCAACGCGAGCGGCACGGTGAAGCAGAAGTGCGACATGAAGCCGCCGATGATCACGGCGGGGTCGTAGTAGTTCGGATGATTGGTCGATGCGATCATGATCGCGACGTGCATCACGATCCACGCGAACATCGCGTAGAACAGCGCGACGAACGTCGCTTCGTAACCGCGTCGGCGGAAGGATGGCCAGATCGCGGCGAACAGGATCCCCCAGCCGGTCGCGAAGACGAAGTGAATCGCGGTGCCGAGAAAATACGCCCAGATGCCGAGCGAATCCTGCACGTCCTTGCCGAACACGAGGCCGGTTGCGTTGCGCGGAATGCCGGCGAGCGGCATCAGATGCTGCGCGCCGACCCAGATCAGCGCTTCGTAGATCCAGATGATCACCGCTCCCGCGAGACCGCCGGCCACGCCCGCGCGGATGATTTTCTGCAGGCCCGGTCGTTCGGTCGTGGGTTGTGCCGGTCCGTTGCCGATCTCGGCGCTTGTACTGTAGTTGTTGCTCATGTCTCCGCTCCTCAAGAAGTTATAAGAATCGATGTGTTGCTTGCCGCGTGCCGTATGCATGCATTCACGTCTCCGCGACAGGATTCGTGATGTAGCGCAACGCGACGCGGTTCATCACGATCGCGACTGCCGCGAGGACGGCCGGTATCGCGAGAATCGTAAAGACCGTCGCGAAGCTGAAGCCCATCGACAGCAGCACGCCGCCGACGAGCGAACCCAGAATCCCGCCGAGCCGGCCGAAGCCGAGCATCCAGCTGACGCCGGTCGCGCGGGCGCGAGTGGGGTAGTAGGTCGGCGCGAGGGCGTTCAGGCCGGTCTGTGCGCCGCTCATGAAGAAGCCCGCACAGCAGACGAGCACCGGCAGCAGGCCCGACGTCAGCGTGCCGGTGCCGAGCGCGAAAATGAAGACGCCGCCCAGCAGGTACGCGACGCCGATCACCGCGTTGCGGTTCATGCGGTCCATCGCGAAGCCGACCGCGATGGCGCCGACTGTCCCGCCGAGCTGGAACAGACCGGTGATCGCCGCCGCGCGCGCGACCGGCAGACCGGCTTCCTTGATCAGTGTCGGCAACCAGCCCGTCAGCAGATAGATGATCAGCAGGCCCATGAAGTACGTGACCCACAGCGTCAGCGTGCCGAACGCGTAGCCGTCGGAAAACAGCATGCGTACCGGCGCTTTCGCGGCGACCGGTGCTTCCGTCGCGGCGAAGGTCACGTCGTCGCCGAACGTGTGCCGGCACACGCGACCGAGCGTCGCTGCGATGCGCGCGGTCGCCATGCGGCGCACGAGCATAAAGCGCGCGGATTCGGGCAACAGCCACACGAGCAGCGGCACGCTCAGCAGCGGCACGACGCCGCCGAACACGAACACCGCACGCCAGCCGAAGTTCGGAATCAGCCACGCTGCGACAAAACCGCCCGCACCCGAGCCGAAGTTGAAGCCGGTGAACATGATCGTCAGCAGCAGCGACTTGCTGCGCGACGGCACGTATTCGGACAGCAGCGTCGTCGAGTTCGGCATCGCGGCGCCGAGCCCGAGACCGGTCAGGAAGCGCAGAGCGATCAGTTGCAGCGGCGTGTCGGCGAATACGCAGGCGAGGCTGAAGACGCCGAAGCACGCGACCGATCCGACCAGAATCGCCTTGCGACCGATGCGATCGGCGGCCGGTCCGGCGACGAGCGCACCGACCGCGAGGCCGATCATCGCGGCGCTCATCACCGGCCCGAAGGCCGCGCGCCCGACATTCCAGTCGTGCATCACGACCGGTGCGACGAAACCCATCACCGCGGTGTCGAGCCCGTCCATCGTGACGATCAGGAAACACAGCGCGAGAACGAGCCACTGGTATCCCGACATTTTGCGGGCGTCGATGAACGCCTTGATGTCCACTGCCGATGCTGGGTTCATGCCTGTCTCCGGAAAAAAGCTTCCCCGCCCCGCGCGCTGTCGAGCGCGGGGTCGTGTTGTCGTATGAAAAGGAGCGGGACGTCGTGCCGTCCCGTTCGCTATGCCGCGTCCGGCACCTGACGTGTCTGCAGAAATGCTTCGAGGGTCTCGCCGCGCATGGACGCATACATGGCGAGGTTGGTGACCTTCACGACGCGTGCGAACTTCTCGAGTACGAAGAAGCACACGCCGTAGCGAATCAGGCCGAGCCAGTCGCAGTCGTTGACCAGCATTCTTTCTTCGCTGGTGAGGCCGGCTGCGTCGTACGCCGCGTTGCGGTCGCGCAGCCACAGCTCGCGTGCGTGAGGCATGCGCATCTGCCAGAAGAAGCGGTTCAGCGACAGCGTCTTGATGCTTTGCTGGATGTCGAACGGGTAGGTGCCGGTCAGTGCTTCGATGCCGGTCAGTTGCGGATTCATCGCGTGTCCTCGCGTTCGTTGCGTGGGTCGCGTTCTTCGTAGAGCGTGACGGCCATTGCCGTGCTCGTCGCGAGGTAGTAGTTGCGATGCAGCTCGCGAATCTCGTTGCCGAGCGCGCCGCGCATCGCGAGCCACATGATCGTCTCGACGCTTTCCGCACCGCCCAGGCGCACGTAATCGACGTGCTTCATCGCCGCGAGACGCTGCGGGTCGTGCACGATCAGATCGAGAAATTCGATGTCCCACTCGGTGTTGTTGAAGCCGCTGCGCTCGCCGTGCACTTGATGCGACAGCCCGCCGGTGCCGACCACGACGACCTTCAGATCCTGCGGAAACGATTCGATCGCACGACGCAGCGCCTGGCCGAGCCGGTAGCAGCGTCGCGCGGTCGGCAGCGGGTACTGCAGCACGTTGATCTCCATCGGCACCAGCGCGAGCGGCCAGCCGCCGTCGTGCGGCAGCATCAGCGACAGTGGCGAGTTGCAGCCGTGATCGAGTGGACGCTCCTGAAAGATCGTCAAGTCGAACTCGTCTTCGATCATCTGCTCGGCGATGTGGATCGCGAGATCGGGATGGCCCGCGATGTCCGGCAACGGACGCTTGCCCGCACCTTCGTCAGCGAACTCGTGATGCGGCGACACGCCTAGCGCGAAGGTCGGATAGCAGTCGAAGAAGAAGCTGTTCGCGTGATCGTTGTAGAACATCACCATCACGTCGGGCTTGTGTTCCGCGAGCCATCGCGCGACCGGTTCATAGCCGTCGAACAGCGGCGCCCATGCCGGATCGTTCTGCCGCTGGTTGTCGTAGGCCGCGCCTATGGTCGGCACGTGCGAGGTGCCGATTCCGCCGATGATTCTTGCCATGTCCTTCCGTTCCGTTGTTTCAGTGAGCGTTGTGCGTTGTCGTGCGTGTGTTGCGTGGGTGTGACGTCGGATTCGATACGATCCGGTTTTGGGGTCTCTCGCGCTCAAAGCTTGTATGGGATACCAAAGTACAAAAAGTCGCGCATTTGGGACAGTGGGGGTAAACGTCACGAAAACGGAGTTTGTGTCTTAAAATAAGGCATTACTTCCAGATATGATGATTCTGAAATGACGCGGAGGCCCGTCCCGCAAGCCTATTTTGGTATCCCGTAGCGAGAATGCGTAGCTGCATGGCACCCCGCCAGGGCCGCTGCGCGATAAATGGAACAGATGGCCGTAGAACCAACTCGCAATCCGCGAGGGGCGCTCGTTGCGCGGCCGCCCATACAGGGCTATGTTCGGGACGAGGAGACCTGGCACATGAATTCGACTACCCAACACGCGATCGTGCAGACGCTGCGCGAAAAGATCCTGCGCGGCGAACTGGCGCCGGGACACCGGCTCGTCGAGGCACAACTGTCGGAACAGCTCGGCGTGTCGCGCACGCCGCTGCGCTACGCGTTGAGCGTGCTGTCGTCGGAGGGGTTGCTGGAGCGCTCCGGCGCGCGCGGATTTCTCGTGCGGCGCTTCAGCGTCGGCGACGTGCTCGATGCGATCGACGTGCGTGGCGTGCTCGAAGGGCTCGCGGCACGCAGCGTCGCCGAGCGTGGGACCAGCGCCGCGTTGCAGAGCGCGCTCGAAGACTGTCTGCGCGAGGGCGATCGCCTGTTCGAAAGCGGCGCGTTGAAAGCGGGCGATGACGTTCGCTACGCCGACATCAACGGACGCTTCCACGCATTGATCGCCGACGCTGCGCAGAACGCAGCGTTGACGGCCGCGCTGAACCTGAACGACAAGATCCCGTTTGTCTCACCGGCGACGATCGCCTTCGACGAAACCGCGAAAGCGCGGCAATACACGATGCTCGCATACGCGCATCGCCAGCATCACGTGATCGTGACGGCGCTCGTGAACGGCGAGGGCGCGCGTGTCGAGGCGCTGATGAAGGAACACACGCACATCTCGCGGGAAAGCCTCAACCTGTCGCTGCCGAAGCTGCAGTTGATCGGCGGTGCGGCATGAAGTCTGAGGCACTGGAACAACCGCGAGGTCGTGCCCGATGAGCGGCGGACAACTACTGAATCTCGCAGGCCTGCGCGCGGTGCGGCTTGTCGCGGAGACGGGCAGCGTGAGTCGCGCAGCGGCCGCGCTGTTTCGTGCGCAATCGGCGGTGACACGCGCGGTGCGTGAAATCGAGTCGGCGCTCGGCGAGCCGTTGTTCGATCGCAAGCCGACGGGGATGCTGCCGACATCGGTGTGCCGTGCTGTGCTGACGCGCAGCGATCGCGTGTTCGGCGAACTCGAAGCGCTCGCGCGCTGGTGCGCGATGCGTCAGGCGCCGCGTCGCGCGGTCGCGCAAGGGGCCGTGCCCGCGTATCTGCTGAACACGCGACGGCTCGAACAGTTCTCCGCGCTCGCGCGTCATCGGCACATGCCGAGTGCAGCGCGTGCGCTCGGGATCACGCAGCCGGCCGTCAGCAGCGCGATCCGGATTCTTGAAAGCGGCGCGGGGTTGACGCTGTTCGACCGGAACCCGCGCGGCCTGTTATTGACGAGCGACGGCGAGACGTTTCTCGCACACGTGCGCAGTGCGCTGAACGAATTGCGTCACGTGTCGGACGATGTCGCCGCGTTGCTCGGCAGCATCCAGGGCAGCGTGACGGTCGGTGCTTTGCCGCTCGGTCGCACGCTGATCCTGCCTGAAGCGATCGCCCGTGTGACGATGCGCTATCCAGGCGTGCGCGTCGTGACCGACGAGAGCGCGTACGAAACGCTGGTTGCGGGGCTGCGCGCAGGCGACATCGATTTCATCCTCGGCGCGCTGCGTGCAAACGACGCGACAAGCGGTCTCGAGAACGAGAAGCTGATGTCGGAGGATCTGGTCGTGCTGGGGCGTCGCGATCATCCGCTCGCGAGTGCGCGCGGTTTGACCGTCAAGGATCTGGCGGGCGCGCGCTGGATTTTGCCGCGTAGCCATTCGCCGGCGCGCGGTCTGTTCGAATCGATGTTCAAACGGATGAAAGCGAAGCCGCCGCTGCCGACCGTCGAATCCGCCGATCTTGCGACGATACGCGGTTTGCTGCTACGCACCGACATGATCGCGGCACTGTCCGCGCAGCAACTGCATTACGAGCGCGAATCGGGGCAACTGGTGATGCTCGACATTCCGATGCGCGGCACAAACCGCGACATCGGGTTGACGCTGCGAACCGCCGGCAGTCCGTCGCCGGCCGCGCGTGCGTTGATCGATGCGATTCGTGTGGTGGTGGGGGAGGTGGCGAGCGTCAAGCCGCGTTAAGCAGATCAAGCAGGTCCTGCCACACGAATGGCGACAGCGTGTCGTACTTCACGCCGCGCGCGGCCATCGTATCGACGAAACGATCCTGCAACTGCGCGCACGCATCGCTCATCGACGGTTCGATGCCCACTTCGCGCAGCGTTTCGCCGACTTCACGCATTTCCGCCGCGCGACGACGTCCATGCTCTGCGACGCGGCTGATCAGATAGCCGGGCAGGTCTTCGGTGCTACGCATCTTGTCGAAGGTTTCTGAAAGCGACGCAAGCACGATGTGCTCCGCACCGTGTGCGCGTGCCGCACTCAGACATTCGACGGTCAATGCTTCGATACCCTTGATCATCACGCTTCGGCACATCTTCGCAGCCGACGCGACGCCGACTTGCGTCGCGACGGCGCGCGCGTTGAAACCGAGTGCGCTTAGCTGCGCTGCGAGCAATTCCGCGTGATTTCCGCCGAGCAGCATCGGCACCGCGAGGCCATACGGCGGCACTGGTGCCATCACCGCGGCTTCGACGTAGTGCCCGCCGGCCGCTTCGATGCATTGCTGGCTATGCTGCTTCGTCGCGGGCGAAACGGAGTTGATGTCGAGGAACGTTTGCCCGGGCGCGATGCAACGCGCGACGGCATTCGCGACGTCGACGTCAGACGTCGCCGTCACGGCTGACACGATCAGCGATGCGCCCGCGATCGCATCGGCAACCGTCGCTGCTGGATGCACACCAGCGCTCGTCGCCTTGTCGCGCATTGAAGCAGCAGCAGCGTGGTCGTCGAGTAATCGGTCGAACATCGTCACACGCAGACCGCGCGACGCAAGCGCCGCGCCGAGAATGCCACCGGCCTCGCCGAAACCGATGAATGCAACGCGATCGATTGGGGTCATGCGTGCTCCGTGTTCGTTGTGGTTTCCGTCCACGTTGCGCGCGCGGCGTCGTTGGCGCGCAGATCGGACGCGATAAAGAGCGTGCCTTGAGATGTGCGGCTGCGCGTCCCGCTACACCTGATCGAGCGACTCGATGTAACGCAGGCCCTTTTCAGCGAGCTTGCCGCGCATCGCGTAGTAGTCGAGACCGAGCTGACCCGACGCCAGCACACCGCGCGTCTTCTCTTCCTTCGTGAGACGGGCATCCGACGCGTCAGCCACAGCATCGACAGTTTCGAGCGGCACCACGACGATCCCATCGTCATCCGCGACGATCACATCGCCGGGCCGCACCAGTTGCCGCGCGCACACCACCGGCACGTTGACCGAGCCGAGCGTTTCCTTCACGGTGCCTTGCGCGGAAACCGCCTTCGACCACACCGGAAAATTCATCTGCTGCAATGCGCGGACATCGCGGCAACCCGCATCGATGATGAGCCCGCGCACACCGCGATGAGCCAGCGACGTCGCGAGCAGTTCGCCGAAATAGCCGTCTTCGCACGGCGACGTCGGTGCGACGACCAGTACGTCGCCGGCCTGGCATTGCTCGACTGCGACGTGCAGCATCCAGTTGTCCGACGGCGGCACCAGCACCGTGACAGCGGAGCCGGCAATCGATGCGCCGCTATAAATCGGCCGCATGTACGAGCCGAGCAGCCCAAGACGGTTCTGCGCTTCGTGAACCGTTGCGGCGCCGGCCCGTTGCAACCGCTCGACGCTAGCAGGATTCGCACGCGCGATCCGCGTCACCACAACGCCGCGGCTCATGACAGGTCTCCGACGACTTGCGGCGTCACGCGTTGATACCCCTCCGCGTACTCGATGTTCCGGCTCGCGGTGATACCGATATTGCGCTTCGCCTGCACGCCGCGTTGCAGCGCGACGCGTGTGTAGTATTCCCACAGATGTTCCTGGCCCGCCATGCATTCGATCGCGCGACGCTTCACGTCCCACACTTCGGTGATGTCGAGGAAGGTCGTCGGCGTCCATTCGCACTGCTCGGTCTGATGCGGCTCGAATGCATAGACGGGCGGCGCGCCGACCACTTTCTGACCCGGCATGTACCCTTCGGCCTGCGCGATGATGCGGGCTTCCTGCGCGACGTGCATCGCGAGCGGGTGGTCGAAGTTGTACGGGTCTTTCAGCGAATGGCTCAGCACGAACGCCGGCTGCACTTCGCGATAGACGTCGACGAGACGCATCAGCGCTTCGTCGGTGACGCGCAGCGGGTAGTCGCCCAGATCGAAGAACTCGACTTCGGCGCCGAGCACGTCGGCCGCGCGTTCCGCTTCTTCGCGGCGCGCGGTCTTCACTTTCTCGATCGTCATTTCGCCCTTGCGCCACAGCTTCGCGGATTCGCCTCGCTCGCCGAACGACAGGCAGACCACCTTCACGCGGTAGCCGTTTTTCTTATGCAGCGCAATCGCACCGCCTGCACGCCACACGAAATCCGCGCTGTGCGCGCTTACTACCAACATCGACTGATTAGTGGTCATTCTGCGTCTCGTCCCGATCGAATAGGTTATGTCAGCACTCATTCTAGGGCGCGCGCATGCGCCACAGAGGCGCAAAAAACCGCGATTAGCCTTCTGTTTTGTTTATCGGGCTACGCAGCGGAAGGCGGTGATGCTCACGCAAATGCGCGCGCAGCGGCACATCCGACGGGCGTCGAACGCATTCGATAGCGGTTTGTAGGGGGGCGAAAAGAGAAGCGACAGGGCCGGCATCAACCGGCCCATCAGAGAACAACGATCAGCCTGCCGCGAATCCGTTCGGATTGCGTTCCTGCCAGCGCCAGTGGTCCGCGCACATCCGCTCGATGCCGAACTGCGCGCGCCAGCCGATCACCTGTTCGGCGGCGGCCGGATTCGCGTAGCACTGCGCGACGTCGCCGGGACGACGCGCGACGATTTCGTACGGCACCGGTTTTCCGGAAGCTTTTTCGAACGCGCGCACGACGTCGAGCACGCTATAGCCCTGGCCCGTACCGAGGTTCACGACGAAGCTCGCATCGCGTGTGACGAGCGCATCGAGCGCGGCGAGGTGGCCGCGCGCGAGATCGACGACGTGGATGTAGTCGCGCACGCCGGTGCCGTCCGGCGTGTCGTAATCGCCGCCGAACACGCGCAGCTTGTCGAGCTTGCCGACCGCGACCTGCGCGACGTACGGCATCAGATTGTTCGGAACGCCCGACGGATCCTCGCCGATCAGCCCGCTTTCATGCGCGCCGACCGGATTGAAGTAACGCAGCGTCGCGATGCGCCATGCCGGGTCGGAGAGTTCGAGATCGCGCAGCACCTGTTCGGCGATCAGCTTCGATTGACCGTACGGGTTGGTCGCCGACAGCGGGAACGACTCGTCGATCGGCGAGCTTTTCGGCACGCCATACACCGTCGCCGACGAGCTGAACACGAACTGCTTCACGTTGCGCGCGCGCATCACGGCGAGCAGCACGAGCAGACTGTCGATGTTGTTGCGGTAGTACTCGATCGGCTTCGCGACCGATTCGCCGACCGCCTTCAGCGCGGCGAAATGAATGGCGCCTGTGATCGGATGCGCGTCGAAGATCCGTTCGAGCGCGGCTTCGTCGCGTGCATCGGTTTCGTAGAACGAAACCGGCTTGCCGGCGATGCGTTCGACTCGCGCCAGCGATTCGCGATTGCTGTTCACGAGATTGTCGACGACGACGACGTCATAATCGCCGTTCAGCAATTCGACGCACGTGTGCGAGCCGATAAAGCCCGCACCGCCCGTTACCAGAATCGTGCCCTTCGTGGCCATGCTGTGCTCCGTTAAAGTGAAACGCCCGTCAAGTTTCGAATCAGGTCTTTGTATCGTTCGACGACGTTACGTTCGTCGAACTCTTCCGCGACTTTCTGCCGGCCGCGTTCCCCCATCTCGCGGCGCGCTGCGCCGCCCATGTCGAGCATGTTTGCCATCGCGTCGGCGAGACTCGTCGCGTTTTTGACGTCGCACAGCAGACCGTTGACGCCGTCCGCGACCACTTCGCGGCAGCCCGGCACGTCGGTCGCGACAGCGGGGCGGCTCATCGCGGCCGCTTCCATCAGCGTGCGCGGCACGCCCTCGCGATACGACGGCAGTACCACGCAGTCCGCGTCGGCGATAAACGGCCGCACGTCGTGCGCCTCGCCCGCGTATTCGATCACGCCTTCGCGTTCCCACGCGGCTACTTCGTCGCGTGAAATCGCGCTGGGATTGTCGACGCCGACCGGTCCGAGCAGCCGGAACCGTGCATGCGGATAGCGCGTGCGCAACTGCCGCGCCGCTTCGACATATTCGCCGACACCTTTATCCCACAGTAAACGGCCGATCAAAATGAAAATAATTTCATTTCTCTGCGGCAAAGGCGCCGGCGCGAACTGGTCGAGATCGACGCCTTCGCCGTGCATCAGCCGCGCACGCTCGGGGTGGACGAGCAGATTCTGGTCGGTAAACGCGGCCAGGTCGTCGCGATTCAAAAACCAGACCTCACGCGGGAAGCGGAACGCGAAACGGTACAGTTTTTTCGCAACCTGCGCCGCGCGGCTCTGCTGGATGAACACATAGCCGAGACCCGTCGTCACCGCGACCGACGCGACGCCCGCGAGCTTCGCCGCGATCGATCCGTAGATGTTCGGCTTGATCGTGTAATGGAACACGACGCTCGGCCGGAGCGCGCGATAGTGGCGATACAGCGCGACGAGCGTGCGCAGATCGTCGCGCGGGTTCGTGCCTTTCGATGCAACCGGCAGATCGATACAGCGGCAGCCCATTTCCGCCAGCGGCTCGAACGTGCGATCCCGCGGCGCGAGCACGATCACGTCGACGCCGCTCGCGACGAGCATCCGGATCAGCCCCTGACGGTACGTGTAGATCGCCCACGCGGTGTTGCAGACGAGGACGATGCGCAGCTTCGCGCCGGAAGCGGAAGAAGAACTCATGCAGAAGCCAGGGAAAAGGACATGGGCAAGATCATGCGTTACCGCTCGACGCATACAGTCTGCGCTTGATGTGTTGCAGCGCGCGGTACGGCGTGACGAAATGCAGCAGATTCTTCGCGAGGCCGAGCCAGTCATATGGATTGAACAGATTGAAGTAGCGCAGTTGCAGCCGCAGCGTCGATGCGATCTGCCGACGCCGCTTCGTTGCGCTGATACCGCCTTCGTTCAGCTCATAGTACAGACCCAGTTCCGGCAGATTCGCGCAGTCGTAGCGTGTCATCAGTCGCAGGAACAGATCGAGGTCTTCGGCGGCTTTATAGGCCTCGCGATAGTTGCCGACCGCGAGGACCGCATCGATACGCAGCATCATCGATGGATGCACGAAGCAGCTGCGCAGGAAGCGCACGCGACGGATCGCTGCAGGCTCGGCGGGCGGCGCGAGCATGAAGAGCGGGCGGCCGTCGTCGTGCGCGACGACCTGCGCCCACATGCCGAGCCCTGCAATCTGCGGATGCGCTTCGAGATGTGCACGCTGTTTCGCGAGACGTCCGGGCACCGTCAAATCGCCAGCATCGATACGCGCCGCGTAACGAAACCCGCGTGAGGCGAGTGCTTCGACGCCTGCCTGCAACGCGCGCTCGATGCCGCCATTGCGCGGCATCCGCAATATTTCCACCAACAGGTTCGGCAGCACAGGCGCGACGATCGGCGGCGTGCTGCCGTCGTCGACGATCAGCACATGCACCGGCGCATCTTCGCTGAACGATGCGAGCGTGCGCTCGACGTCGGCCTGGCCGTTGTACGCGGGCATCAGCACGGCGACGTCGTCGAGCATGCCTGTACCAGGGGAACGCGTGGAAGAAGAAACCGTCATGGGCGCAACTTGAAGCGGATGTAGTAAAGATTGACGCTCGCAGCCGCGAGATAACCGACCGCGAGTCCGACGAGCGCGCCATACGCACCCAGCCGAGGAATCGCAATCAGGTTCACGACGAACGCTACAGCAAGCGCAAGCAGCCACTTTGACAGCAGCACGAATTTCGCCTGATATTTGAGCACGACGAGATTGCCGATCGCCTCGATGCCGGCCGGCACGGACAGCCACACAGCCCAGCGGAAAATATCGATCGCGCCTTCATACGCCGGCCCGAACACGCGCCGGATGATGAAGCCCGCGAGCGCATCGAGCACCACGGCGCCACCGATCATCAGCAGCGCGGTCATCCCGGTCAGGCGCCACAGGTTGCGGCGCAGCTGCGCTTCGTCCTGCACGCGATAGACGAACGCGGGCGCGATGGTCTGCGCGAGCATCAGCGCGAGCGTGATCCAGTTTTCGTTCAGCTGCTGCGCGGCGGAGTAGCGGCCGAGATCGGCGAACGAGATCGTGCGTTCGAGCATCAGCCGGTCGAGTTTCAGGAACAGATACATACAGATCAGCCCGAGCCAGAACACCGTGCCCGCGGTCGCGAAATGGCGGAACAGCGTGCGGTCGAGGCGCCAGTCGAGCGAGCCGTGGCGGCGCACGTAGTACAGCACGAGCACGATGCCGATCGCCGCCGATTCGAGCGCCCACAGCCAGCCGAAACGCGCGGGGCTCGCCGCCATGCGCACCAGCGCGAACACGAGCGCGGCTTTGACGATCGCGGTCGTCATGCTGGTGATCAGTTGCGGCTTGCTGAACGTCATGCTCTGCAGCCACGAATTGATCACGCCGACGAGCGGTTCGCGAAACAGCATCGTCATCGCGAGGCCCGCGAGCATCGCGCCGACGAGCGGATCGGTGAAACCCATCGCGATGCCGGCCCATGTGAGCAGCAACGCACCCGCCGACACGACGATGCGCAGCGCGAACGCACTGCCGAGCACCGTGCCGAGCTGGTCGGCCGGACGATGGACGATGGTGGGCACGAGAATTTCGGCGCCGCATACCCACGTGATCGGCGACAGCACGAGCAGCAGCGTGTTCGCGTATTGCCATTTGCCGAACGCATCGGGACCGAAGTAGCGGGCGAGCATCCCGCTGATCGCGATTGCGACGACGATCTGCGTGACCCGTTCGAGCCCGAGCCAGACAATGTTCGCGAAAGCCCGCGCGACGTCCGGGTTCGCGAAACGGCGCGTCACCGGGGTCATCCGGCGCGGGTCCGTGGAGCGCGCGGCAGCACGCGGTTCTGCGTGAATGCGCGCCCGGTCACCCTCACCACGATTGCCGGCAACTTTGTTCGACGAGCGCGTCTAAGCATTAGAATAGGGGCCTGCACGGCATCTCTGAAAACCGCGATTATAAGTTGGAACCGGACCGCTTCCGGCAAGGGCGCCACGCGAAGTCTACCGATCTCGCGTGCCGCGCCGGTCAAAATTTCCTTTGCACGTAAGTGAGCCAATCCATGATCTCCCAGTCCATTTTCAAGGCGTATGACATCCGCGGTGTGATCGGCAAGACGCTCGACACGGATGCGGCCCGTTCGATCGGCCGCGCGTTCGGCAGCGAAGTGCGCAAGCAGGGCGGCGACTCGGTCGTCGTCGCGCGCGACGGCCGGCTGTCCGGTCCCGATCTGATCGCGGCGCTGTCGGACGGCCTGCGTTCGGCCGGCGTCGACGTGGTGAACGTCGGCATGGTGCCGACGCCGGTCGGCTACTTCGCGGCGAGCGTACCGCTGCCGTTGAAGGGCGGCGAGCGCCGCGTCGATTCGTGCATCGTCGTGACGGGCAGCCACAACCCGCCCGACTACAACGGCTTCAAGATGGTGCTGCGCGGCGCCGCGATCTACGGCGAGCAGATCCAGGCGCTGTATCAACGGATCGTCGACGATAACTTCGAGGCCGGCAGCGGCAGCTACGAGGAACACGACATCGCGGACGCGTACCTCGCGCGCATCGTCGGCGACGTGAAGCTCGCGCGGCCGATGAAGCTGGTCGTCGATACCGGCAACGGTGTCGCGGGCGGTCTCGCGCCGCGTCTGTTCAAGGCGCTCGGCTGCGAACTCGTCGAGCTGTTCACGGAGATCGACGGCAACTTCCCGAACCATCACCCGGACCCGGCACATCCGGAGAATCTGCAGGACGTGATCAAGGCGCTGAAGGAAACCGACGCCGAAATCGGCTTTGCATTCGACGGCGACGGCGACCGCCTCGGCGTCGTCACGAAGGACGGCCAGATCATCTATCCGGACCGTCAGCTGATGCTGTTCGCCGAAGAAGTCCTGTCGCGCAACAAGGGCGCGCAGATTATCTACGACGTGAAGTGCACGCGCAATCTCGCGAAGTGGGTGAAGGACAAGGGCGGCGTACCGCTGATGTGGAAAACCGGCCATTCGCTCGTGAAGGCGAAGCTGCGCGAAACCGGCGCTCCGCTCGCGGGCGAGATGAGCGGTCACGTGTTCTTCAAGGATCGCTGGTACGGGTTCGACGACGGTCTGTACACCGGCGCGCGGCTGCTCGAAATCCTGACGCGTGTGCAGGACCCGAGCGCGCTGCTCAATGGTCTGCCGAATTCGCATTCCACGCCGGAATTGCAGTTGAAGCTCGAAGAAGGCGAGAACTTCGCGCTGATCGCACGTATGCAGAAGAACGCGAAGTTCACCGGTGCCGACGACGTGCTGACGATCGACGGTCTGCGGGTCGAGTATCCGGACGGCTTCGGGCTTGCGCGTTCGTCGAACACGACGCCGGTCGTCGTGATGCGCTTCGAAGCCGATAACGACGAGGCGCTTTCGCGCATCCAGGAAGACTTCCGCCGCGTGATTCTGGCGGAAAAGCCGGACGCGAAGCTGCCGTTCTGATTGCGAAGCGGCGGGGCCAATCGGCACGCGCGCAAAGCAGGCGAAACAAGCGTGTGCAATAAGCGGTAAGGGCGCGGCGCGTGGGTGAAAACCCCCGCGCCGCGTTTTTACGCGTTTTATGCGAGGCGACGCCCGCGGCGCGCTAAAATTGCGCACTTTTAACGCATCTTCGGCCGGACCCTGTCCGGCGTTCCATTCTTGAGCGCACAAAAGATACTGATCGTGAGGGTGTCGTCGCTCGGCGACGTCGTACACAACATGCCGGTGATTGCGGACATTCGCCGCAGGCATCCGGACGCGCAGATCGACTGGCTCGTCGAAGAAAGCTTCGTGTCGCTCGTGCAACTGGTGGACGGCGTGCATCGCGCGATTCCCGTGTCGCTGAGGCGCTGGCGCAAGCGGCTGTTCTCGCCGGGCAACTGGCGCGAGATCGGCGCGTTTCGTCGCGCGCTCGCGGCCGAGCATTACGACCTCGTGATCGACTGCCAGGGGCTCATCAAGACCGCATGGGTCGCGCGGATGGCGCGCGGGCCGGTGGTCGGCCTCGGCAACCGCACCGACGGCGCGGGCTACGAGTGGCCGGTGCGCTTCTTCTACGACAAGCGCGTGCCGATCGAGCCGCGCACGCATGTGGTCGAACGCACGCGGCAACTGGTCGCGGCGGCGCTTGGCGATCCGATGCCGCAACCCACCGACGACATCGACTTCGGTCTCGACACACGCCGCGCTGCATTGGCATTGAACGAGACCGGACTGAACCTGCCGGTGCCGTACGTCGTATTCGTCCACGCGACGTCGCGAGCCGACAAGCAGTGGCCCGACGCGGCATGGATCGAGCTGGGCCAGTCGCTGATCCGGCGCGGCGCGTCGATCGTGCTGCCGTGGGGCAGCGATGCCGAACGCGCGACCAGCGAACGCCTCGCGAAGGAATTCGGCGCCGCCGCGATCGTGCCGCCTCGTCTGTCGCTGCCGGCTGTGGTCGGGTTGATCGACGGTGCGGCTGCGACGGTCGGCGTCGACACCGGCCTCGTGCACATCGCGGCAGCCCTGAAGCGGCCGACAGTCGAGTTGTACAATTTCGCGACCGCGTGGCGGACCGGCGGCTACTGGTCGCCGAACGTCGTCAATCTCGGCACCGCTGGACAGTCGCCGACGTTGCAGCAGGTGAAGGCGACGCTTGCGGGCTTCGGCCTGCTGTGACGTTGCATACCTTCGGCCTCACGCACGCATTTCCGCTCCACCCGTTTTTAGAGCGACCATGAACGAATCCCAGATCATCGAAGTCTCCTCAGGCGACTGGCACGCACAGAACCTGTCCGTGCCGCGCGAGACGCTGCTTGCCGGCGTCGAGCGGGGCAAGGTGCTGTACTTCCCGAACCTGCGCTTCGCGATCGAAGGCGGCGAACCCGCGCTGCTCGATCCCGCGCTCGCCGATCCGAAACGCAAGAACATCTCTCTCGAACCGAACGGCGGCGCGCTGCATGGCGTGCTCGGCGATGCGGTCACGCAGTCGGCGGTGCGTGCGTTGATTGCGCGTTATCAGGCGAATGCGCGCTCGCTCGTCGATGGCCTCTTTCCCGAATACGACGGCAAGCTGCGCGTCGCACCGACGAGTCTGCGACTGCATCAGGTCGAAACGCGCGAGACGTCGTGGCGCAAGGACGACAGCCGTCTGCACGTCGATTCGTTTCCGTCGCGGCCCAACTACGGCGAGCGCATCCTGCGCGTGTTCACGAACGTGAATCCGCATGGCGTGCCGCGCGTGTGGCGTGTCGGCGAGCCGTTCGAGGATATGGCGAAACGCTTCCTGCCGCGCATCAAGCCGCAGCTGCCAGGCGCCGCGTGGCTGCTGAATCTGCTGCACGTGACGAAGTCGCCGCGCAGTGCCTACGACCACCTGATGCTGAATCTGCACGACGGCATGAAGGCCGATCTCGACTACCAGAAAGTCTCGCCGCAACAGACGATGCCGTTTCCGCCCGGCAGCGTGTGGGTCTGTTTCTCGGATCAGACGTCGCACGCGGTGATGTCCGGTCAGTTCATGCTTGAGCAGACGTTCTTCCTGCCGGTCCGCGCGATGGCGCAGCCGGAGTGCGCGCCGCTCGGTATTCTCGAACGCCTGCAGGGCAGGGCGCTGGTTTGAGCGCCGGCTTCTGCGTTTTCATGATGCGGTCGACGGAGGCCGCATGCTGAGGCCGATCTATAACGCGCTGTGGTGGATCGTCGCGCCGCTTGCGGTGCTGCGTCTGATGATCCGTTCGCGTCGCGAGCGCGGCTATCGCGAGCACATCGCGGAGCGCTTCGGTCGCACGCCGGGTCGCGTGCCCGAAGACGATGCGCCGCTGATCTGGGTCCACGCGGTATCGGTCGGCGAGACGCGGGCCGCGCAACCGCTGATCGATGCGCTGCTGACCGCGCGTCCCGATGCACGCATTCTGCTCACGCATATGACGCCGAGCGGTCGCGCGACCGGCGAACAGATCTTCGGCGATCGCGTGCTGCGCAGCTATCTGCCGTACGACATGCCGGGCGCAATCCGTCGCTTTCTGCGTGCGTGGCGTCCGTCGCTTGGGCTCGTGATGGAAACCGAGGTGTGGCCGGCGCTGATCGACGAATGCCGTCGTGCGGATGTGCCGCTCGTGCTGACCAATGCGCGGATGTCGGACCGCTCGTATCGACGCGCAGCAAAATTCGGCCGCGCGACGCGCGAAGTGTTCGGTGGTTTCTCGCGTGTGCTTGCGCAGAGTCCATCCGATGCCGAACGCCTGACTGCGCTCGGTGCGCGCAATGTCGTCGTGCTCGGCAACCTGAAGTTCGATATGACGCCGACGCCGGAACTCGCGGTGCGCGGTCATGCGTGGCGTGCGGCGATCGGCACGCGGCCGGTGTGGGTCGCGGCGAGCACGCGCGAAGGCGAAGAGGAACTGGTGCTGCAGGCGTTTGCTGCGCTCGCCGTCGAAGATGCGTTGCTGATTCTCGTGCCGCGTCATCCGCAGCGTTTCGATGAAGTCGCGGCGCTTGCGGCGAAGCGAGGCCTGCGTGTCGAACGGCGTTCGACGTGGGCGCCGCAAGGCGCTGCTGCTGCGGCACAAACACCGATCCCCGCATTGCCCGCCGACGTCACCGTGTTGCTCGGCGATTCGATGGGCGAACTCGGCGCGTACTACGCGGCGTCGGACCTCGCGTTTATCGGCGGCAGTCTGTTGCCGCTCGGCGGACAGAATCTGATCGAGGCTTGCGCGGTCGGCGTGCCGGTGTTGATCGGGCCGCACGTGTTCAACTTCACGCAGGCGACGAAGGATGCGGTCGCGACCGGCGCGGCTGTGCAGGTCAGCGATCCGGCCGATCTCGCGCGTGCGTTGCGTGAGCTGTTCGAAGACCGGCCGCGACGCATCGCGATGGGTGCGGCTGCTTCCGCGTTTGCCGCGCGGCATCGCGGCGCGACGGTGCGGACGGTGGATGTGCTGACGACGTTGTTGCCTGCGCCGGAGCTGTAACTACGCAACGCCCGCCGTCAACAACCCCTTCTTCTCGATAAACGCGACAACATCCGCCAGCCCGTCGAGCGCCTTCAGATTGGTCATCACGAACGGCCGCTCGCCGCGCATCTTCTTCGCGTCGGAGGCCATCACGTCGAGATTCGCGCCGACCATCGGCGCGAGGTCGGTCTTGTTGATCACCAGCAGGTCCGACTTCGTGATGCCGGGGCCGCCCTTGCGCGGAATCTTCTCGCCGCCCGCGACGTCGATCACGTAGATCGTCAGATCGGAAAGCTCCGGGCTGAAGGTCGCGGCCAGATTGTCGCCACCCGATTCGATGAACACGATGTCCGCATCCGGAAAACGCGTGAGCATCCGGTCGACGGCTTCGAGATTGATCGACGCATCTTCGCGGATCGCCGTATGCGGACAGCCGCCTGTCTCGACACCCATGATCCGCTCGGCGGGCAACGCGCCCGCAACCGTCAGCAGACGCTGGTCTTCTTTCGTATAGATATCGTTGGTGATCGCGACGAGGTCGTAGCGCTCGCGCATCGCTTTGCAGAGCATTTCGAGCAGCGTGGTTTTTCCGGAACCGACCGGGCCACCGACGCCCACGCGCAGCGGCGGCAATTTCTTCGTGCGGGTTTTATTCACAGCAGAGGCGTGAGGTGCATTCATGTTCTTGAGTGATTGCGTGATGCGCTTATGAACGGAATAGCCGCGAATACTGCGACTCGTGACGCGCCGACAGAATGCCGAGTTGCGGCGCGAACGTATTTAGATCATTGGGCGATGTGGCGAGCGCGTAAGCAACCGCGCCGTCGATTGAATCGCGCAGTGCGACGATGATCCGCTGTCCTGCAAGCTGACCGAGCGGCACCGCCTTTAGCGCAGCGGCGGCCTGATTCTCGGCCCAGCTGAATGCGTACGCGGCGAGGGCGGCGTCGGGTGCGATGTCGTGTGCGTACGCGGCGAATGCGAACGCAGTCGGCTGCGCGATCGGAACGAGTGCAGCGAGCGTCGCGCGACGTTCCGCATCACCCCATTCAAGCGACGCGCACAACTGCCGTAGCGACCAGCCCATCTGTTCGGTTTCGCGGCGCAGTTCCATCGACTCGCGGCTCGCGATGAAGCTCTCGTTTGCTTCGGCGAGACCGGCCGCATCGTGCATGCGCCAGCGTTCGATCTGATGCGCGACAAACGGCAGTTCACCGCGTGCGAGTACGTCGGTCAGACCGCTCGCGATCCAGTCGCGTGCGCTGTCCGCGTCGGTGACGAGTTGCGCTTCGATGGCCGCTTCGAGTCCCTGCGAATAGCTGAATGCACCGATCGGCAGTGCCGGTGACGCGAGATGCAGCAGCGCGGTGAGTTCAGCGATACGCATGGTGCGAGTGATGGCCGAGCCCCTGGCCGGGGCCGTCGCCGTGCGCGTGATCGTGGCAGTGGTCGTGTTCGCACTCGCCGGGGTGGTCGTGGTGCGCGTGGCTGTGAGTTTTTTCGGCGTGCGGATGTTGATGCGAGTGATCGTGTGCGTCGTGCGAATGGCCATGATGCTCGCCATACACCTGCTGCGCGAGCGCATAGTCTTCGGCGAACGATTCATCGTGACCATGCTTATGACCGCCGCCATACGCGCCGGATTCGGGCTGGAACGGCAGCGTCGCATGCTCGACATGCGCACCTAGCCTCTTCAACATATCTTCAAGCACAGCGTCCGCTTCGAGCTTTAGCGACTCGACACCGACCTCAACCGGCGTATGGCGATTGCCGAGATGATACGCGGCGCGCGTCAGCGTGAGCCGATCCGGCGATGTAACCAGCAGCACTGCTTCGGGCGCGGCGATCACGCGGACAAGGCCACCGTCCTGCGCAACCAGCACATCGCCATCGCTAAGAATCGTGCCGCGCGGCAGCAGCACGGCTGCTTCGTCGCCGTTATCGAGCGTCGCGGCGAGGCGGCTACGGCAGCGGTCGCCGTATGCGAGCGTCAGCGTGGGCGCGCGTTTCACGAGCACGGCGGCGAGCTTTATGTGTGGGTCGATGCGTTTGTCGAGCGTTCGCATGATTGAAATTCTATCGATGGTCAGAACAGAAAATAGCGTTGCGCCATCGGCAATACGGTGGCGGGCTCGCACGTCAGCAGCTGGCCGTCGGCGATCACCTGGTAGGTTTCCGGATCCACGCTGATCGACGGCTGCCACGCATTGTGAATCATATGCGCCTTCGTCACCGAGCGGCAGTTGCGCACCGGCACGATGTGTTTCGTCAGACCATAGCGGCCCGCGATGTCCGCTGCCGCGGCCATCTGCGACACGAACGTCAGCGACGTGCGCGCGAGCGCGCCGCCGCGCGTCGCGAACATCTCGCGATAATGCACCGGCTGCGGCGTTGGAATCGACGCGTTCGGGTCGCCCATCTGCGCGAGCGCGATCATCCCGCCTTTGAGGATCAGCGCAGGCTTGATGCCAAAAAACGCCGGTTCCCAGAACACCAGGTCGGCCCACTTGCCCGGCTCGATCGAACCGACTTCATGCGCGATGCCGTGCGTGAGCGCCGGATTGATCGTGTACTTCGCGACGTAACGCTTCGCACGGAAGTTGTCGTTGCGCGCACCGTTTCCTGCATCTTCGGGCAGCGCGCCGCGTTGCACCTTCATCTTGTGCGCGGTCTGCCACGTGCGGATGATCACCTCGCCGACACGCCCCATCGCCTGCGAATCCGACGACAGCATCGACAGCGCGCCAAGGTCGTGCAGGATATCTTCGGCCGCAATCGTCTCGCGACGGATCCGCGATTCGGCGAATGCGATGTCCTCGGCAATCGACGGGTCCAGGTGATGACAGACCATCAGCATGTCGAGATGTTCGTCGAGCGTGTTGACCGTGTACGGACGTGTCGGATTCGTCGACGACGGCAATACGTTCGCTTCGCCGCAGACCTTGATGATGTCCGGCGCGTGGCCGCCACCCGCGCCCTCGGTGTGATACGTGTGGATCGTGCGGCCCTTGAACGCCGCAACCGTCGCTTCGACGAAGCCCGCTTCGTTCAGCGTGTCGGTGTGGATCGCGACCTGCGTGTCGGTGGCATCAGCAACCGACAGGCAGTTGTCGATGGCGGCAGGCGTCGAGCCCCAGTCCTCATGCAGCTTCAAACCGATTGCGCCTGCCGCGATCTGTTCTTCCGCAGGCTCGGGCAGGCTCACGTTGCCCTTGCCGAGAAAGCCGAGATTCATCGGATAGCCGTCGGCCGCTTGCAGCATCCGTTCGAGATGCCACGGTCCTGGCGTACAGGTGGTCGCGTTGGTGCCGGTCGCGGGACCGGTGCCGCCGCCGATCATCGTCGTCACGCCGGACGCGAGCGCCTCGTCGATCTGCTGCGGGCTGATGAAGTGAACATGCGTATCGATGCCGCCCGCCGTGACGATCATCCCTTCGCCGGCGATCACTTCGGTCGCCGCGCCGATCGCGATCGTCACGCCCGGTTGAATGTCCGGATTGCCCGCCTTGCCGATGCCGACCACGCGGCCGCCCTTGATGCCGATGTCGGCCTTCACGATGCCCCAGTGATCGAGGATCACCGCATTCGTCACGACCGTATCGACGACATCGGCGGCGACGCGCTGCGACTGGCCCATGCCGTCGCGGATCACCTTGCCGCCGCCGAACTTCACTTCCTCGCCGTAGATCGTGTAGTCGCGCTCGATTTCGATCAGCAACTCCGTGTCTGCGAGACGGACGCGGTCGCCCGTGGTGGGGCCGAACATTTCCGCGTATGCGCGGCGGCCGATGCGTAAGGTCATGATGTGAGTCCGGAGTGAGGCGTGAGGTGTCGACGGTGGGATCGCATGCGTGGCATGTGCGACATCAAAGCTTGCCCATCACCAGGCCGTTGAAGCCGTAGACGGTGCGTGCGCCGGCCAGCTCGACGAGTTCGACCGTACGCGACTGGCCCGGCTCGAAGCGCACGGCGGTACCCGATGCGATGTTTAACCGGAAGCCGCGAGCCGCCGCGCGATCGAACGACAGCGCCGTGTTCACTTCGTAGAAATGGTAGTGCGAGCCGACCTGCACGGGTCGATCGCCGGTGTTCGCGACCGTCACCGTGAGGGTGGTGCGGCCTGCGTTCAGTTCGTGTTCGCCGTTGTCGACGATGAGTTCGCCTGGGATCATGCGGCCTCCTTCACGGGATCGGATGATGGACGGTGACGAGCTTCGTGCCGTCGGGGAACGTGGCTTCGACCTGGATGTCGGGGATCATTTCGGGGACGCCGTCCATCACATCGTCGCGCGTGAGCAGCGTCGTGCCGTAGTGCATCACGTCGGCGACGGTCTTGCCGTCGCGCGCCGCTTCCATCAGCGCGGCGCTGATGAACGCGACCGCTTCCGGATAGTTGAGCTTCAGACCGCGCGCGCGGCGCCGCTCGGCGAGCAACGCGGCGGTGAAGATCAGGAGTTTGTCTTTTTCGCGGGGGGTGAGCTTCATTGCGGTGGGGTGCGTTGGGTCTGGTCGGTCGGTTGAGCGGTTGGTCGCGCGGTCCGCGTTGAAAGCGGGGTTCCGTTCAACCGCTGCACAAAGATAGCAAGCCGCTTTAACGGGATGCTTACAGATCGGCGGGCAGCGGTGCGCCGAACCACTTTTTCGACATCGCGTTCAACGTGCCGTCCTTTTTGGCCTGCGCGATGGCCGCGTCGACTTTCTGCTGCAGCTTCGGCTCGTTCTTGTTCATCCCGACGAAGCACGGCGAGTTCTTGATCACGAACTTCGGTTCGGGGCGACGCGGCGGATTCTTCGTCAAGATCGCGGCGGCGACGATGTTGCCTGCGGCGATCAGTTGAACCTGGCCGGACAGGAACGCGGCGATGGTCGCGTTGTTGTCCTCGAAGCGCTTGATCGTCGCGTTCGGTGCCATCTGCGACAGCGCGATTTCCTCGAGCGCGCCGCGCGTTGCGCCGACGGTCTTGCCGGTGAGATCCGCGGGGCCTGCGACCTTGATGTCGCCGGGACCGAACACGCCCTGGAAGTACGGCGCGTAGGCCGTCGAGAAATCGATCACCTTCTCGCGCTCGGGCGTTTTGCCGAGCGACGAGATCACGAGGTCGACCTTGCCGGTCTGCAGATACGGAATGCGGTTCGCGCTGTTGACGGGCACGAGTTCGAGCTTCACGTTCATCGATTTCGCGAGCATGGCGGCGGTGTCGATGTCGTAGCCCTGCGGCTTCAGATCCGGACCGACTGCACCGAACGGCGGATAGTCCTCCGGCACGGCGACCTTCAGCACGCCGGCTTTGGTGATTGTGTCGAGCGTGTCGGCGTGGGCGACGGGTGTGGCGAGCGACAGCAGTGAGGCGAGCAACGGGGCGCACAGGAATGCGGCGAGGCGTTCACGGTATGTCGTGCGGCGGGTGCTTTGATTCGGGGTCATCGACAGAAGGTCTCCAGCAAGCGGACGCCTGCCGTCGGAGGCGGCAGATGCGTGGGGCAGGGAGGAGCAAGGGGTATGCCAGTTGGTTGGTTGGCGGGCGGGGGCGGCGTGATTACCCTGCATGTTCGGGTAAAAGCCTTGTAAGCATGAGGCATTGGCTAAGTGACACAGTGCCTCATGCGCCGCGCGCACCGTCAGGGCGCATGGACCGAACGGGGCGCACTTTCGCGGTGCGCAAAAGGTGAGGCCAAGGTTCACCTAGCCCGAGATTTTTGGGATAGTTTTGTGCGGCCATGCTGGCAATGGTGCTTGCTCAGCTTCAGACTGCTGATTCTCAGCTCTGATTTGTCCGCATCCTAGTATCGACGACACGAATGGTACTGTCGGACGGTAACTGCTGGCTGCTCACTGCCGAATGCCAATGTCGGCGGCTGACTCGTCTCGCTCCTTCAATGCGAGTAGCCCACAACGGCGACTTACGGTGCAGAGCGGACAGGGGCTTCTGACGTTAACGCTGTCTCTCATTCACGCCGATAAAGCGAGTAATGAGCTTACCTTAACCAACAAAAACGGACGCGAACATGACGAATTGGGACCTAGTGACGAAACTGGCATTCCCCATCATTGTTGCCATCGTCGTGGCAGCGATCAGTCGGAGGTTAGATCACAAACCGAAGCTAGTCACTTACTTGGCGCACGCGGCTGGTTTCTCGATGCCGCCTATTGAAGGCCCTGCCCAGCCACCCGCGCGGTCGGATGGGAGTTCGCCCCGCACGCTAGCAGTCTCCGGTGGCACGCCTGCCAACGTCACAGTGACGCCGGGTGTCCAAGTGCACGTGCATAGCATCGTCGTCCGGAATACCGGTAAAAAGACCGCCTTCAACGTTCGATTGGGGCACAACGTTCGTGTGCCTAACTATGTCCTGGAGCCGCAGGTTCAGCACGAGAAAAAGGAGTCACCGACGGGGCCTTGGGAAATTGTCTTGCCTGCTCTGGTGCCCAATGAGCAGGTCCTCGTGTCATATCTCTATTTCCCGCCGCTAACGTGGCCACAAATCAATGCGTACACTAAATCGGATGAAGGCTCTGCACGGTTCCTAAACGTGCTTCCTGCTCCTCAGCCGTCTCGCTGGACCGTGCGAGTCTTCCTCGCTTTTTTCTATTTTGGGGTTGCGGCGACTGCTTATGCGTTAATCGCGATCATCCAGTGGTGCGTCGCGGTATCGCATTTGCTCGGGCAGCATTGACGTTTGCTATCAACTCAGGGGCTCGCCAAGACAGCACCTTATTTGAGGGTACTGGCACAGGCGCAAATGAGTCTGGCTACTCACGACCGCATGCTCTCTTGCTTTAAGTGGGTTCAGCGTCGACTGTCGCAAAAATTTAAATCTGGATATGTAATAGAGATGTGAGCAACCGGAACCTCAACAAAGCGGTAGCTTACACAGCTACAGTAATCTATTGCAATACAACGCGTCACTGTTTTGTCGATTCCCCTCGGAGGCGAACTCCTCAACGCTCGAGCTGACCTCCGCCTCAAATTTGTATCCTCGCCTTCATCGATTAAGGTTCAAATCGAGATGACGGCATGTCGTCGGGGATGTCGTCCCCTGACTCCCGATCCACTTCGTTATCGATTTCTTTCCGGAGTTGCCTGAGTGCTTCACGGTATGTTCTGTCGAGGTTATTGGTATTCCCAAGTATGGTGATTCGGCTGAGCGCGTCGGGTGAGGTATTGGCGAGGATCATGTTTAGAGCATCCTCTCTTGTTTTTGCCGCTGGAATACTTTCAAAACCGTTCGCTGCTCGGAGTATATAAGTTGCAAAGTCAATACTTTGATCGAAAACTTCTGTGCTTCGACTTACCTCGATCGGTTTGCAGGCTGAAGTTGACTTTACCATCGGAAGCGCTGGAAAATCGATGCGACTTTTTCCATTCTCATAGAAAATGTAGCTGGATGCGCAATTTGCTTGTCTTAGCTGATTGAATTGGTAGCCACGTACGCTATTTTTTTGAGATATATCAGCGCGTGATCCCGTGTAGCACTTAGCCTGAAATAGAAGTGGTACAAATACATCGCCTCGCGGACGCCCTGTCAGCGCAATGACCTCGGGCTCCAGATCAGCATCGCACGAAACGCTCTCTTCAATGTCCAGAATCAATGCGAAATCGCCGCCAGTTTTTTGCTCGCCACCATCGATAGTTAAGTCAATGCTACTGACCCCAAGTACATTTTGTACGCGACTTAGATAAGAAGACGATGCCTCTGCCCAGCTTGTGCAAGCTGCTTTAATTCCCTCAAGCAGTCGGCCTGTAAGAACATCCTCTCGTGAGTGAGCTGGGCACACGTCAAGGGAAAAATCACATTCTGCTTGAAGACACGCATGAAAAAATAACCAGATGACTCGATTTCGCACAGCGACAGGTTCGTTGTATATCTGTTTGAGGACTGTCTCCCATTCCGGTTGACCAATTTTTGCGGAGTTCAATTCCTGCATCAGACTCATGAATTTGTATAGGCCGACCTTGGATAAAATATGTCGGCATTCTAAAATTTGTTTTGCAATATGAGCGCCAGAATCCTGTGTTCGTCTTGCTGTTAATAGGCGAGAGAGATTTGCCTTTTCCCCAAGACTTTTATCGAAAGCCAAATCTTGCATAGCCGTGATTTCGTCCAAGCTGATGCCAAACACGTCAAGAAGGGTCGGTTGATTCATTGTTGGGTGTTAAATGGAGTGGTCAATATATATCGGCAAATCGCAGGGAAAATTGAATTCCAATACAAAGAAAATTGATCATTGATAGCGCGGAACGCCAGGTGCCGCCGATTTCCGGCCTACGACTCGCGGAAAAGGTCTGCAAGCTGGGTGGACAAAGCATAGAGCAGAGCATCAATTCGCGTCATCTAACAGTGCGACGAGATGGGTCTGCATTGCTATCCGGCACGCGGAGAAACCCGTCATGATCTTCTCTACATCCGAGAACCGGACATAGGTCTCGGGGTCGTCAAATACCTTGATGTCCTGTTTGACCATCAACAGGTCCCACTGTGTTGAGGAAGTATCAAACGCCAGATAGAACGCACCCTGATGCGCTACAAAATTCCGTGCACTGTCGAGTTGGCTAAACCAGCCGTGATCGATTCCTTTCATGTTCATCCACGAATTAATTATCCTGATGCGCTCCGTGGTCGTGATGGGCAGGCCAACATGCTTGTGGACCGCGTGCATAAAGTCTTTCATGGCGTCGATGCATGCGTTGAGCTCGAATAGGATTGAGTGCAGGTCGGCGATCACTAGATACTTCCGATCGTTGTCAATCGGTAGCGCGAAGGCTTCCTTGTCCGGTGTGTTTCTGTGATCTGCGGTCAAGTCTGCGGCTACGGCATTCCACAGGGCGGCGAGGTCTTGGCCGAGGCGGTGGCCGATATATGGAAGCAGCGTGAGCCGGGTGCTGATATGGAGGCCAAGCTCAGTGATTGGCATTCCTTGGCCGGTGACAACCTGCATCTTGTCTGTCGTGCGCTTCTCCTGCGCAGCCCGGTGCCACGCGGTGTAGATAGGCAGTACCCATTGGTCGTATTGCATCTCCGTCAGATGGACCCATTGTGTGATCGTCATTTTTTTCTCTGTGTCGGACGTACCGAATAGCGAAGTTCTTGAAGTCTACTTCGCGGTCAGCGGTGCGGAGGTTTGTGCGGGCGGTTCGTTCGGCAGATTCTGGAGTATTGCAGCCGTCCCAACGACAGAGTTCTCCGCGTGCCGAACGACAGATCGTGGCCGCTTTCCACCTGATTTCGGGCGCGGGTCGCCGCTCGGGACAGCCGTTGCGCTGCGCTTTACGCTCGCCTGACGTCGGGGGCGGAACAGCGAGGGGCCTTACGGCCGACGCGGCAATCTTTGTCGCCACCGAACGGCGGTGTCATTCGTAGTGAGTCTTTATGAACGTTTAGCTCGGCTAGACGAACTATGTCGTCCACAGCCGCAACGGCGTCGCCTCGACCCCATGCACGACCGGCCGCAACCGCAGCCAGCATTGCATGAGCGCGTGTTGCAACGGCTCCATCGACCGCGCGGCCACCCGCACGAGCAGCACGTTGTCGCAGACGCACGATGCGGCTGCGCGGATGGTGTCGTCGAACGGCAGCGAGGCCGTCAGTGTTTCGGCGAGCGAGTCGTCGCATGCGGGACCAACGGCCCACAGCGTGCCCCACGCAGGGAAGCCCGCGAGACCTTGCGGTGCGTCGCGCAGTGGATCGGTGGCTGAGATGCGCGCCTGTTCGAGCCACAGCGTTCGACCGGTCGGCCCGACGATCCGCGCATCGGCGCGCAGCGTACCCGCCGACCATCGTTCGCCGGCTGCCTGACGGCCCAACTGACAAGCGTCCCAGCCGAGCGCGGTCGCGCCGTCGGCGAGCGTTAGCGTAAAGCCGAGCTGTGCGTGCGCGTGATCGAACACGATGTTGTTTTGCGGCAGCCAGTCGAGCTTCGCACCGGCGCCGACGCGAATGTCGATCTGCTGTTGCGCGATACGACCATTCGATTTGTACCACTTGGTCGCCCCCGGCGTCGTCAGCACCGCGTGCGTGCCGGCATCGAGCGAGATATCGACGTCGAGCCGATCGCCGCCCGCGACCCCGCCCGGCGGATGCACGATCACCGCGTGACAGATCGAATCGCCTTCCGGATAGAGCGGCCGCTGCACCCGCAGCGGCCCGCGATGCAACCGATGCGTGAGCGCCGTGCGCGTGCGTTGCAACGTGAAGCCGAGTTCGAGACGCGCGTGCCATCCGGCATCGAAAGCGGTCGATGCCGGGCTCAGCGTGGCGTGGTGTTCATGCAGCGACATGCGGGTGACGGGATAGGTGGGTGCTGTGGTGCGTGACTGCGGCGAGAATAGCACGCGGGGTGTGCGTGTTTATCGGAGCGCGATGCGGCTCATCGCGACACAGCGCCTCACACCGCGATCAACGCACGCACACCATCGGCATCCATGTTTTCGCCTTGCCCACCGGCGACGATTTCGCCGCGACTCATAACCCAGTATTGATCGGCGATGGCTTTAGCGAAGTCGTAGTATTGCTCGACGAGGAGGACGGTGAGGCCCATTTCCTCGACGAGTTGCCGGAGGGTGCGTCCGATGTCCTGGATGATGGACGGCTGGATGCCTTCGGTGGGCTCATCGAGAATGAGCAGTTGCGGCTCGCTCATGAGTGCGCGTCCGATGGCGAGCTGTTGCTGTTGCCCGCCGGAGAGATCGCCACCGCGTCGCGAGCGCATGTCCTTGAGCACGGGAAACAGATCGTAGATGCGCTCGGGAATTTTCGATGGTGCTTTACGACTTGCGGCACCGACAAGCAGATTCTCTTCGACGGTGAGTCTTGGAAAGATGTCTCGCCCTTGCGGCACATAGGCGAGCCCTTGTGCGACACGGGCGTGCGGCGGCAGTTTAGCGAGCGAGTTACCGCGCCACGAGACTGATCCGTTTTTAGCGTGCACGACGCCCATCAGACAGCGCAGCAGCGTCGTCTTACCGACACCATTCCGCCCGAGCAGGACGGTCAACTTTCCATCGGGCACGGTGAGCTTCACGTCACGAAGAATGTGACTGCCGCCATAGTATTGATTCAAACCTTCGACTTCGAGCATGACAGTCCTTTAAAGCGGAGACGCGGTGATAACGAGCCGTGAGGAAAGGCGCAATTGCAGAACAGCAACAGCAGGGCACAGCGACAGCAAAGAACAACAACAGCAAAGAACAACAACAGCAGAGAGCGATCACGGCAAAGAACGACCACAGCAAAGAACGACCCAACCGCACCGCACGAAGTGCGAAGCGGGATGAATGACTGCCTTGTCACTCAGTTGTGTGGTGCGAGAGACGATCTCGTCTCGGACCACTACGCAGGGTGAACGTGGCGTCCACTTAGGCGAGTGCCACCGAGGCAGCACATGGAAAGGAGAAGCTTCGTCTCGGCAGCTTTCTTTTGCCTACTTTTCTTTGCTGCGGCAAAGAAAAGTAGGTGCCGCCCCGCACAGGGGCAACGCCAGCGCCGCGAGGCGCAAAATCGCAGCCGCCTGCACAGGCAAAAAGGTAAAGCACAAAACCCACGCCGCGAGGCAAAAAAGCATGCCCACCAGCAGAGAGAAAAACCCTCACCTCCCAAGATAAGACTCAATCACAGCCTCATCCCTCTTAACACTATCCAAAGTCCCTTGAGCGAGAACGCGCCCCTCGGCCATGACGGTAACGCGCCCAGCGTCACCAGCGAGAGCAGCAACAAACTCCATATCATGCTCAACGACCATCATCGAACAAGACCCACGCAAGCGATTCAGCAAAGAGGCAAGTTCCATGGTCTCATCATCAGTCATCCCCGCCGCAGGCTCATCGAGCAACAACAAAGCAGGCTGCTGCATCAACAACATCCCAATCTCAAGCCTTTGCTTCTGACCATGCGACAACTCGCCGGCAGCCCGTAAAGCCTCCGATTCAAGCCCAATCAAACACAAAGTCTCCTCGATCCGAAACTGCGCTTCGCGATCAAGCCGAGCAAGCAACGAAGCCCACCACCCCTTATCAGCCTTCATAGCAAGCTCGAGGTTTTCCCAAACCGGATGCTGCTCAAAAACAGTAGGTTTCTGAAACTTCCGACCAATGCCTGCACGCGCAATCGAAGGCTCTTTCATCCGCGTGAGATCGATCGTCTGCCCGAGAAAAACCTTGCCGGAATCGGGCGATGTCTTGCCGGTGATGACGTCCATCATCGTGGTCTTGCCCGCACCGTTCGGCCCGATGATGCAACGCAGCTCACCCGCATCGATAGACAGCGACAACGCATTGAGCGCACGAAACCCATCGAAACTAACAGTCACATCTTCAAGATAAAGAATCGTCCCATGCGACACATCGATCTCACCGGGCGTAACCGCATGCCCCGTCGTCGCAACGCCAGACAATGACACTTCATCATCAAGGTTCATCGACGCCCCCTACGCGAAATCATCTCGATCAACCCCATAATCCCGTTAGGCAACAACAACGGCACCAGCACAAAAATCAGCCCAAGAAAAAACAACCAGTACTCAGGAAAATTCGCGGTAAAGAAGCTCTTCGCACCATTCACCGCGAACGCACCGATGATCGGCCCGATCAATGTGCCGCGTCCGCCGACGGCGACCCAGATCGCCATCTCGATCGAGTTTCCCGGCGACATCTCGCCCGGATTGATGATGCCGACCTGCGGCACATACAACGCACCGGCAATCCCGCACAACACGGCAGACACAGTCCACACGAACAGCTTGTAAGCGAGCGGGCTATAGCCGAGGAACATCAACCGCGTCTCGCCGTCGCGCACCGCAGTGACGACACGCCCGAGCTTGCTCGTGACAATCGCGCGCGCACCGAGAAACGCGAGTACCAGCACCGCAAACGTGATGAGAAGCAGCGCCGCACGCGTGCCCGGATGCGTAACCGGAAAACCTCCGATGCGCTTGAAGTCGGTGAACCCGTTGTTGCCGCCGAAGCCGGTCTCGTTGCGATAGAACAGCAGCATCGCGGCGAACGTCAGCGCCTGCGTGATGATCGACAGGTACACGCCTTTCACGCGCGAGCGGAACGTGAAGAAGCCGAACACCCACGCGACGATCGCCGGCACCGCGACCACCAGCAGCAGCGCGTACCAGAGATGTTCGGTGCCTTGCCAGTACCACGGCAGCGCATGCCAGTCGAGAAACACCATGAAGTCCGGCAGATCGCTGCCGTACTTGCCGTCGTGACCGATCGCGCGCATCAGATACATGCCGATCGCGTAGCCGCCGAGCGCGAAGAACATCGCGTGGCCGAGGCTCAGGATGCCGCAGTAGCCCCACACGAGATCGAGCGCGAGCGCGGCGATCGCGTAGCACATGAACTTGCCCGCGAGCGTCATCGTGTACGCGGACAGATGGAACACGCTCGATTCGGGCAGCACGAGCGCGGCAAACGGCACGCCGAGACCGAACACGATCACAAGTGCGATCAGCGCAAGCCACGCGCGTCGCGACAGCAGCGCGGGACGCGGCGGCAGACCAAGTGCGAAGCTGTCGGAATGCGGACGCACAGCATCCGGAACCGGCAGCGTGGAGACAGAAGAAGCCGTAGTCATCTCAAGCCTCCGCGCTGCGGCCCTTCAAGGCGAACATGCCCTGAGGACGCTTCTGAATGAACAGCACGATCAGCACCAGCACCGCTATCTTCGCCAACACTGCTCCCCAGAACGGTTCGATCGCCTTGCTGACCAGCCCAAGCCCGAAGCCGCCGAGCACGGTCCCCGCCAGCTGCCCGACGCCGCCGAGCACGACTGCCATGAACGAATCGATGATGTAGCTCTGTCCGAGGTCCGGACCGACATTGCCGATCTGCGACAGCGCGCAGCCGCCGAGCCCAGCGATGCCCGCGCCGAATGCGAACGCATACGAATCGACGCGTGCCGTTTTCACGCCGACGCACGCAGCCATTCGACGGTTCTGCGTGACGGCGCGCACGAACAGGCCGAGGCGCGTCTTCGTCAGCACGGCCCACGCGATGCCGACGACGATCAGCGCGAACGCGAGAATCGCGAGCCGGTTGTACGGCAGGATCAGATTCGGCAGCACGGTGACGCCGCCGCTCATCCACGACGGATTCACCACCTGCACGTTCTGCGCGCCGAAGATCATCCGCGTCGCCTGAATCAGGATCAGGCTCACGCCGAACGTCGTGAGCAGTGTTTCGAGCGGCCGGCCGTACAGATGCTTCAACACGAGCCGTTCGAGCACGATGCCGACCACAGCAGCCGCGACGAACGATGCAGGAATCGCGAACAGCGGATACCAGTCGAATGCGCCGGGCGCATGGCGCTGGAACACGTTCTGCACCGCGTACGTTGCATACGCGCCGATCATCAGAAACTCGCCGTGCGCCATGTTGATCACGCCGATCAGCCCATACGTGATCGCGAGGCCTAGCGCCGCAAGCAGCAGCACGCTGCCGAGCGACAGCCCCGCGAACAGCGTGCCGGCGATCTCGCTGCGGCGCTGGATCGAATCGAGTGCGTCGATGCCTTGCTGTGCGACCGCGCGAACGTTCGCGTCGCTTTCCGCGAAACTGCCGTCGGGCTTCTTCGCGACGAGCGGACGCAGCAGTTCGTACATGTCGAGATCGTGCCTCGCGGCGACGAGCTTGACCGCTTCGAGCCGCGTCGCGGCGTCGGGGTTGTGGAGCGCGGTCATCGCCCACAGCGTGTCGAGACGTTTCTTCAACGTCGGGTCGGTTTCCTTCGCGCGGGCCGCGTCGATCAGCGGCTTCATCGCGGGGTCGGGGTTTTTCAGCAACGCTGCGACGGCCGCGCGACGCGCGTCGAGATCGGATGAGCCGAGTTGCAGTCCCGACAGTGCGCCCGTTACCTTTGAGCGCAGCAGGTTGTTCAGCGTGACCGGTTGCGCGTCGCCGGCGGCGACGGTCTTGCCGGTGGCGGCATCGTGTGCGGTGTCGCCGTCCTGGAGCAACACTTCGCCGCTATCGGTGGCGAGTGCGGTGTCGTCGGACAGCGCTTTCAGCACGGCGAGCGACGGCGCGTCGCGATTCGCGATCAGCTTGTCGATCGCGGCGGACTTCGCATCGAAGTCGTCGCCCGCGAGCGGCGCGAGATCGGCGGGGCTCAGCGCGAACGCGGCGAGCGGCGTGCCCGCGATGAACGTCAGCAGCGCGGCAGCGACGTGACGGCGCAGCGACGCGGAAAAGTGGAACGCCATGGTGGCCTTCTAAAGTAGTGCAGGTGGTACGGCGCGGCGGTGCAGCACCGCCGCGTCACAACGTTACGGCGTCACAACATCAGGCAACCCGCGAACGCCGCAAAAACGCCGGAATCGAACTCACCACATCCGCCTTGCCCGCATTCCCCGCGATATACGGGCTCCACGGTTGTGCACGGATCGTCGTCTTCGTGCGCCACACGACGTTGAACTGACCGTCCGCGCGCACTTCGCCGATCATCACCGGCTTGTGCAGATGGTGGTTGCCGTCCATCTCGAGCGTGAAGCCCGATGGTGCCGCGACCTTCTGGCCGATCATCGCGACGCGCACCTTGTCGACGTCGGTGCTCTTCGCTTTTTCGACGGCCTGCTTCCACATGTGAATGCCGACCCACGTCGCTTCCATCGGATCGTTCGTCACGCGCTTCGTACCGCCCGGCAGATTGTTTTTCGCGACCCAGTCGGCCCATTGCTTCTTGAACTTGTCATTGGTCGGATTGCGCAGCGACATGAAGTAGTTCCACGCGGCGAGGTTGCCGACCAGCGGCTTCGTATCGATACCGCGCAGTTCTTCCTCACCGACCGAGAACGCGACGACCGGCACATCGCTCGCCTTCAAACCCTGGTTGCCGAGTTCCTTGTAGAACGGCACGTTTGAATCGCCGTTCACCGTCGAGATCACGGCCGTCTTGCCGCCCTGCGAGAAGGTCTTGATGTTCGCGACGATGGTCTGATAATCGCTGTGACCGAACGGCGTGTAGACCTCCTGGATGTCCGCTTCCTGCACGCCTTTCGACTTCAGGAACGCGCGCAGGATCTTGTTCGTCGTGCGCGGGTACACGTAGTCGGTGCCGAGCAGGAAGAAGCGCTTCGCGCCGCCGCCTTCGGCGCTCATCAGGTATTCGGTTGCGGGGATCGCCTGCTGGTTGGGAGCCGCGCCCGTATAGAACACGTTGCGCGACATCTCTTCGCCTTCGTACTGCACCGGATAGAACAGCAGACCGTTCAGTTCCTCGAACACCGGCAGCACCGACTTGCGCGACACCGACGTCCAGCAGCCGAACACAACAGCGCACTTGTCCTGCGTAATCAGTTGACGCGCCTTCTCGGCGAACAGCGGCCAGTTCGACGCCGGATCGACGACGACCGGTTCGAGCTTGCGGCCCATCACGCCGCCGCTTGCGTTGATCTCGGCGATCGTCATCAGTGCGGTGTCTTTCAGCGACGTCTCCGAGATCGCCATCGTGCCCGACAGGGAATGCAGGATGCCGACCTTGATCGGACCGCTGCCCGACTGCGCGCGCGCAAACGGGCTTTGTCCGGCGAGCGCGAGCGCGCCGCTCATGGAGCCGAGCTTCAACAGACTGCGACGTTTCATGTATTACCCCTTGCCGTGGTTGGTGAGTGTTATGACGCGCGCGACGGGCCGCGTGAGCAGCGCTCGGATGCGACGCGCTGCATGGCTTGCGGGGCGGATACTGCAAGGCATATGCCAAGCTGATAACCGGAGGGCGATGCGGGTGTTGTGCTGCGCTGCGGATTGCTGTCATGGCTCGCCTTTACGGCTCGCCAGTGCGGCTTGTCCGTCATGGCGCGTGCGATGACGAGCTGTTGTGCGCGCGATGCGGGCTGGGGGCGAAACTGGTGCAATGGCGGCGTGTCTGCTGCGTCGAGGTGCGCGCCGCGCTGCAACGAGGCGCACGCACGACCCGACGAACGGACGCGGTGCATCGCCGCTATGTCGTTGTGCATGCGCCGACCTCTGCCTACACTGGAAGACTCGCTGCAAGACTGACTGGAAAGACTCACCGAAAGACCCGCTGGTTAACCCCACAGGAAACCCATTACGGAGGAGCACCCCATGAGTACGCCCGACATGTCCGCGTTCTGGATGCCGTTCACCGCCAATCGACAGTTCAAGAGCGCCCCACGGCTGCTCGTGAGCGCGAAGGGCATGTACTACACGTCGCACGACGGCCGGCAGATTCTCGACGGCACCGCCGGCCTGTGGTGCGTGAACGCGGGCCACTGCCGCGACGAGATCGTCGCCGCGGTGCAGGCGCAGGCGGCGGAGATGGATTTCGCGCCGACGTTCCAGATGGGCCACCCGAAAGCCTTCGAGGCCGCCACGAAAATCGCCCGCCACACGCCCGGCGACCTGAAGCACATCTTCTTCGTGAACTCGGGATCGGAAGCCGTCGACACCGCCCTGAAAATCGCGCTCGCGTATCACCGTTCGCGCGGCGAAGGACAGCGCACGCGTTTCATCGGACGCGAGCGCGGTTATCACGGCGTGGGCTTCGGCGGGATTTCGGTCGGCGGGATTGCGCCGAATCGCAAGACGTACTCGGGTGCGCTGCTGCCGTCGATCGATCATCTGCCGCACACGCTCAACGTGAAGGAAGCGGCGTTCTCGAAGGGCCAGCCCACGTGGGGCGCGCATCTCGCGGACGAGCTGGAGCGCATCGTCACGCTGCACGACGCGTCGACGATCGCGGCGGTGATCGTCGAACCGGTCGCCGGTTCGACGGGTGTGCTGATTCCGCCGCAGGGCTATCTGGAGCGGCTACGCGAGATCTGCACGAAGCACGGCATCCTGCTGATTTTCGATGAGGTGATCACCGGCTGGGGACGTCTCGGTGCGCCGTTCGCCGCGCAATACTTCAACGTGACGCCCGACCTGCTGACGATGGCGAAGGGCACCAACAACGCCGCCGCACCGCTCGGCGCAGTCGCGGCGAGCACGCGGATTCACGACTCGATCGTCAACGGCGCGCCGGCCGGCATCGAGCTGTTTCATGGCTACACGTATTCGGGACATCCGATCGCGGCGGCCGCGGCCTGCGCGACGATCGATCTGTACGAGCGCGACCAGCTGTTCGATCGCGCGGCGCGGATGGCACCGGTTTTCGAAGCAGCGATTCATAAGCTGCGCGGCGAGCGTCATGTGATCGATGTGCGTAATCTGGGGCTCGTGGGTGGCGTTGAACTGGCGCCGCGCGATGGTGCGCCCGGTGCGCGTGCCGCCGAGGTGTTCCAGCGCTGCTATCAGAAGGGCGTGCTCACGCGCTATACCGGCGACATCCTCGCGTTCTCGCCGCCGCTCATCATCGACGAAGCGCAGATCGATGAGATTTTCCGGACGGTGGGGGAGGTGTTGCGCGAGACGGAGTGAGTGCGCATCGCGTCCGCTGTCGTTTAACGCAGTCGTTCAACTGAAGGGAGTGGATATCGCATCGGCAGCAAGCGACGCGATATCCATAACCTCACGATCCAGCAGGCGCATTACTGCTCGTCTTGAGCCCAGGAACGAGCGGTGTAACGAACTGCGTGAAGTGCGGTAGCCATATCGGAATCGCGCGGTCGACGGCGAACATGCCGTGCCCGTCGCGTCCGAACGGCGGTTCGACGATCAGTTCGCCTTGACCGCCGCCAGCCTGGAACGCCGCGAACCAGGTCCGCACGACGTCAGGCGCGAAGAACTGGTCGTTCTCCACGTAGTGCCACAAGATGGGGACGTGCGTGGTCGTCGCGAATTGTTTCATGGTGCGCGCCATGCCTTCCGGATCGCACGGGTCCCCTGGATGCGTCGCCGGTCGACCGCCCCGGCCGCCGGAGAAATTCACGACGCCGACGAGGCCATCCGGTGCCATGCTCGCGGTGGCAAGCGACGCGAATCCACCTGCCGATTGACCCACGAGAATCACGTGATGCGCGTCGATCTGCGGCAGCGTGTCCGCGAATTTGATCGTCGCGAGCAGGTCTTCGGCTGCATGATGGCCCGCATCTTCGTAGTCGGCATGTTTGCACGAGCCGGTATCTTCCGCGAACGTGCCGCCGGTTTCGCCATACCCGCGCCGGACCGGCACGATCACGGCAAATCCCATCCGGACGAATTCGCGGATCTGCGCGATCTTGCGATAGCGGCCGACCTTGACGCGATCCAGCGGGCTCGGAGGATTGCCGTGACTCAACACGATCAGCGGGAAGGGGCCGTCGCCGTCGGGCATATACGTCGTCGCGACGAGTTCGCGCTGCGATGTCCCGAAGAATCCTTTTTCTGTCATCGGTACGTGGACGATGGTTTCGTGCAGATCGGTTGCCAGCGCTGGGTCGTCGACCCCTGTCGATGTATGGCCGGCCATCGCTGCATGGGCTGTGGTTAACGTCAGCAGGACGGCCAGCGACGCTTTTATGAGACGCAGTCTGTTCATAATGATTTTTGTAGGATACCGAAAGGTAATCGACGGGTGGCTCTGCTTTCCTGCTGCGATAATTTATCAGGTGATGGGGGTGCGGTGGGGATCGTTGTGATCATGGTCGTCGCAAACGTACGACGGCCAGAATGGTGCTACGCCCACAACCAATCAGCACGCAGAGGCTTCGTGCGTGTCGCTAAGCCGCCCCCTACCATGCCTTCAGGTCGCCACGCGAATAGGGAAGCGCATGGCGTACGATTCAAGCGGCAATTGCAGGGCATTCGTGAGATAGCTTACTGTTCGATAGAAGCCCGCCAGCATCAGCATCTCAAGGATCGCTTCCTCAGCGAAGTGCGCGCGCAACGCATGCCATAAGTCCTCGTCGATACTGCAGTCGCGATGCAGTGCGTCGCACATTCGCAGGATGACGGAGTCTTCGACCGACCAGCACTCGTCCTGAGGGGTGCCGTGCACCAGCGCCTCGATCTGCTCAGCCGAGAAATCGACACGGGCGCCAAAGAAGGCCATGTGGACACCCCACTCGTATTCGGACTTACACAGCGCGGTGGTTCGATCGATGATCAACTCGCGTTGTCGAAGCGTCAGGTGGCCACGTTCCAGCAAGTTGGCGGCGAAGAATTTGCCAAACAGACGCTCGTCACGAGCCATCGTCGTGAAGAGGCTAAGTGGTGGGACGCCTGGCGGCATGATTTTCTCCAGCATCTCATGGATGGCCGGCGAGAAAGGCGGCTGAACGGGTGCGATGCGGGCTGACATGTCGCGTCCTGTGCTATATTTTCTATAGCGGACTCTAACGATGTTGCTATGAAAAGTAAAGCATGAAGATACCTAAAGCTGGCAAGCCGGTGCGCGGGTCAACGACGGGCCGTCCCATCATGGTCGCGCTTGATCTGCTGGGGCGACGGGCGGCGCTACGCATTTTGTGGGAATTGCGAGGCGAGCCGCTGACGTTTCGCGCATTGGAGCAGGCGGCCGATACGAATCCCAGCTTGCTCAATACCCGCCTCAAGGAATTGCGAGAGGCAGGGCTCATCGATCATGCGGGGCAGGGCTACTGTCTGACCGAGGCAGGCGTAGCGTTACGGACGGCGTTGCGGCCGCTAAACGATTGGGCGGAGACCTGGTTCGAGTGATGCCGATTGTCGATGATTCGTGCCAGTGGGTCGAACGACTGGTTGTAGTCGACTAGAGCCGCACGACAGCCCCGCTTCCGGCACGCTTATCGGCCTCGCCTGATTCGCGCTTCGAGTCGTCTTTGTGCAGCCCGTGGAGAAAGCCGCCTACTGCGTACCCGCCGGCATCGTCCGCCGACCACCCTTATTCCCCGCGCCCTTCATATGCACACCCGGATGCGGCACAGCAACCGGCTGCGGCAAGTCGGTGAGCGCGCTGTCGTCATCAGTGGAGAGCAACGTGCTGAGTTGCAGCACATCCTCGTCGGTGAGATTGCCGGCCGACGCCTTCAACTTAAGTCCATTGACGAGCGTGTCATAGCGCGCCTTCGCAAGATTGCGCCGCGCGGTGAACAACTGGTCCTGCGCGTTCAGCACATCGATATTGATCCGCACACCGACCTGATAACCAAGCAGGTTCGATTCGAGCGACGTGCGCGCGGATTTCTCCGCAGTTTGCAATGCCTGCACCTGCGCGAGTCCGCTCGATACGCCGAGGTACGCCTGACGCGCGGACAACGCAGCGTTGCGTCGCGCGGTGTCGAGATCGGACGATGCCTGGTCTTCGAGCGCGAGCGTCTGGCGCACGCGGCTTTGCGTCGCACCGCCCGCGAACAGCGGAATGGTCACCTGAATGCCGATCGTGCTGCTCGTGTACGACGAGCCGAGGCCGCTCAGTTCGGCGCCGAGCGGCACGTTGCCGCCCGCACCGAGCCCGCCTGCACCGAAGCCGGTGCCGGCCGAGCCGAGGCTGTTGCGCGAATAGCTCGCGACGAGGTCGACGGTCGGCAGATGGCCGGCCTTCGCCTTCGACGTTTCGCGCTGCGCGGTGTCGAGCGACAGACGCTTCAATACCACCTGATAGTTCGTCGCGGTCGCCGCGTCGACCCACTGACTGAGATCGGCGGGCATCGGCGGCGGTAGCGGCACACCGGCTGCGAGTCCATCGACACGCTCCACCGGATGCCCGACGATCTGCTCCAGTGCAGCGAGCTTCACCGCGAGATCGTTCTGCGCGCCGATTTCGGCGGATACGGCCTGATCGAATTTGGCCTGCGCTTCGTCGGTATCGGTGATGGTCGTGTTGCCGACTTCGAACGAGCGTCGCGCGGATTCGAGCTGCTGCGCGATCGACGTTTTCTGCGAACGCGCAATCGCCAGCGAATCCTGCGCGGCGAGCGCATCGAAGTACGCCTGGCCGAGTCGCAGGATCAGGTCCTGCCGCGCAGCGCCGAACGACGCCTGCGCCGACTCGACCGCGAGCTTGCCCTGCGAATAGCCGTACCAGTTATCGACGTGAATCAACGGCTGCGTCAGCGATACCGTATAGCCGGTGCTGTTGCCGTACGACTTCGGAAAAGCGCCGCCGAGATCGGTGCGCTGACGACTCGCGTTGACCGTCGCGTTGGCCTGCGGCAGCAGCTTCGCGCGGGCGAGCGGCAGCTCTTCGCTGTTCGCGGCCATCGTCGCGCGCGCGCTTTGCAGTTGCGAGTCGTTGCCGAGCGCTTCGTCGTAGAGCTGCGACAGACCGACCGCGTGTGCGTGCGCCGCGCAGAACACGAGCGTGAGCGCAAGCAGGACCGGCGCGGCCCGGCGCAGACGCATCGTGCGGATCAGTAGGTGGGGATCGACGGATCGACCTGGCGCGACCACGCGTCGATGCCGCCTTGCAGGTTGAACACGTTCCGGTAGCCGCGCGACTCGAGGAACATCGCGACCTGCGCACTGCGCGCGCCGTGGTGGCACACGCAGACGATCTGCGCTTCGTCGTCGAGTTCTTCGCTGCGCGCGGGGATCTCGCGCATCGGGATCGACAGACTGCCGGCGATCTTCGCCGTTTCGATTTCCCACGGCTCGCGCACGTCGAGCAGCACGGGGGCGGCACGCGACGTGTCGGCGAGCCATTCGGCGAGGGCGGAGGCGGTGAGGTTTTGCATCGATGGGTCCGGTGACGGGAAGGGGGCGACGAGGGCGTGTTGACGCGCTGCCTCGGCGCCTTGTTGGTTGGGGCGGCCCATCGGGGCTCGCCCACTCAGGCTAACTCATTTAGGGCAACCCATTCAGGGCCGATCTCGCAGGCTCACCCATGCGGACTGAGCCTTCGATCATCTACCCCACAGCGAGCCCATCGCGCACCAGCTCATCGCAATCCTCGCAACAAGCCAGCCGCGTTAAACAATCAGAGCAATCAGAACTTGAACCGCGGCGGCTCGACAGCGTTGACCAGCGGCGCGACGTAAGTTTCGAACACGTCGGCGACGCGGTATTGCTTGTCGTCGATACGCGTGATGATCTGTGCCTTCATCACCGGCGCCGTGCCGACGAACACCGCGAGACGGCCGCCGACCTTCAGCTGTTCGAGCAGATCCTGCGGCAGCACCGGCAGACCGCCCGACACGCAGATCACATCGTACGGCGCCGCCGTGGGCCAGCCGCGCGAACCGTCGCCGGTGGCGACTTCCGCGTTCAGCACGCCGTTCGTCGCGAGGTTCTGCTTCGCGAGTTCCGCGAGTTCGGGTTCGATGTCGACGGTCAGTACGTGCTGGCCGCGATGCGCGAGCAGCGCTGCCATGTAGCCCGAACCGGCGCCGATTTCGAGCACGCTTTCGTGCTTCTTCACCGCGAGTTCCTGCAGCATGCGCGCTTCGACGCGCGGCGCCAGCATGCGCTGACCGGCAGGCAGCGGCACTTCGAAATCGACGAAGGCCAGATCGCGATGGACGGCGGGGACGAAGTTCTCACGCTTGACGATCGACAGCAGATTCAGCACGTCCTGGTCGAGCACTTCCCAGGGGCGGATCTGCTGTTCGATCATGTTGAAACGCGCTTGCTCGATGTTCATGGTGGGTTCGGCGATGTGTGGGTTGAATGCGGACCGGCTGGCGTGCGGTAACTGGAACACGCGGGGGGAGGGCTTGGGGCTTGAGCCTCACTCCCGCCTGCTTCCGGCGGCCTTGCGACTGCGCGATTGTACCAAACCAGATCGACGGGCTGTTTCATCGCCGGCCGTCCGGCTTGGTGTTAATCCCTACGCGATCGAGCTTGCGGTCAGGCAGTTTGTCGAGCAAAAATGTAATCGATTACATTTTCCGGGTTTCAGTCATCGTGTCCCGTCCGCCGCGTTCTCCTCGCTCACCAGATTCATCTGCTCCGTCTGCGGCTGCCAGTTCGGCTGGCAAGGCGAGGGCGGCGCGTAACGGCGCGACGACATTGAAGAAAGCGGCAGTGAAGAAAACACCGCCATCGCAAACCGCGAAGGCTCGCTCATCCGCTGCGGCAGACATCGCACCCAGCGGCCAGTCGATCTCCAGCGTCGCCGAACAGGCCGGCGTATCGGTCGCGACCGTGTCGCGCGTCCTCAACGACCACTCGAACGTGAAGCCCGCGACGCGCGAGCGCGTGCTCGCCGCGATCGAGGCGAGCGGCTATCGCGTGAACGAACTCGCGCGCAATCTGCGCACCGCCGAGAGCCGTCTGCTGCTGACGATGGTGCCCGACGTCGGCAACCCGTTCTACGCGGAGATCGTGCGCGGCATCGACAGCGTCGCGCGGCAGCACGGCTACTTCATGCTGTTGTGCGACACCGGCGCCGATCCGGGACGCGAGCGCAGCTACTTCGATCTGCTGCGTCGGCGGCGCGCGGACGGCGCGATCTGTCTCGATCCGGCGACGGTCCAGCAGGCGCTCGCCGAAGAGTCCGGCACGCTGCCGTGGGTCGCATGCTGCGAATTCGATCCTGCGGTCGGCGTGCCGTACGTCGGCATCGATAACTACCGTGCCGCGCGCGATGCGGTGCGGCATCTGCTCGCCCGGGGGTGTCGACGGATCGCGCTGGTCAATTCCGGCGACAGCTATCTGTACGCGCGGCAACGCGAAGAAGGCTACGCGGATGCGTTGCGCGAAGCGGGCGTCGAGCCCGATCCGCGCTGGCGCGTCGGCGTCGCGAGTCTCGACTACGTCGCGGGCAGCGCCGCTGCGGCTGCGCTGATGCAATTGCCCGAGCAGCCCGACGCGGTGTTTGCCGTGTCCGACACGCTTGCGATCGGTGTGATCGCCGGCTTGCGTGCGGCGGGCCGCCGCGTGCCAGACGACATCGCGGTAGTCGGCTTCGACGACATCTCGCTGGCCGCGCAGGTCGATCCGCCGCTGACGACGATCGCACAGCCGATGCGCGAACTCGGCGAGACCGCTGCGCGTCTGCTGCTGCAACGACTCGCGGATCCGTCGGCGGAGGTGCCGGGCGTGTTGCTGCCGCACAAGCTCGTCGTCCGCAGGAGCGCATGACATGAACACAGCGAAGAGAGACCACCGATGAGCATCGCCGTCCGCTTCGACGACATCCGCAAGGACTTTGGTCCGGTGCGGGTGCTGCACGGCGTGAGCTTCGAGCTGGCGCCGGGCCGCATCTACGGGCTGCTCGGCGAAAACGGCGCGGGCAAATCAACGCTGATGAAAATCCTCGCCGGTTACGAGACCGCGAGCGCGGGCACGCTGCTGATCGACGGCGAGCCGCAGCAGTTCGACGGTTCGCGCGCGGCCGAGGCCGCGGGCATCGTGCTGATTCACCAGGAGTTCAATCTCGCCGAGCATCTGACGATCGCGCAGAACATCTACCTCGGTCACGAGAAGCGGCGCGGCTTGCTGCTCGACGACACCGCGATGCGCGCGGGCGCCGCGCAGCATCTCGCGCAGGTCGGCCTCGCGAAGCATCCGGACACGAAGGTGCGCGAGCTGATCGTCGCGGAGAAGCAGATGGTCGAGATCGCGAAGGCGCTGTCGCGGCGCGCGCGGTTGCTCGTGATGGACGAACCGACCGCGACGCTGACGCCCGCCGAGACCGAGCGTCTGTTCGCATTGATGGCGAAGCTGAAGGCCGACGGCGTGACGATCGTCTACATCTCGCACAAACTCGACGAGGTGGAGCGCATCACCGACGAAGTGATCGTGATGCGCGACGGCCGCTTCGTCGCGCGTAGCGAGACAGCAGGGCTCGCGCGTCAGCAGATGGCGAATCTGATGGTCGGCCGGGACGTGTCCGACATGTTTCCGGCGAAACCCGTGTTGCCTGCCGACGCACCCGTTGCATTGAAGGTCGATGGTTTAAGCGTGCCGGGCTGGGTCGAGAATTTAAGCTTCGAAGTCCGCGCAGGCGAAGTACTCGGCTTCGCAGGCCTCGTCGGTGCAGGGCGCACCGAATCGTTCGAGGCGTTGATCGGCTTGCGTCGACGCAGCGCGGGGCGAGTCGAGATCGAAGGCCGCGCAGTCGATCTGAAAAGCCCGCGCGATGCGATGCGCCACGGCCTCACGTATCTGAGCGAAGACCGCAAGGGCAAAGGGCTGCACGTCGATCTGAACCTGCAGGACAACCTGACGCTGATGACGCTCGATCGCTACGCGCATCCGCTGCTCGATCTGAAGGCCGCGCGCGCCGCGCTCGACGAAGCGGTCGCGACCTACGGCATCCGCACCGGCGACACGAACAGCCGCGCGCGGATGCTGTCCGGCGGCAACCAGCAGAAGCTAGCACTCGCGAAATTCCTGCAACCCGACCCGCGCGTGATCGTGCTCGACGAACCGACGCGCGGCGTCGACGTCGGCGCGAAACGCGACATCTATTTTCTGATTCACCGGCTCGCGGCGGAAGGCCGCGCGGTGATCGTGATCTCGTCCGAACTGATCGAACTGATCGGCCTGTGCCATCGCGTTGCGGTGATGCGCGCGGGCACGCTGCAGGCGACGCTCGGCCTCGACCATCTGACCGAAGAGGAGTTGATCGCCCATGCAACCGGCACCCACTGACGCCACGCAGCCGCATCGCGTGTGGCGCCTCGCACGCCGCCTGCACGGCCTCGGACCGCTCGCGGGCCTGATCGTGCTGTGCATCGCGGGCACGCTGCTGAACCGCGACTTCGCGACCGTCGACAACATGATGAACGTGCTCACCCGCACGTCGTTCATCGGCATCATCTCGGTCGGCATGACGTTCGTGATCATCTCGGGTGGCATCGATCTGTCGGTCGGCTCGATGGCCGCGCTGATCGCGGGCAGCATGATCTGGCTGATGAATGCGCTGGCAGGCGGGATCGGCGGGCACGCGCTGGCGCCGCTCGCGATCGTCGTGATCGGCATCGTGTGCGCGCTGGTGCTCGGCGCGCTGTTCGGCTGCGCGCACGGTCTATTGATTACCAAAGGCCGTATCGAGCCGTTCATCGTGACGCTCGGCACGTTGGGGATTTTTCGGGCGGTGCTGACGTGGCTCGCCGACGGCGGCGCGCTGACGCTCGACAATTCGCTGTCCGATCTATACAGCCCCGTGTATTACGCGAGCCTGTTTGGCGTGCCGGTGCCGATCTGGGTGTTCGTTGTCGTCGCGGCGGGCGGCGCGCTCATTCTGAATCGCACCGCGTTCGGCCGGCACGTGCAGGCGATCGGTTCGAACGAACAGGTCGCGCGCTATGCGGCGATTCGCGTCGATACCGTGAAGATCGTCACCTACGTATTGCTCGGCATGTGCGTTGGCGTCGCGACCGTGCTGTACGTGCCGCGTCTCGGCTCCGCGACACCGACGACCGGTCTGCTGTGGGAACTCGAAGCGATTGCGGCCGTAGTGGTCGGCGGTACCGCGTTGAAGGGCGGGGAGGGGCGCGTCGCGGGTACGGTGATCGGCGCGGTGCTGCTGTCGGTGATCGCGAACATTCTGAATCTGACCAGCATCATCAGCGTGTATCTGAATGCAGCGGTGCAGGGGGCGGTGATTATCGTCGTCGCGTTTTTGCAGCGTGGAAAGCGGTAGCGACAAGCGTAACAAGCAGCAGGTGGTTGGACCAACGATATCTGGCGCACCCAGCGCCCGACAAAGGAGACACGACATGAAGCAGGTGATTCGGACGTTATGCGCCGGCATGCTGGCGCTGGGAATAATCGGCACGGCAGGCGTCGCGCGCGCCGACGAGAAGGTGACGCTCGGCGTCGCGATACCGACGGCGGACCATGGCTTTACCGGCGGCATCGTCTGGTGGGCGAACAAGGCGAAGACCGATCTGGAGAAAGCGCATCCCGATCTGAAGATCATCGTGAAGACGGCGGCCGGTTCGCCCGAGCAGGCGAACCAGCTGCAGGATCTCGTGACGGTCAACAAGATCAACGCGCTGGTGATTTTCCCGTTCGAATCGGCGTCGCTGACGCAGCCGGTCGCGCAGGTGAAGAAGAAGGGCGTGTACGTGACGGTCGTCGATCGCGGTTTGACCGACACCAGCGCGCAGGATGCATACGTCGCAGGCGACAACACCGCGTTCGGCAAACTGCCCGCCGAGTATCTCGCGAAGACGCTGAACGGCCACGGCAACATCGTCGCGCTGCGCGGCATTCCGACGACGCTCGACAACGAACGCTATACCGCGTTCACCGACGTGCTGAAGGCCTATCCGGACATCAAGCTGCTCGACGCGAAGTACGCGAACTGGAATCGCGACGACGCGTTCAAGGTGATGCAGGACTACCTGACGCGCTTCAAGCACATCGACGCCGTATGGGCCGCTGACGACGACATGGCGATCGGCGTGATGAAGGCGATCGAGCAGGCGAAGCGTACCGACATCAAGGAAGTGTTCGGCGGCGCGGGATCGAAGGTGATGGTGAAGAAGCTGATCGACGGCGACAAGCTGGTTCATGCGGACGTGTCGTACTCGCCGAAGTTCATCTACGACGCGATCAAGCTGACTGCGGACGCGCGTCTGAAGGGCGAGAAGCTGCCGGCGACGACGATCATTCCGTCGGTGCTGATCACGAAAGAAAACGCTCAGCAGTTTTACTTTCCGGATTCGCCGTTCTAGATCTTCGATGGCGTATGAAGACGAAGGGCGGGGCATAGGGTGCCCCGCCGGATCACAACCGGAGTAAAGCACGATGAAGACGATCAAAGGCCCGGCGATCTTTCTCGCGCAGTTCATGGGCGACGACGTGCCGTTCGACAATCTCGCGCATCTAGCCGCGTGGGCTGCGGGTCTCGGCTACAAGGGCATCCAGGTGCCCGCCGATCCACGCCTCGTCGATCTCGAACTCGCTGCGACGAGCCAGGCGTATTGCGACGACGTGCGCGCGACGGTCGACAACGAGGGCGTCGTCATCACCGAACTGTCGACGCATCTGCAGGGGCAGCTCGTCGCCGTGCATCCGGCGTACGACCAGCTGTTCGACGGCTTTGCGCCGAAGAGCGTCGGCGGTAATCCTGCGGCGCGTACCGAATGGGCGATCCGCGAACTCACGTATGCCGCGAAGGCATCGCAACGTCTCGGACTCGCGACGCACGTGACGTTTTCGGGCTCGCTGGCGTGGCCGTATCTGTACCCGTGGCCGCAGCGGCCCGCAGGGCTCGTCGAGGCCGCGTTCGCCGAACTCGCGCGTCGCTGGACGCCGATTCTCGATGCATTCGACGATGCGGGCGTCGACGTCTGCTATGAACTGCATCCCGGCGAGGACCTGCACGACGGCGTCACGTTCGAGTGTTTTCTCGATGCGGTGAAGCAGCATCCGCGCGCGAACATCCTGTACGACCCGAGTCACTTCATGCTGCAGCAGCTCGATTACCTGGCGTTTATCGATCTGTATCACGAGCGCATCAAGGCGTTTCATGTGAAGGACGCCGAGTTCCGGCCGAACGGCAAGCAGGGCGTGTACGGCGGCTATAGCAGCTGGGTGGATCGAGCGGGGCGTTTTCGTTCGCTCGGCGATGGGCAGATCGATTTCGGTGCGATCTTCTCGAAGATGGCGCAATACGATTTTCCGGGCTGGGCCGTGCTCGAATGGGAGTGCGCGTTGAAGCATCCGCAGGACGGCGCGCGCGAAGGCGCGGAGTTTATTCGTCGGCACATCATTCGCGTCACCGATCATGCGTTCGACGATTTCGCTGACAGCAGTGTCGACGATGCAAAACTGAAGAAACTGCTTGGGCTATGAACTTGAACCGCGCGGCTAAGGAGCGACGATGACAGGAAGGCTCAAGCTCGGGATGGTCGGCGGAGGCCAGGGCGCGTTTATCGGTGCGGTGCATCGGATGGCTGCGCGCATCGACGACCGTTTCGAACTCGTCGCGGGCGCGCTGTCGTCCGATCCGCAGCGCGCGCACGACAGCGCACGCGACGCGGGCATTGCGCGCAGCTACGCGGACTGGCGCGAGATGGCGCGTGCCGAGGCCGCCCGCGACGACGGTATCGACGCGGTCGCGATCGTTACGCCGAACCATCTGCATGCGCCGGTCGCGACCGCGTTTCTCGAAGCGGGCATTCATGTGATCTGCGACAAGCCGCTTGCGGTGTCGCTCGCGGAAGGCGTCGCGCTCGCGAAGCTCGCGCGCGACACGCAGCGGCTGTTTGCGTTGACGCATACGTACTCCGGCTATCCGCTCGTGCGTCACGCGCGCGAACTCGTCGAAGCCGGCGAGCTGGGGACGGTGCGCGTCGTGCAGGTCGAGTATGCGCAGGACTGGCTCGCCGAGCCGATCGAAGCAGCGGGCACGAATCGGCAGGCCGCGTGGCGCACCGATCCGGCGCTCGCGGGACCGGCCGGATGCCTCGGCGACATCGGCACACATGCGTGGCATCTCGCGTCGTTCGTGAGCGGGATGACGCCGTCGTCGCTCGCGGCGGAACTGCACACGTTTGTGCCGGGTCGCCGGATCGACGATCACGTGCAGGCGATGCTGCGTTACGCGAACGGCGCGCGCGGGATGCTGTGGGCGAGCCAGGTGGCGAGCGGCGCGGAGAACGCACTACGCGTGCGAGTGTACGGCACGAAAGCGAATCTCGCGTTCGATCAGGAAGCGCCGAACGAACTGTGGCTCACGCCGCTCGGCGGTGCCGCGCAACGGCTCACGCGTGCGCGTGTGCAGGGCGCGGCGGCCGTGCATGCGACGCGTGTGCCGGCCGGGCATCCCGAGGGCTATCTTGAAGCGTTTGCGCAGTTGTACAAGGACGCGGCGCTGCAGATCGAAGCGATCGATGCGGGGTTGCCGGTGCCTGACGAGAGCCGGTTGTTGCCGACGGTTGACGATGGGGTCGCGGGGTTGCGGTTTGTCGAGGCGGTGATTGCGAGCGATGCGGCTGGAGGAGGGTGGGTGGACGTGTAGTTTGATTTGGGCAGAGCACTGTTTCCCCGGCATAATCGACGGACTTTCCACCCGCTGTCAGAACGTGCCGCGCGATCGCGCCGGGCGTTCATTTCCCGGGGAACAGCATGAGCGCTACCGGATTGCGTCAATCCCCGCCGTTGTCGTTTCCGGGCGCGGCGCTGCTGATGGTCATCGCGACCGCGCTATGGGGCGTGTCGTTCGTCGCGCCGCTGATGCTTCACGCGTATTCCCCACTCGACATCACGTTCGGACGATTCCTGTTCTACGGGATCGTGTCGGCCGCAATCCTGCTCGCGAAATATCGACGGCACCCGCTCGGATGGCGCGTATGGTCGCGCGCGGCCGTCTACGGTTTCGCCGGCAATATTCTCTTTTCGATCCTCGTCAGCTTCGGCGTGCAGGATACCGGCGCGGAGGTCGTGATTCCGATCATCGGTTTGCTGCCGATCTGCGTGTCCGTCGCGGGCAACCGGCATTTGCCCGCTGCAACGTGGCGACGGCTGCTCGTGCCGTTCGCGATGGTCGCGTGCGGACTCGGCGTCGTGCTCGCAGTGCAGAGCGGCATTCTGGTTCAGCACGTGCGGCTGTCGTGGCCGGGCGTGTTCGCGGTGGTGGTCATCGTGATCGTGTGGACCTGGTATGCGCTGTCCAATTCGCGATTCCTGCGCGCGCATCCGGACATATCGGGCGCGCACTGGTCGTGTGCGATCGGCGTCGCGACATTCGGGCTATCGATCGTAATGGCCGCGCTGAATGCGGCGCTGACACACCGCGTTGTTCCGCCGGGTTTTCTGCAGGGTCACGCGCAGGATGCGCTGCTCTTCGTGGCGATCACGATGGTGCTGGGCGTCGGCTCGTCGTGGCTCGCGACGATCTTTTTCAACCGCGCATCGCACGCGCTACCGATGGGACTCGTGGGGCAGATGATCATCCTGGAGACCGTCTTCGGTATCGCCTACGCAAGCATGTATCAGCACACGTTGCCGCCTGCGCCGCAGACTGCGGGCATGGTACTGGCCATCGCCGGAATCTGGCTGTCGGCACGCGAATTGTTGAAATAGCCGGCGCGTGGGTAAGATGTTTGCGCTACCCCTTTGTCCCTCACTGCACGCATAGCCCTATGATCACTTGCTACCTTCGCTACGTCGTCGATCCCGAACGTCTTGCCGAATTCGAAGCTTATGCAAAGATGTGGATTCCACTCGTCAATCGATTCGGCGGAACGCATCACGGTTATTTTCTGCCGTCGGAAGGCGCGAACAACATCGCGCTCGCGCTGTTTTCTTTCCCGAGCCTGGCGACCTACGAGAAGTACCGTCACGAATCGATGAGCGATGCGGAGTGTCAGGCCGCGTTTGCGTATGCGGCGCAGACGCGGTGCATCGTGAGTTACGAGCGGAGTTTTTTCAGGCCGGTGTTCGAGTGAACGTTTGATCTAGCGCGATCCCACCGACCTGATCAGATTGTCCCGCAACGTCACGATCGCCTTCTGCACCTTCTCGAACTCGTCAGGCGGCAGGCCCGTCGCTTCGACGAGGTCCATTTTCAGGCCCTTTTCACGCAGCTTCCGACCGCTCTTCGTCAGACCGACACGTACCTGACGTTCATCCACGGGATCGCGTTGCCGTTCCACGTAGCCGGCCGCCTCGAGTTTCTTGAGGATCGGCGTGAGCGTGTTTGACTCGAGGAACAGTTTCTCGCCGAGACTGCTGACGGTCTGGTGGTCCTCTTCCCACAACGCAATGATCGTGATGTATTGCGTGTACGTGAGCCCAAGCTCCTCGAGGATCGGCTTGTATGCCTTGCCGAATGCCAGGTTCGCGGAATAGACCGCGAAGCACAGGAAGTCGGACAGTGCGACGACGTCGGAGACGGGTTGATTGGTTGATTTCATCTGCGTCCTCTCGGGCATGGAGACTGATGTCTGATGCGAGTGAGTATATATCGCATGCGATTGAATCGCAAAGGATCAAATTAGGGCGAGGTACGACGAATGGCGTCGCATCGACGCCATTCGTCTTCACCGCGCTATTCGCCGACGCCTAACGCACCGACTTGAACGACGTCCTGAGTTCCTGAACAAGCAGTTGAGGCTGCTCCCACGCGGCGAAGTGTCCACCCTTGCTGAGCCGGTTGTAGTGAATCAGCTTCGGGAACGCTTTTTCGGTCCAGCTGCGCGGTGCCGCGTAGATCTCGTCGGGAAAGACGCTCACGGCAACCGGAATCGTAATGTGTTTCGGCGCGAAGAAGGGCAGCTTGTTGTCCCAGTAGAGACGCGCCGACGATATCGCCGTGCCGGTCAACCAGTAAAGCGTGATGTTATCGAGAATGTCGTCGCGCGTCAGACCCTCGGTCTTGCCGTCGAACACACGTGCGATCAGCGCATAGCTGGCCGCATCGTGATCGAGCATCCATGCGGCGAGACCGATTGGCGAATCCTCGATGCCGTACAGCGTCTGCGGACGATTCGCCATTTCCTGCGCGTAGCCCAGGCCATGCTTGTAGAAGAAATCGAGCTGCTCGTACGCATGCTTTTCGTCGGGTGCGAGACCCGCCGGCGGCGGCCCGCCGAGTTGCAGTGCTTTCGCGACGTCGTCCGGCACCGTGGCCGGCATGTTCGTGTGAATCGCGAGCAATCCCGGCGGCGCCTGCAGTGCCATCTGCTCCGACACCGCATCGCCCCAGTCGCCGCCCTGCGCGACGAACTGCGTATAGCCGAGACGCTTCATCAGGATGGTCCACGCGCGCGCGACGTGCGCGGGGTCCCAGCCGGTGACGGTCGGCTTACCCGAGAAACCGTAGCCCGGTAGCGATGGAATCACGACGTCGAATGAGTCGGATGCTTTGCCGCCGTGTGCGGTCGGGTTCGTGAGCGGATCGATGATCTTCAGCTGTTCGATGATCGAGCCGGGCCATCCGTGCGTGATGATGATCGGCAGCGCGTTCTTGTTCTTCGAGCGGACGTGGATGAAATGGATGTCGACGCCGTCGATGGTCGTCACATACTGCGGCAACGCGTTGAGCCGCGCCTCGACCTTGCGCCAGTCGTAATCCGATTGCCAGTAGTCCGCGAGCTTGCGCATCGTCGCGAGCTGCACGCCTTGCGATGCATCGGTGACCGTCTCCTGCGTCGGCCATTTCGTGTCGGCGATCCGTCGACGCAGATCCGCGAGCGCCGCATCGGACACGTGAACCTGGAATGGACGGATCGACGTGTCGTCGGCAGTCGGTGCCTGCGCGGCGATCGATGCGCTGCTGGTCGTCGGTGGCGTCGTATCGGCGTGAGCGGCGAGCGCGGGCAGCAACATGCCGATCGCAGCGACCAGCGCGGAGGCAGCAAGACGCGGGCGCGTGCCCATCAGGGAAGCGGTTTTGAACATGACGTGGTGTCCTGGTTTATTCGTGGTGGGTCGAGGAGGCCGGCAGGTTGCCGGCCCGTGCTCGAACGTTGGTTGAATGCACGGCTGGAATCAGTGGTGCGCGAAAAGGCTGTTGCGCGTGGTCTCGACCGTGCGGCTCGCGGATTGCGAATGGTCGGAGACGACACCGCCGTATGCGTCCTGTGCATCCGCAGCGCTGTTGCGTTCTGCGGCGAGGGTTTGCGCGCTCTGGCCGCGCTGCGATGCCGGCGCGCCGACTGACGGCTTGTAGAAGGGCGCCGGGCCGTAGCCGCCGGCAAATGCGGGAGCAGCAGCGGATGCGGAAAGTGCGACGAACAGAGCGGCGATGAGTCGGGTCTTCATGATGGGGTCTCGCTAAATGGTGTTGGGTGAGTGAGCGCAGATTGAATTGCTGCCTGGGTCAAACCACGTTGACGACGACGTCGATGTTCCCGTGCGTCGCTTTCGAGTACGGGCAGATCAGGTGTGCTTCGTGTGCGATGGCTTCGGCGACGTCGCGTGCGACGCCCGGCACGCTGACGTTGAAGCGCGCCTGCAGGAAGTACGCGTCGCCGGTCTTGCCGAGATCGACTTCGACCTCGACGAACAGATCGGGCGGCAGCTTCACGTTCTTCTGTTGCGCGACGAGGCCGATCGCGGCGCTGTAGCAGGCGGACCATGCGCCCGCGAACAGCTGTTCGGCGGTGGGGTGCGGCTGGACGGCTTCGAACGCGATATCGCTGGTGGCACCCACCGACGATGAAAGATTCAGGTCGAGGCGGCCGCCACGGCCGTTTGCAGTGGTGTGGGTTTTGCCGGTGAACAGGACAGTTTCGATCTTGGACATGCTGGTTTCCTTGATAGGTAAGGTGTCTCGGTGTTTTATATCGCATGCGATGTAATCGCATGCGTCGAACAATAGAGAAGAATTTTGGCGATGTCAATCGTATAAGATTAAATCGTATGCGATGTATTGATAGGATTTGACGGGGAAGTGGGTTGTGGTTCGTGTGATGTGAGGGGCGGGATCGGGGCTAACGGCCCCAGCGAAGGTGAGCTGGCAGTGGCCGCCGCATGACGATGGCGGGCTGCGCACCCGGTCCGTGCAGATGCAGCGCAGCGGATCGCGCTGGTGCTTGCGTTGCAGCCACGAAACAACGCAGCGGTTTGAAAACGGTACGCTCCGCCCGCTAACGGGGCGGAGAAAAAATCGCACGCGGCGAGGCCGTACCGATCGCCCCCGCCGCGCGACACCTCTTAGTCGCGAGTGCCCTTTGCGTCGGTCGCTGCTGCAGATCCCTCGACCGCTGCCCGCACCTCCCGCAACGGCTGCCACGCTTCACCCACCGCATACCAGTCGATCCGCCGCGTCAGCAGCATGATCGTCGCGAGGATCGCGAACAGCAGCAGCGAACCGAGTATCAGCGCGTTGTCCTCCGATTGCAGCAGGCCATACAGCGCACCGTACAAAATCGTCAGCAGCACGCCGAACCCCACGCCGCGTTTCCAGCTGTGCAGCACGAACGTCAGGTAGAAGCCCAGCAACCCGATACAGCCCGTCGAGGCGATCAGATACGCGAGGATAAACACCATGTGCTCGGACAGGCTCAACAGCAGCAGGAAGAACAACGCCAGCGAAAGCCCGACGAGCAGATACTGGATCGGGTGAATCCGCAGCTGCTTGATCAGCTCGAACATGAAAAAACCGGTGAACGTCAGCAGCACGAAGAGCACGCCGTATTTCATCGCGCGGTCGGTTTGCACGTACACGTTGATCGGATCCATCAACGTCACGGACATCGCCTCGATCGGATCGTCGCCGGGGTTGGGGCTGGTGGCGCTGATCTGATCGCGGGCCTTCGTGTTGTACGACGTGATGTCCCATTTCGCGTTGAAGCCCTTATCGCTGATGTCTCGTGTACGCGGCAGGAACGCGCCGTCGAAGCTCGGATGCGCCCACGACGAACTCACCGTCACGTCGTTCTGCTCGGCGATCGGCGCGAACGCGAGCGTTTGTGCGCCGAGCAGCGGCAGCGTCATCGAGAACGGCACGGTGCGGGGAGCGTTTGCGGCGCTCGTTGCAGCGCCGAGATCGATGTCCGCATGCAGACCCTGCTTCAGACTCGACAGTTGCGGGCCGCGCTCCATCGTCAGCTTCTTGCCGCCGACGTTCAGCACCGGCACCGCCATCAGGCCGCGAATATCGCTGACGCCGATCGACAGATACGGCTGCCCGATGTCGAAACGCTGATGTCCCGGCGATAGCGGCAACTGGTTCAGATCGGGCAGCTCGATCGTGCCGTCCCACTGACTCTGCATCTCGTACACGAGCACCTTGTAGATGCCGCGATACCGTTCGTTCGGTTTGACGTCGGACTTTATGGCCAGCGTCTTCGGGAACACCAGTACCTGCTTTCTTTCGATGTGCAGTACGGACAGGTCGGGATGCTTCGAGTCGCTGGGATCGGGCCCATCGATCGTCTCGGTGTAGGGCACGACGAGGACAGGGCCCGTGACGGTTTGCGGACCGGCGTAGCTGGCCCATACGCTACGGGTCGCTTCGTCGCGCGACGCGTTGCGCTCGTCGACGGTGTTGCCGACCATCTTCAACGGGATGAGGATGACCAGCATCAGGAACGCGACGATGATGGACTTGAACAACAGGGCTCGATTCATTTTCTGATGGACTCGCGATGAGAGCGGAGCCGTCAGCTTCGGCGAGCGGTGTGAAGGGCGTCGAAAGTGGGTGTGGGGTCTGTGTGAAGCGGGTGTGAAGTCGCTATGCGGCGACAGGCAGCGTCAGCGTCGCGCACGCGCCGCCTTCCACGCGATTGGCAAGCGCGATGTGTCCATGATGCAGCAGCGCGACTTCGCGCACGAAGCACAGCCCGAGCCCCGTGCTCTTATCGCCGCCGCCGGGGCGGGGCAGCGAATAGAAGCGTTCGAACAGCCGGGGCAGCGCGTAGTCGGGAATGCCTGGGCCGTCGTCGCTCACGCGCACGTCGATCGTATTGGGCTGACTTCCTGCGCCGTACTCGACCGTCACCGTAACCACACTCGACGACGGCGCGAAATCGAGCGCATTGTCCAGCAGGTTCGACAGCGCCTGGTGCAGCAGGAACGGATCGCCTTGCACGGGCGGAACGGATTGATCTTGCGGCGTGACGGCCAACCGCAGCGTGAGACTACGTTTGCGTGCCCGCGGCTCGGCCTGCTGCAGCAACTGTTCGAGTAGCGGAATCAGCGCAACCGGTTCCGATGTTTCGAGGCGCTGCCGCTGCTCGACTTCCGCGAGCGCAAGCAGCTTGCGGATCATCTGGTCGAGTCGCGCGGCCTGCTTGTGGATGTTGTCGACGAAGCGATGGCGATCGTCGGCGGCCATGTCTTCGTGCAGCAGTTCGGCGGCGCCGCTGATCGCCGCGAGCGGACTCTTCATCTCGTGCGTGAGCGTGTGAATGTAGTGCTCGACGTACTGTTTGCTCTCCAGCTGCTCGCGCATGCTTTCGACCGCGCGCCCCAGTTCAGCCAGCTCGCTCGCGCCGCGCAATGGCATCTGCGCGCGCTCGCCGGCTGCCGCTGCGCGCGCGTAACGTTGCAACCGCCGCATGCCGACGACGAGCCACAGCGTGCACGCGACGCCGATCACCGACGCACCGCCCATCAGCAGCAGACCGTACAGCATGATCTTGCGCTGGCTGCGCTCGATGAACGGCGCCATCGTCTGGTTGGGTTTCGCGACCGTCAGCACGCCGATGATCCTGTCGCCGTCGCGGATCGGCGCGGCGACGTGCATCACGGTGCTGCTGTCGTCGTTGGGATCCGAACGCGTGCTGCGTGCGCCGTATTTGCCCTGTAGCGTCAGATAGACATCGTTCCAGCGCGAGTAGTCCGCACCGAGCGCCATGCCCGACGAGTCGAAGCGCACGATGCCGTGCGCGTCCGTCACGTAGATGCGGTAGTCGATCATGTTCTTGTGCAGGCCCCACACGGTCGCGTCGACGCGGTTGTCGCGCAGCGCGCGCAGCTGATGCGCGAACGTGCCGTCGGCGATGTGACCGCGCTTCATGTCGTCGGCGGCGAGCACGGCGAGTACCTGCGCGGTATCGACGAGCGTGTCTTCCATCGCTTCGCGCACGCCGGGTTTGACCTCTTCGACGAATACATGCAGCGTCAGAAACGCGGCCAGCCCGACGATCAGGAAGAAGCCGAAGAAGATGCGGAGTCCGATGTGCATGAGCGGTTTGTTCCTGGCTCAGCTTTCGTGGGCTTCGAGCGTTTCGAGCGAATAGCCCATGCCGCGATGCGTGCGGATCGGATCGCTGGCGGGGTCGATCGCGCGCAGTTTTGCGCGGACGGTTTTCACATGGGTATCGACGGTGCGGTCGATCGTGTCGATCGCGTCGTGCCAGACGAGGTCCATCAACTGCGTACGCGAGTAGATCCGGCCGGGGTGGCGCACCAGCAGTGCGAGCAGGCGGTACTCGTAGCGGGTCAGGTCGAGGCGCTGTCCGCGATAGGTTACGCGGGCGCCTGCGTCGTCGAGTTCGAAACCGGGGGCAACGGGCTGTGCCTGCTGGGTCATGGTTGTAGGCGTCGCGGCTCGCGTACCCGTGCGCCGCAGGATCACGCGCACGCGTGCCGCGAGTTCGCGCGGCGAGAACGGCTTCACGACGTAGTCGTCGGCGCCGATCTCGAGTCCCACCACGCGATCGACTTCCTCGTGACGTGCGGTGAGGAAGATCACGGGCACGTCGGTGAACGTGCGCAGACTACGGCAGACCTCGAAGCCGCCGACGTCGGGCAGGCCGACGTCGAGGATCACCAGATCGAACGGCTGCGCGCGTAGCCGCTCCAGCGCCGCGTGGCCGAGCGAGCAGTGCTCGGTCTGCATGCCGTCGGTGCGCAGCGCGTAGAGGATCGTGTCGGCGATCGCGGGTTCGTCTTCGACGACGAGGATGCTGGGTTGGGTCATCGCGCGGGTCAGGGGCTGAGGGGCTGAGGGCGTGTGCGGGTAGCTGCTGCGAAAGCGATGATCCGGTAAAGCGCTTGCGATTATCGCGGCTATCGGGAATTCTAGCGCCTTGTCGTGGGACCCAGGTCGTCGGATCTATAACGTCGAAGGTGCATCGTTTGTACCGCAGCCTCGACCCTGCAACGGAGCAACCCGTGTTGGACCGCAACGATTTCGTTTATCCCGGGGGAGGCCTGATCGGTGCGCTCGTCGACCGGCTGGTCACGTGTACCGCGTTGCTGCGCGTGCGTCGCGCGATCGCGTCGCGGCTGCCGTTCATGACGCTCGCAAGCGACGTCGAGGACATCGTGTACTGCACGTGGGTCGTCGACCTCGCGGCGGTCGCGCATCTGGTGCCGCCGGATGTGACGCTGATGGAACGCGACGGCAAGACGCTGTTCACGATCCTGACTTACGCGCATCGTCATTTTGGGCCGACGCTTGCGGGACCGCTGCGGCGCCTGTTGCCGTCGCCGTTGCAAAGCAACTGGCGCTTTTACGTCGATACGTTTCCCGGCGATGCGGAGTCCGGGTCGACCGTGCTGTTCGTCAGGAACGTCTTCGACAATCCGCTGTATGCGATCGGTTGTCGTCTGTTCAGCGATGCACTACCGGCGCATGTGGCGGATCGGATGCAGCATGTTGCCGGCGATGGTCGGTACAGCACGACTATCCTCGGCGGAAGCGGTAGCGCGCCGGATTTTCAGTGCGACGCGGTCGCGTCGACAAGCCGTGCGTTGCCGGCTTCGCTCACGCCGTTTTTCGATTCGTGGGACGGCGCGTTGTCGTTCCTGTGCCTGCAACACGGTGCGATCACGCACGTCGACGATTGCGGTCGTCTCGCGTACGGCACGATCGATCTGCCGATCGACATCGATACCGTGCAGCCTCTTGAAGCAGTCGGCGACACGACGGGCGGTGAATTTCTCGAACGGATCGGGGCGGTCGGTGTGCCGTTCTGCTTTGTCGTGCCGGGGGTGGAGTTTCGGGTGTTGTCGGAGCGGTTGGTGTAGATCGTCAGCGCATTTGACGAGGGATGAACAAGGAGCCGCAGTTGAAATTGACATTCGCGAACACCACGCACGGCGATGCCGAAACGCTGGTCAACATGCGTATCGACGCGATGCGGGAAAGTCTGGAGCGCGTTGGCCGCTTTGATCCCCAGCGGGCGCGAGATCGTTTTCTGTCGTCGTTCGATCCTGCGTTCTGTCGATTCATTGTGGTCGATGAGGTATCGGTTGGCTTCGTCGTGGTAAAGCCCGCGGACGATTGCGTGGTGCTCGAAAACCTGTACGTCCTTCCGGAACATCAGGGAACAGGGATCGGTTCAGCGGTGCTCGACAGCGTCTTTGCCGACGCCGATTCGCGTTCGGTTGCAGTCAAGGTGGGGGCGCTTCGTGACAGCGATGCGAACCGCTTTTATCAACGCCATGGGTTCCAGAAGGTCGACGAGGAAGAGTGGGATATCTATTACGTTAGACCGGCGCGAACGGGCGGGAGCGATGATTCCGCGCACGCCTGACGAACCGGACGAATCAGTAACGCAATCCTTTTCTATTTACGATGAAGCTAAAACTGCTCCCCCTGTCTGCTGTTCTTTGCGCGACCTTGTGTCTGACGGGCATGCCGCGTGCGGCACAGGCCCAGCTTCATGTCGATACGGTCAGCATGAAGGCATCCGGTCACGGCATGAACCCGGGTCCGTATCGCTTGCCGTACGTGACGGGCACGGCGAATAGCGGCGACGCCGATGCAATGCAGCGGATCAACGACTGGCTGTTCGTCTCGGAAGTGGAAGCACCGCCTGCCACCGACCCGAAGAACCCGGCGAAGCCCATATGGCCGCCGTCGGGCATTCGCGACGGTGTGACGTCGCTCGATTACAAGGTCGCTGCCAATGTTCCGGGCTGGTGGTCCGTGGCGATATTCGGCGAGTACATGGGCGCTTACCCGTCGGCGGGCGAGCATACGTACAACTTCGATGCGCACTCCGGGCAGATTCTGACGGTGGGCGTGCTATTCAGTCCGCAGGGGCTGGCGACCCTCACGCGCAACGTGCAACGCGCACGCCTGAAGCGGCTCGACGACTTCGTCGCGAAGCTGCCGCCGGAGAAGCCGCATGCGGCGGACGCGGCCCCGTCGACCGGTGACGACGAAGATGCGCCGACTACCCAGCGCATGATCTACGGCGACTGCCGGCCGCTTATCGCCGACGGCAAGCTTGCGGAAGACGAATTGAAACTGACGCCTGACCGGCTGATGGTGGTTCGCGAACAATGTGCGGCCCATGCGGTGCAGGCCTTCGACGATCTCGGCGAATTCAGCAATGGCTTCGCCTATGCGGAGCTGGCGCCGCTGCTGTCCGACTACGGCCGCTGCCTGCTGGTGCAGCGTCGCACGGACTGCGCAATCGATGCGCGCGGGCGCGGCATCGGCATTGGCGTCTATCGCGGCACGCTCGGTGGCCGTTATCCGGTGACCTTCGTGATCGATACGGAAAGCGGGAGCGTCAACTATTACTTTTACGATCGCGTCGGCAAGCTCATCGCGCTGGAGCCGAAAGCGTTGCCGCAAGGTGGGCTGCGCTTTACCGAGTCACCCGACAATGGACCGAAGGCGGTGTTCGATCTGATGCCGCGACCCGACGGGCACCTCGTCGGTACGTGGACGCAGGAAGGGACGGGCAAGACGCTGGCGGTGGACCTGCATTGACGGTGATGCGCAGAAGAGCGGTCGTCAGTCCTGTTTCCCGCTCTTCTTGATCTGCGCCTCGAACGCGACGTCGAACTTGCTCGCCTTGCGCGGCTTCGCTGGTGATAGCGTATCGACGAACTTCGCGAAATCGTCGAGCGGAAGCGGATCGCACATCTTCACATCGCTGCCGCTTGAGCGATCGACCAGGTAGAACAGGCCGCCCGATAGCGAGATCGCCGCGAACTGAGAATTGCCGCTGCGGGTTTTTAGCCGTTCGACGGCGTGGATGGCTCGGGTGGTGCGCATGGGGAGGGGACCGCGAAGGAGGCGAATAGATCGCTACTTTACCAACTTCGCGGAGCGGGCCGCTCATCCCCGCCGCCCCCACTTCCTCCGCACCCACCCCGCCCAATCATCCAGCACCGCATACACCACCGGCACGACCACCAG